>JBCCEE010000174.1:0-15569 GCA_039030415.1 Acidobacteriota bacterium
CGGCTGAAGCCGCCAGCTCGTGGCCGGCACGCTGCAGTGCCCTGGCCAGGGTGCCGATCTCGAACGCCGTTTTCTGCGCGAAGCGAGCCATGAGCTGCGAACCCCGATCACCATCATCCAGGGCGTGTCTGATCTCTTGGTCGAGGCGACTGATGACGACGATACCGTGACGCGCCAGCGGCTCGAGCGCCTGCGCCGCAGCCTACGCCGCATGAACACCTCGGTCCTCAGTCTTCTGGCAATGGCCCGCGCAGAGCACCGGTTGACTGTGACGGAGCTGCCTCCCTTCGAGCATCAGCTCGAAGACATGGTGGAGGAGGCTCGAAGCCTGGCGCAGCCTGGAGTCGAGGTGTCATGGCAGCTGGTCGCGGCGCCGGGCGTCGGGCCGGCGGCCTCGATGCTGATCGTGGCGCTCTCCAACCTGGCTCGCAATGCCGTACAGCACACTGTGGTCGGGTCGGTGCTGATACGGGTAGACGAGGAGCGGGCCGCGGTGTTCGACACCGGTGTCGGCGCACCTGAGAGTCTCCTCGACCAGCTGCGCTCTGCCGGACCGCAGCCGGACGTCGGCATCGGGTTAGCCACGGTACAGCGTATCTGCAGACGGTTCGGCTGGGGCTTCACGTTGGAGTGTCCTTCATCCGGTGGAACGGAAGCCGCCATCGTGCTGCAGCCTGCGACAACGAGGGAGTCCAGGGATTCGCGCTGAGGGGAAGGTGAATTTGATCCCCTTTTCCGAGCGTTGGGACGTTCATAGGCAGGAATCACTGGCGGCGATCACTGGGGCTAGCTAAGCCCAGGAGGCCTGAAAAGGCCTCGTGGAAGGAAGGGGCGCCTGCCGATCCGACCTGCGCCGGCTTGGCACATGAGCACAACGGGGATGTGTGCCGCGCGGAGGTTGTGACCGACCGTCGTGAAAGGAGTCTCTGTGCTCCGCTGTGCCCTCCGTTTCCTCTGCCGTGCCCGAGGACCGCCTCGGTGAACCGTAAACCTCTGTTCGAAGTGCATTTGGAAAGACGTCCGATTTCAAACGCTGTTCGATCTCGAGACAGGGCTGTTTCAAGCCAGCGTCTCGTCAAAGACAGTGCTACTTCAAGACAGTGGAGGAAAGCATGAGAAGCTCACTTGTAGTCGTTTTCGCCATCGCCCTCACGTTCACGGTTCTGCCGACCGCTAGCGAAGCTCAGGTTTCAATCCGTCCAGTACAGCAGGCATGCCTCTGTCTGATCGGCTGTAACTTCATCACCGGCTCCAACGGGCCGGATACGCTGGTTGGCACCAACATCTGTGACTGTGTCAACGCGCTCGGTGGCGATGACACGGTCGACGCCAATGGCGGCAACGACATCCTCTGCCTCGGCGAAGGTGACGACGTCGCTCGCGGCGACGAAGGCAACGACATCATCCGTGGCGATGGTGGCGGAGATACGCTGGTGGGAGACGCCGGCAACGACAATATCCAGGGCGGCAACGGTGACGACTACCTGCTCGGCAACGAGGGTAACGACACGCTGACCGGCGGTGGCGGCGTCGACGCCTGCGACGGTGGTGCCGGCACCGACACCTGCAACTGCGAAGTGTCGATCTCCTGCCCATGATGGATTTCGTCCAGGGGACGCCGCTGCAACGCGGTCGTCCCTAGGGATTGCTCAACAGACCGGCCGGACCCGAGTCCGGCCGGTCTCTCGTGTTTTCAGCTCAGGCTAGATCTAGAGAACTGCATTTCAAACCCAGCATTGACTTCCTACTGCCCTGCTTCCAAAACCCAACGCTTTTCCTCGAGCTCACATCGCGATGACAAAGACGACGACACCAAAGAAGACGACTTCAGAGACGATGACACGAACCCCATCGATAAGAACCTCGATACGAAGAACGTGCGCTGTGCTTCTCTTGGCCTTCGTTTGCAGCGGCCCCTCCCTACGGCTCGCCGCGGAGGCTATCGATGCGAATCGAGCCAAGCAGACCGACCCGAGCACAGTGCCCATCCGGGGACAGGTTTGGAGCGAGGCGATGGGTCCGTTGGCCGCGGCTCGCGTCGACCTGGTGCCGACGCCGGAGCTGTTCGAAGTGGTACACGGGCTGCTACAAGGCCAGCCGGAAGTGCCAGCCGTCGCCTCGACCCAAAGCGATGCCGACGGCCGCTTCGTGCTCCAGGCGCCGAGCGCCGGCCTGTGGCGGGTCCGCATCTCGGCGCCGGGGCACGTTCAGCTCCAGACTTCGCTGGTGGCGTTGACGCAGGCCACCGAGCTCGCTCCGGCGACCCTCATGCGAGACGTCGGCGCTGAGCTTCAGGTCGTCGACGCCGCGGGCCAGCCGGTAGTGGGAGCCGGAGTGTGGATCGGTAGTGCCCGGCGCGACCTTTGGCAGCCGCTGCAGGCAACTGGCTGGCGGGCGACGCTGCGAGGCGGCTGGACCGATGCCGAGGGACGCCTCGAGGTCCCGCGATTGGCGGGGGAGAGTCTCAAAGTCGAAGTCTGGAGCCCGGGTGGTGACGCGGTCGCCCAGGCTCAGATGGTGGATGCTGCGCGCGTCACGCTGCCGCAGCCGGGCCGCCAGCGGACGATCGAGGTGCGTACCGCAGCCGGCAACCCAGCGTCCGACGTGCTGGTCACCGTCGGTACCCGCACTTGGCCGCTGGGCGTGACCGACGCAGACGGCCGTCGATCGGTGCCGCTGCTCGGCGCCGAAACCCAGGTGGCGCTGTTCCACCGCGACGGGCGTCTGCAGGTGTCCAAGGTGTCCTCTGAGGGGGCGGGGCCAGTGGTCCTGGAGCTCGAGCCGGCTCGATCGGTGGCGGGTAAAGTCGTCGATCGGTCGGGCCGGGCGGTTGCCGGTGCTTTGGTGTGGCCGGCCCACCACAGCGCGGAGCATACGTGGACGGCGAGCGACGGCTCGTTCGAGCTGCTGCCCTCGCCGCGCGAGAAGATGCAGCTCGAAGCGCGAGCACCGGGCTTCTTGCCCGGACAGCTGCAGATCCGAATGGGGGTTGATCCGGGAGCACCCAAGATACTCACCCTCGACGCCCAGGCCGAGGTTCGGGGGCTGGTGGTCGCCGCGGGGGGCGAGCCGCTGCCCGGGGCTCAGCTTACGGTACGTCGCGTTTACCGTGAGTACGCGGGACGTAAGGGCGCGATCGAAGGTTGGGCTTCGGCGGATTCCGAGGGGCGCTTTCAGCTCACTGGCTTGACCTCCGGGCTCAGCTACCGAGTTCAGGCGTTGCACGACGGCTACGCCACGGCCGAAATGGAGCTCGAGGGGAGCCTAGCCGACGAGTCCAGCGAAGCGTTGCGCCTAGTGCTGCATCCCGGCCGCGCCGCTTTTGGGCTGGTCTACGATCTCGAAGAACGCCCCCTGGCCGGGGTCGAAGTCCGGCTGCTGCCGTCCAGCGAGGCGCCAGCCGTTCGGCGTGGAGCTTCCGAGGCAGGACCACAGGGTGATCCGTTCCTGGCCTTCACCGACGAAAGGGGACGTTTCGAGACCCGAGACGTGCCGGCTGGGCGTCTCGACATGGTGGCGCGTGGCCGCGGCCTGGCGCCACTGACGGTTCGCGGGTTGGAGCTGCCGCCGGGCCGCCGCCCCGTCGATCTCGGCACGCTCTATCTCGAGCCCGGCGTACAGCTCGAGGGTCGGGTGTTCGATTCTGAAGGCGAGCCGCTCGCCGAAGCTGAGGTCTGGGTCGCCCCCGCAGGCAGTGTTCCGCTAGAAAGTCTGCTGCGGGCGCCGCACCATGATCGATCAGCACCGCCTGTGGCGATCAGCGACGCTGAGGGGCGGTTCGTGGTGGCTGACCTGGCGCCGCGACAGGCGGTCGATCTGTGGATTGACCGTGACGGCTTCTTGCCGACCGCCGCTCCCGGGCTCGAAGCGCCTTCGACTGAGCCGCTGCGGGTCGAGCTGCGGCGCGCGGCATCGCGCGCCGGCAAGGTGGTCGTTGCTGCCGGCGATGCGGTCGCGGGGGCCGCGATCAGCGCTCGCTCGAGCGAGCGCGAGCTGATGGCGTTCGAGCCTCCAACCGTTACCACCGACGAGACGGGAGCCTTCGAGCTGGTCGATGTCGCGCCCGGGCGTCTCGAGGTCGACGCCTTAGCCGAAGGGTTTCAGCCGTCGCGCGAGCAGACGTTCGAGCTGGTGGGCGGACAGCGATTCGATAAAGCGGTGTTCGTGCTCGAGCGAGGTGCGTTGCTCGAAGGCTGGATCAGCAGCGATCAAGGGGCGGCGGTGGCCGATGCTCAGGTCCTCGTCGGGCGTCATAGCGCTACCACCGACGCTGAAGGCGCCTATGAGATCGCCGGCATCCCGCCGGGCTCGCAGCAGGTCGAGGTCCGTCATGACGCCTACAACCCGGTCGAGAAGACCCTCGAGCTCGAGCTCGGTAGCCAGCGCGCCGACTTCGAGCTGATCGGAGGGCACGTCGTCGCCGGGCGGGTGATCGACGACTCGGGCCTGCCGGTGGCGGGAGCCGTGCTCGAGCTCGAGGGCCATCTCGAGCCCTCACAGCTGCCGCGCGTCTACACCGAGGAGAGTTCGGAAGCCGGCAGTTTCCGCTGGTCGGGCATCGCCAACGGTCGCTATCGCCTGGTAGCGCGCAAGGCGGGATTCGTCACCGCCCACTATGGTGAGGAGATCGAGATCGACGGTGCCGGCAGTGAAGACTTGGAGCTTCAGCTCGGTATCGGAGGCACAATCAGCGGCCAGATTCTGGGGTTGAGCCTAGAGGAGCTGGCGGGCGTCAAGATCAAGGCCGAGAGCAGCGGGCGAGAGCTCGCCGGCAGCGTCGACTACGAAGGGCACTACCGGGTGGTCGATGCCGCGCCGGGTGATTGGCTGGTAGTCGCCAGCCTGCCAGGGGGTGGTCGTCAGACCCAGGCGCGTGTTGTGCTCGCGGAGGGAGCCGGTCGCGTGGAGCGTGACTTGGAGTTTGGCGCGGGCCTCACCCTCACCGGAACGGTATGGCACGGCGAGAATGTCTTGGCGAGTGCCAAGCTCTCCTTGGTCGGGGCCGATGTAGCGACCGAGCGCAAGGTGCGAACCGATATCGAGGGGCGCTTCGAGATCGCGGATCTGCCGGTCGGCAGCTATCGCTTGAGCGTCACCAAGCCGAGCCTGCGTCTGATCCACAACCAGGATATGACGCTGGCTAGCGACCAGGACGTCACCATCGAGATCGCCACCGTGCGGATCGCGGGCGATGTCCGGGCCGCGGATTCGAGCGAACCGCTGGTCGACGCCATGGTGATGCTCAAGCAGGTGCTCGATCTCCAGGGCAATACCGGCTCGCTGTTCACTGCCGCCAGCGACGCCGGCGGTCGCTTCGCGCTGGAGCACCTCACCGCGGGGCGCTACCAGCTGACCGTGCGCCGGGACGGCTACCAGCCCCTGATGCAGGATCTCGACGTGCCGGCGACCGGTGCCATGGAGCTGCCTTTGAGCCTGGAGCCGACTCCAGGGCTCGAGGTCATGGCGCGGTTGGCTTCAGGGCGGGCGCCTCGGCTGTTGACGCTGGTCGCGCTCGACGGCGGCGGCCAGCCGGCTCTGCGAGCCTCCCGGGTACTCGATCCCGAAGGCTTCATCCGCTTCTCGTCATTTCCCGAGGGCACGTGGGATCTGCTGGTCAGCTCTCCTGATAGCGCGCTGCTGCGGACTTCGGTCAGCGTGCCGGGTGAGCCGTTGGCGGCGGTCTTGCGCGACGCCGGCCCACTGCGGGTGCGGGTCCCCGAGCTGGTCGAATCCGATGCCATCGCCACCCTGTCGATCCTCGGCGCCGATCAGCGCCCGTTCCTGCGCCTCGATTCCAGTGGCCAGCTCGAGAACAGCTGGCCGGTGATCGGCGGCTGGGCGACGGTCAGCGGCGTGCCCGCGGGTGCCTGGACGCTCAGCGCCCGGGCCGATGACGGCCGAGCTTGGACCGCCTCGGTGGTGACGACCGGCGGGCCGAGCGTCGAGGTCGAGCTCGTTCAGTAGACCTGGGGAACGTCCTCGGCCCGGCGCCCTCGAAGGCAGCGTCAGGCCAACGTTCTGAAACTCGAACGAGAAAGGAGGTCTATGTCCAGGCTTGCCCGCGGTCCGCCCGCCATGTCGACGGAGTCCACTTTCGGGTCCCAACTGAGAAGCAGATTTACCCAAACCCTTGGAGGATGCATGAAGAAGACGATCGCCTTGACAGTAACCGCAGTTCTCACTCTGATGTTCCTGCCTGCCCCGAGCTCGGCCCAGGTTATTCTGCCGGCGCCGACGCCGGTACCGGTACAGATTGCGTGCCTCTGCCTGATCGGCTGCAACGTGATCTCGGGCACCGCGGGTCCGGACATCATCTTTGCCACCAACGGCTGCGACTGCATCAACACGCAGGCCGGTGACGACACCGTCGACTCGCAAGGCGGCAACGACTACATCTGCCTGGGCAATGGTCGCGACGTATGCCGCGGTGGTGACGGCAACGATGTCATTCGTGCCGGCAACGGTGCCGACGTGATCGACGGTGAGAACGGGAACGACAACCTCAGCGGTGAAGGCGGCGACAACGACGTGCTAATCGGCGGCAACGGCAACGACACCTGCAACGGTGGTGCTGGCGTTGACGTCTGCAACTGCGAAGTCACGATCTCCTGTTGATCGAGGACTGAAAGAGCTGTCGCTCGGGTGTCCGAGTCCCTGGTGGGGGCCAGGACGCGGACGCCCGGGCGGCGCAACCCAGGGGGCTGATCGCTCGATCAGGAATCGGTGGTCGCCTCCTCTAAAATTAGGAGGAAGTCATGAAGAAGACCCTAGTAGGAATCGCTGCGGTGCTCCTGATGCTGGCGCCGGCTGCAAGCTTTGGCGCCGAACCTGCCGCGGACGCTCGTAGCGCCGCGGGCTCGGCCATGGCCATCGGACCGGTTCAGGCCGCGTGTCTCTGCCTGATCGGATGCAACATCATCAACGGTACCAATGGCGCGGACGTCATCACCGGTACCCAGGGTTGTGACTGCATCAACGCGCGGGGTGGTGATGACATCGTCGACGCCATGGGAAGAGCAGACTTCGTGTGCTTGGGAAGCGGCAACGATTTATGCCGCGCCGGCGACGGCAACGATGTCGTCCGTGGCGACGCGGGCGACGATTTCCTACTCGGTGAAGGCGGCAACGACAACCTGACTGGAGGCGCCGGCGTCGACATTTGCGACGGGGGACCCGGCACCGATATATGCAACTGCGAGGTCACGATCTCCTGTTGATTGCCGGCAGGAGCGCGTCTTCATATCTGAACGACCGTCAGCCCTGCGCCGCGTTCGTCGGCTTGCGCCGGCGTCGACCGCGCCGGCGTCGGCGCCGCGGTCGCTGGCCGCCTTCACCGGTGGCAGGGCGCTCGGAGTGGTCCTTGCGGGGGCCGGGGCGCCCGGCCCCCGGCTGCCCGGCTGCCGCTGGCTTGCCTGCCTGTCGCTTGCCGTGCCCAGGCTTGCTACCCGATGTGTTGCCTGTCGCAGAGCCGCGGCTGGCGGCCGGGCGCTTGCCGGAAGGCTTGCCGGCCGCAGGCTGGCTCGAAGCGGGCTTACGACGCTTCTTGCCGCTGCTGGTGCGGCGGTTGTCCTCGTCGGCCTTGGTTTTGGCCTTCTGTTGGCGCTCGGCGAGTGCCAGGGCCTTGCGCTCCGCCTTGGCCCGCGAACGAGCGCGCTCCTCGGCCTTGCGAGCGCGGATGGCGGCAATACGCTCCGCGATCGGTATCTCCAGTTTCTCTTCAGGCCTCGCGTTGTTGTCGAATCCCTCAAGCTGACGGCGCGGTAGACGTTTGCCGACCGCGCGTTCGATGGCCTGAAGATCCTTGTTCTCCTGCGGTGAGCAGAAGGTGTAGGCCTCGCCGGTGGCCTGGGCGCGAGCCGTGCGACCGACGCGATGGATGTAGTCCTCGGGTAGGTGCGGCACGTCGAAGTTGACGACGTGGGACAGCGCCTCGACGTCGATGCCACGCGCTGCGATGTCAGTAGCGACCAGCACCTGGATGTCGTGGTTCTTGAAGTCGGCCAGGGCGCGGGTGCGCTGGGCCTGGCTGCGGTTACCGTGAATGCGATCGCAGGCGATACCGCGCTTGCTCAGGTATTGCGCCAGGCGGTTGGCGCGATGCTTGGTGCGAGTGAAGACGAGCACGTTGTCGATCTCGCCCTGCTCGAGCATCTTGAACAGCAGGATCGACTTGAGATCCTGGCGTACCGGGAAAACCGCCTGCTCGATGCCGGTGGCCGGCGCCGCCCGCCGCTCGACATTGATGCGCACCGGACTCTGCAGCAGCTCGCGCGACAGCGCGACGATCGGCGGCGGCATGGTGGCGGAGAAGAACAGCGTCTGGTTGCGCGGCGGCAAGTGGTTCAGCACGCGCCGGATATCGGGCAGGAAGCCCATGTCGAGCATGCGATCGGCCTCGTCGAGCACCAGGACCTCGAGTCCCGCCAGCTGGGCGTAGGGTTGCCTGAAATGGTCGAGCAGGCGTCCCGGGCAGGCGACGATCACATCGACGCCCTGGCGGAAAGCCTTCTCCTGCGGACCGAAGCCGACGCCGCCGTAAACCGCCGCGGCGCGCAGCCGGGTGTGCTTGGCGAGTCCGTTGAAGTGCTCGACGATCTGTGCCGCCAACTCGCGCGTCGGCGTGAGGATGAGAGCTCGGGTCGTGCCGCGTTTCTTGGGGATCAGGCGCTGCAAGATTGGCAGCACAAAGGCGGCGGTCTTGCCGCTGCCGGTCATCGCGCACGCCAGCAGATCGCGCCCTTCGAGAGCGGGCGGAATGGCGTCGCGCTGGATAGGAGTTGGGCGTACGAAGCCCATATCATCCAAGCCTTTGAGCAGGCTGGGATGGAGTTTGGAAGCAGAAAAGCTCATGGGTAAACGTGGGTCTTTCTGAGAACGCACGCCTGCTGTCGAGCGAGTAGCCCTTGGATGCGACCGGGTAGATCCCTGCTCGAGCAGGTTGCGACCACCAGGTCGGGAATCACAGACAGCGACGCCGCGTCACTCGGACGTTCCGGCTAATTCAATAGAAGCTGAACGGAGGTCTAAGCCGGGGAGGCCGCCGCTGGTCTGGGTGAAACGAGCGCTCGGAGGAAGAGTCCTACAACGACGCTCTGACGGGACTATTGCACAGATGCCGCTCTGCGGCAAGCACCATCTCCCGAGCGCGGCTAGTCGGTCAACCGCGCCTCGACCTGATCGAGGCTCGAACGCTGACCCATCACCGTCACGCGATCGCCGAGCTGTAGACGGGTATAACCGTGGGAGATCAGCGAGGCGCCGTCGCGCTCTACCGACAGCACCAGCACGTCGAGCGGCAGCTGGAGCTCGCGCAGCAGCGCGCCGTCGAGATCCGCGTTCGACATCACGATCTCGACGATGTCGCGCTCGACGTCCATGCCGACCACCATGCCGGTCAGCGACGGTGAGCGCACGAAGTGATCGAGCACGTTGACCAGCGCGACGCTGGGGTCGATGGCGGTGGCGCCGTACTGCTGGCAGCGCGCCGCGGCGTCCTTAGTCGCCACCCGCGCCACGACGTTGGAAACGCCGAGCTCGTCGTGCGCCAGACGGCAGAGGTCGACGTTGTCGTCTTCGTCCATCAACGCCACCAGAGTGCGGGCATTCTCGGCGCCGATCCTGCTGAGAGCGCCGCCTGAGAGCCGGTCGACCTGGATCATCTCGATGTCAGAAGCGCCGTCGTCGGGCAGCGGGCGTCGACTGACCAGCGCCGGGCGCCAGCCGTGATCGGCGAGCTGGCGGGCGAGCGCCCAAGACTGGCCGTCGAGGCCGAAGATCAGCACCCGGGGAGCGCCGCGCAGGCCCTCGCCCAGGTCGACGCGCGCTTCGCCCATGGCCTTGAGCACCCACTTGGCGGCCGGCGGGCCGATCAGCTGGTTGACGACGATCACCGCGATCATGGTGGTGGCGAAGGTGCCGCCCCAATCCGGGAAGTCGACCGCGACTTCCTTCGCCAGCCCGAGGCCGATGCCAGCCTGGGTCAACATGCCGAGCCAGGTGACGCGTCGAATGCGCGCCGGCGCCCCGGCCGCCCAGCTGCCAAAGTAAGTGCCGATGATGATCGCCGCCAGCCGCACCACGATCAGCACCAGGGCGATGCGCCAGGCGATGCGCAGCGACACGAGGTCGAGCGAAGCGCCAGCGAGGGTAAAGAACGCGAGATAGATCGTTGGACCAGTGGTCTTGAGAACGCGCTCGAAATCGTTGCGGAAAGGGGAGAAGTTGCCCACCACGAAGCCCGCCACCATGCAGATCAGCAGCGGCTCCAGGAAGATCTCGAACGGGCCGGTGTGGTGCGTGGTCTCCCGCAGCCAGCCGCTGGCGGCATAGACGCCGAGGCCGGTGCCGAGCACCAGGGTAGCCTGCACCAGCAGGCGTCGCCCAAAGCGCAGGATCAGCCGCAGCAGACCCGCCACCGCCACGCCGACCAGCAGCGCCGTCAGAATCTCTCCCAGCACCAGGAAGACCAGGCTGATGCGAAACTCCGAGTCGCGCAGCAGCACGTCGGCCACCGAGGTGCTGACCGCGAACAGCATGATCACCGCCACGTCGAGGGCGACGGTGACTCCCAACAGCATACGGGTGAACGGCCCGCGAGCCCGCAGCTCGGCCACCAGCGCGATCAACGAAGATGGCGAGCGCGACACCAGGATCGCACCAGCCACCAGGCCGACGGCCAGTCGCCCCTTGTTGTCCATACCGTCGAGGAAGGGGGCCGAGTCGGCGGCCCAATAGATGGTCGGTACGGTGAGGACGTACGACGCCCCGACAATGCCGAGGGTGATGAACCAGATGCGCTGTAGCTGCTGGCGGATCTCGCGGTAGTGCAGCTCGGCGCCGGCTGCGAAGGCGATGAAGGCGAGAGCGAGCTCGTCGATGATCCGCAGCTGCTGCACCTGCTCGATCGACAGAATCTGCAGGAGGTAGGGGCCGGTGAGCACCCCGGCGAGCAGGAAGCCGGTGATCAGCGGCAGACGCAGGCGTCGAGCCGCTTTGCCAATGCGCTCGGCGGCCAGCACGAGGACGCCAAACAGGGCAAGAAGGGTCAAAGTATCGAGCACGAATTCATCTACTCCACGAAGCCGCGGAGACTATCAGCTGGCGCCTCGGAGTGTCCGCCATCTTTCTGCCACGTTCTGCCGGCGATCCGCCTCGAATGCCCCGAATCCAGGACGGATCGCTGCGATCTCATGCTGCTACGGCGCGGAAGCTGGACCCCCGCGCAGAAGGAGACCTCATGAGCCCGCTGGCAGCACGTCGTAATCCTCCCTCAGAGACAAGCAGCTCCAATCCCCGACCGCACTCTGGTTCGCATTCTCGACTGCGGGTCGTCGCTTTAGCCCTCGCGATTCTGCTGAGCGGCGCACCCGCCAGGGCCGATCTGGATATTGTTTTCGTGCTCGATACGACTGGCTCGATGCAGCGCGAGCTCAACGAGGCCAAGGCGCGGGTGGTCGATCTGGCGCGCTCGATCGGCCGCACCCGCCCCGGAGAGACCCTGCGCTTCGGCGTCGTCGCCTACCGTGATCGCGGCGACGATTACGTGACGAAAGTCCAGCCGCTAGCCGAGGACGTCGCTGAGCCGCTGGCGTTTCTCGAGGGGCTGCAGGCCGGTGGCGGGGGTGACAGCCCTGAGGACGTGCTGGGCGGCGTCGCTGCCGGCATCAAAGAGACTGGCTGGCGCGACGGCGCCGAGCGCATGCTGTTTCTGGTCGGCGACGCGCCGCCCCACCTCGACTATGCCGACGGGCCGACGCCTGACGAGCTGGTGACCGAGGCGCTGCGGCAGGGAATCGCGATCCACACCATCGGCTGTCGCTCTCTGCCTGCCGCAGGTATTCGCTTCTTTCGACGCCTGGCCTACGCTACCGAAGGCTCGTATCAGCATATCGGCGCCGTGCGGGCCACCAAGCCCGAGCTGGCGGATGCGCTGCTGCGAGCCGCCGCTCCCACCACCGAGGAGCGCCCGAGCGGCGAGCCGATCGCCGTCGAGCCGAGGTCCAGGCGGGAAGGCGGGGCTGGCACCGCACTGCGGGTGCGTCATGGTGGCTCCAGCGGCAGCGCGCAGGGGGGCGAGCAAGCCTTGGACGGCTGTATGCTCGAGATTCGCGTGCCTCCCGGCATGGCGCTGCGAGCCTCGCCTAACGTCATGCTGAGCGCCGACGCGCTCGAGGTCGGTCTGACGGTGGCGGGCGATAGCGCCAGCGTCGGCTCGATCGACTGGTTCACCATGGAGCGCTGCGCGCCGCTCGCGACGCCGGTCCGCGTGACCCTAGGGGAGGGCTGATCATGACGCGTACCCAACTCGCCCTCGCCACGGCACTCAGCTGCGCGCTCGCTTTGCCGGCATCGCCTCTCCTGGCCCAGGACGATAGGGCTGCCGGCCTGTTCACCGAGGCGCGGGATCTGCTGCTGGTCTCGCAGTCTCTGGTGGTCCACGTCACCGATCAGGAGGCCGTGCTCGAGCTCGTCCAGGTGTTCGCCAACGACGGCCCAGACCTAGGCCAGGCCGACTATCGCCTGCCGCTGCCGGAGCATGCCACGGTGCTGGGCTACGGCTTCTGGCAGGATGACGAGTTTCTCGCCGCCGAGCTCAAGGGCAAGCAGCAAGCTATCGCCGCGCACCAGAAAGCCGCCAGCGAAGGGCGGCCGACCGCTCTGTCGCGGCGCTACGGCGGGCGCGTCCAGAGTTTTTCGGTCTTCCCCGTTCAGGCGGGGGAGCTCAAGCAGGTCGAGATCACCCTGCAGATGCCGGTCGTGACGGAGGACGGGCGCAGTCACCTGCGGTTGCCGATCGAGCACTTCTTGGGCCGATCGCCGGTCACCTCGACGGTCGTGGTCCACCTCGATACAGCCGAGCCGATCCAGGATCTCGGCGTTACGCCGGTGCTGGACAAAGACGCGTTTCAGCTCACCCATCTCGAGTCCCGCGCCGCCACCCTGACCCTGGCGGTCGACCGCGCGTTCGAGGTCTGGTGGGCGGAGAAGATGCCGGCCTTCCTGGCCCGGGCCGATGCCGTCGCGGTGGAGGAGGGGAGGCTCGCCTGGCAGCTGCGGCTGGCGTTTCGCGACGACTCGCCGAATCCGGACGATGAGCTGGTCGTGCTGGTCGACGGCTCGAAATCGCTGCGCCGTCGGGGCTCGGTGGTGTCAGGAGTCGTCGAACGGCTGCTCGAACGGGCACCGGGAACGGTACGCGTGGTCGAGGTCGGCGTCGACGTTCGGCAGCTCGGGCACCGACCGCCTGGCGGTAGCGCCGAGCCGATCCTCGCCGAGCTGGCTCGGGGCGTGCCGACGTTCGGGCTGTCCTGGGAGCATCTCACCGCCGCGGCCGTTGAGGAAGGCTGCGAGCTCGGCGGCTGGCGCCGCTGCGTCGCCATCACCGATCCCCAGGCGCTGGGCTCGGCCAACGCCCGGGGTGCGTCGTTCGTTCCGCTGTTCCTGGGCGACGCCAATGAGCTGGCCTACTTCTCGGGCCAGCTCGGACCCGAAGCCCTGAGCTGGGATACCGGCGCCGAGACGCGCGGCAAGCTATGGGCCCTGGTCGATGAGCTGGTGCGGCCACTGCTGGTGGTCGAGCGCATCGATCAGCGCGGTGGCACCCTCGAGGTGCTGACTGGCCAGCGCCAGCAAGTCGCTGCCGGGGGCTACCTCAGGCTTGCCGGCTTCACCTACTCGCAGGAGCCGTTCGACATCGAGCTGAGCCTCGCCGGCGAGTCGCGCTCGGTGCGCGTGGAGCCAACCCTACTGCTGCCCGATGATCCGCGCGCTGCCTCGGTCCGGCGCCAGGCCTACGGCATGCAGCTCGACGATTGGATGCGGCAGTATCGCCAGAGCCGCGAGCCCGAGCTCAAGCAGCGCATCGTCGAGCTTAGCGTGCGCGAGGGCATCCCGACCCAGGTGACGGCGTTTCACGTCGCCTCACCAGACGTTTTACCGAGCGGTGGCACACCGGCCGAGCTGCTGCGTCGCTTCGGACTGTTGCTGCTGGCGGTAGGTCTAGCCTTCGCGGCTGCGGGACGTCGACCGTGAGCTCGAGCCTGGAGCTCGCCGAGCTCCGGCTGACGGATCAGCTGGCGCGGTACTGGGTGCGCCGCCGAGTCGCGAGCGGTCTGGCGCCAGCTCTGATTTTGACAGGGCTTGCGATGACGGCTTGGGGGGCCTATCTGCCCGCCAAGGCCGGCCTTGGCCAGCACCTCCTGCAGCAGGCTTGGGAGCGAGCCCAGATCACCGGTGTGGTGCAGCGACCGTGGCCGTGGGCGCAGACCTGGCCGGTGGCCCGCCTGCGGGCTCCGGCCCACGGCATCGATCAGATCGTGCTCGAGGGCGCCGACGGCGAGAGCATGGCGTGGGCGCCAGGCCGTGTGTCGGGCAGCGCCAACCTGCGGGAGTCGGCCGGCAACGTTGCGCTGGCCGGGCATCGCGACACCCACTTCGCCTTTCTGCGCGACCTCGTGCCGGGCGATGTGCTGGTACTCAGCGATATTGAGGGCCGAAGGCGGAGCTACCGAGTAGAGGAGACCCTCGTTGTCGACCAAACGGCCGTCGAAGTCCTTGGCGCGACCTCGGAGGCGACCCTTACGCTGATCACCTGCTATCCCTTCGACGCGGTGCGTCCGGGCGGGCCCTTGCGTTACGTCGTGCGGGCGGTAGCAGACTGAGCGTTGAGGACGAGAGGCTAGTAGCCGACATGGAGGAAGCTCAGCAAACGCCACCAGTCTGAGTCCCATGAGTGTCTTGTAACATCCGGGCATGGCTCAGGAAGTCGAAGACTGGCAGCGAGATCTCGAAACGAAGACCAAGTCGACTCCTACCAGCCCTGTGGCAACCGCCTTGCCCAGTGTTCCAGCGCTGACTTTGCTCGGGCATCCCGATGTGGATCGGATTGGAGAACGTGCCGAGCTCTTCGAGCTCACGGCTTCGGGAGAGGTTTTTCTGTCCCGATTGAGTCCCCTGTTTTCGGTCCCGGGGCGTTCGACACGCCGTCCTTTGGCCGATCCGCACATCAGTCGTAGCCCGATCTCGCTGCAGCGTCGCGAGGATGGTTCGTTGCGGGTCGATTTCCGGCGTAGCAAAACCCGCATCCGAGTGGGCTTGGAAACAGACTCAACGGCGGGTTTTCGTGACCTTTCTCTCGATGAGCTGTCGCGTGGAGTGGTCCTCGATCTGTCCGACCGTATCGCGCTCTGGCTCCAGCTCGACGAGCCCAATCCTCCACGCTCCATTCCGGATTTTGGACTCGTCGGTCAGAGCTCGCGGATGATCCGACTTCGTCTCGATATCGAGCGTGCCGCAAGCTTGGATATCCCGGTGCTATTGCGTGGTGAAACCGGCACCGGCAAGGAGCTCGTGGCTCATGCGGTGAACCGCGCGAGCCGACGAGGATCGCGTCAGCTGGTGACCGTCAACATGGCCGCCCTGCCACCCTCCCTGGCTGCCGCTGAGCTGTTCGGGGCCGCGAGCGGAGCCTTTACCGGAGCCGAACGCAAGCGTCGGGGCTACTTCGAGCGCGCTTCGGGAAGCACACTCTTTCTCGATGAGATCGGTGAAACGCCGATCGAGGCTCAGGC
>JBCCEE010000175.1:0-15541 GCA_039030415.1 Acidobacteriota bacterium
AGTCGCTGACCCTACCGTGGTTGGCTGCCTCCTGTTGCCAGGTTAGCGCACCACCTTCGGGTAAAGGCGACGTCGCGCGAGAAGCTGCAGTATCGGGTCGGCTCCTACAAACGCCAGGGGTTTGGCTGGTGGCCGGAGCTCGTCAAGACGCTCGATGACATCTACCAGGACCCGTCCACCGATCACGATGCACCGAGCGTCGATGACCCGAGGCCTCACCCCTACGCCGGGCTGGAGGCGCGTGCCTTCTGGAAGACCGGCTGGGACGCCGGCGCCGCCGTCTGGCGACCGAAGTGGCGGCTCGAGCCGGAGGATCGGGTGGTGACGTTCGGCTCGTGCTTCGCGCGTCACCTCGGCCCCGCGCTGCGGAAGCACGGCTTCACCTGGCTCGAGACCGAGCCGCCGCCTCACGGCCTGAGCCGCGAGAGCGCGAGTCGCTTCGGCTACGGTCACTTCACGTGCCGGACCGGTACGCTCGCGACGCCCACCGCGCTGCGTCAATGGCTGGCTTGGGCGCTCGGTGACGAGACGGCGCCGGCTGATCCCTGGGTGGCCGGTGAGCGCTTCTTCGATCCCTTCCGGCCGACCATCGAGCCTGACGGCTTCGTCTCCCGGGCCGAGATGTTGGCGTCGCGTCAGCAGGCACTCCGCTCGCTGCGCCGCGCGATCCGCGAGGCCGACGTCTTCCTGTTCACGCTCGGGATGACCGAGAGCTGGGTGCACGATCCCGAGGGCTGGGTGTACCCGGCCTGCCCGGGCACGGCCGCCGGCCGCTTCGACGCGACGCGCCACCGCTTGGTGAACCTATCGTTCGCCCAGGCACGCGCGGCGCTGGTGGCCGCTCTCGAGCGGCTTTGGGCGGCGCGTCCCGGCCTGCGGATGCTGTTGACGGTGTCGCCGGTGCCGCTCACCGCCACCGCCTCCGGCCACCATGTGGTGACCGCCACGACCGAATCCAAGGCGATCCTGCGGGCGGTGGCCGGTGAAGTGGCGGCGTCCCGGCCGGTGGTCGATTACTTTCCGTCCTACGAGCTGGTCACGGTGCCCGGGTTCGGTGCGTCGAGGGCTGAAGCCCCAGCGGCTGGTGAAACGCTGTTCGAGGCCAATCGGCGGACGGTCTCCCGGCGCGGCGTGGCGCGGGTGATGCGGGAGTTCTTTGTGGCTCACGGTGCCGCTGCTAAGCCGGATGGCCCATCCTCGCGGGCGGATTCCACGGGAGACGACGAGCCCTTGGACGACCACCTTGAAGACCCCCACTGTGATGACGCTTGGGCCGAGGCTTTTGGATGATGACTTTAGCGTTTGGTGACTCTGGGCATGGTCTCAGACTGCTAGCGTTTTTAGCGGAGAGGTTAGAAGCCGGCAAGATGCCGGCGGTCCCAGCCCCAGAAGCCGGCAGGATGCCGGCGGTCCCAGCCCCAGAAGCCGGCAGGATGCTGGCGTTCCCAGCCCCAGAAGCCGGCAAGATGCCGGCGGTCCCAGCTCCAGAAGCCGGCAGGATGCCGGCGCTCCCAGCGCGGAGGTTGTGGGTACGATGACGGTGCGGGTCGCCTTGCTCGGCGATTCGCATCTCGCCAGCCTGGCGCTGGCGTCGCGGTCGATGGATTTGGGGCGACTGCGCCTGACTTTTTTCTCGCACATCCTGGGGCAGCTCGCTGGCCTCGAAGTCGAGAACGGCTGTCTGCGCCCCACGACCGAAAACCTTCGAAACATGCTGAGCGCGACCTCGGGGGGTGCCGAGGAGATCGATCCGGAGCGTTACGATGTCTTCGTGCTGATGGGCCTGGGGTACGAGCTGCCGTTTCGCTGCCTGCAGGATCAGTTCTACACCCGCGCCGTCACCGAGCAAACGCTGCGCGACCACACGCAGCGCAGCCTGGCGCTCGAGACGCTGGGAAAGCTGCGGCAGATCACCGAGAAGCCGGTGTGGATCCTGCACACGCCGCTGGTGGATCCGACGCGCTGTCAGCGTCGACCCGGGGTGATGACCTACGATCGCTTCCTCGATATCGCCGCTGAGGTCTTTCGGCCGCTGGACGCCCGCGTGCTGCCGCAGCCCGAGGAGACCCGGGTCGAGGATCAGTTCAGTCTGCCGGAGCTGTCGCGTGCCGCCATCAGCCTCGACCACACGACGGGCGCCCCCAGGCCGATCGGTCGGAACAAGCACCACAAGAGCGAGGCCTTCGGCCGATCGGTGCTGCGCGACCTGCGGCAGCGGTTACAGAAATCTCCCGAGGACGTCCGGCCGGATTCTGAGCGTGCGGACGGCGGCGGGTGGCGGCCGCGGCGGCTTGGGACGATCCATGAGCGGGACGGCGAGGAGCTGGTGCTGCGCCTGGGTGATGGCGGCGAGGGCATTCGGCTCAACGCGACCGCGGCAGCGATCTGGCGGCGCTGCGACGGCACCCACAGTGAGGCATCGCTCGTTCTCGTGCTCAGTGAGCTGTTCGGCGCTCCCGAGGACGCTCTGCGCCGCGACCTGCGCGCGGCGCTCGAGGGGCTCGTCGCCGCTGGGGCGCTCGAGCCCGAGCCCGCCGTCCATCCCTTGACCAATGTCGATGAAGGGCACCTGGGGGGCTACCTGCGGGCTTCGTCCTCGCCGAGGGGCTTTCGTCATGGCGATCCTCAGACCTGGGAGCCCGGCGTTTGGCAATGGGCCGTCGCCACTTTTGCTGCCGAGTCGGTGCTCGATGTCGGCTGCGGCGAGGCCCACTCGACGCGTTTTTTCCGCGATCTCGGGTGCCGGGTGCTGGGCGTCGACGGCAGCGAGCAGGCGCAGGCGGCGTCGGCGGTGCCCGACCGGCACGTGCGGCACGATTTCGTCGATGGACCGTTTGCGTGCGACGAAGCCTTCGATCTGGTGTGGAGCTGCGAGCTGGTGGAGCACGTGGAAGAGCGCTTCGTCGATCACGTGCTCGCCACCCTGGCGCTCGCTCGCAAAGCGGTGTTGATGACCTTCGCCGAGCCGGGGCAGCCCGGTTGGCATCACGTCAACTGCCAGCCGGAGAGCTACTGGGTGGAGAAGCTCGAGCGTTTCGGGTTTCGGCTCGACCGCGAGCTCACCGATCGCGGCCGAGCCCTGGCTCGCGGCATGCACTTTGCCGACAAGGGGCTGGTCTTCGTGCGAGCGTCGACGGCATCTGAGAATGAGCAGCCCGTCTCGCCGTGACCTGGCGGCATTCAGCGGACAAATTGTCGCTAAACGATCAGAAGCGCTCGCGGTATACTCGGGACGACTATCACCAACGAGGACGCATCATGAGCGACGAAAGCAAGAGCCGTGAAGAGCTGCTGGCTGAGCTGCGAGCCCTGCGGGCGCAGGTTCAGCAGGGTGAAGCTGCGAGCGAGGAAGAAACCCCGGGTTCCACGGAGCACATGACCCGGCGCGAAGCGCTCGAGAAGGCGGCTTGGGTCGCGCCGGTGATCCTCTCGGTTTCGTTGAGCGGTAAGCCCGCCCAGGCGCAGCCGCGACGCTCCGAGATCCGCGGTCCAGGGGTTCCGACGATGTTCCCAACGTCGTTCCCGACCTCGTTCCCAACGTCGGTCCCGACAGGCTCTCCGACGTCATTCCCGACTTCGTTCCCAACGAGCTCTCCGACCCTGGTGCCGGTCGAGCTGCAGAGCTTCAAGATCGAATAGGGACCGGCTCAGCGATCCGCGGCAGAGGACGCTCCCAGATATCTTCGAGTTTTTTTGGGCGCGACTGTAAGGATCTCACGCTCTCCTCCGTCAGCCCAGGTAAAGACACCAGAACGGTGTCCGACCCATGAACCTCTCGGAGATAGAAGGAGATCAAAATGACGGATTCAACGAACTGCAGCTGCCCGGTATCCTGCCCCTGCACCCCAACCGAAGTCGGCTGCTGCTGTGGTGAGACCTGCACGTGCGGAAGCAAATGCCAGTGTGACGCCTCCTGCGGTTGCCCGAACGCTGCCGGCTGATAATCTACTGGCATGAGTGGGACCCACGAGACTCTGGCCAAAAACGATCTCATTGCCAGGGTTCTCTGCGACAAGAGGGCGGATTTCGAGGCGTTCGTGCGAGCCCGAGTGCGGTCAGAGGAGGCGAATGACGTCCTCCAAATGGCCGCCCTCCGGGCGATCGAACGGGCTGATTCCCTCGACGATCCCGACCGAGTCGTGGCTTGGCTGTACAGACTGCACCGGAACCTGATCGTCGATGTGATCCGCAAACGGTCCAGCGATCATCGAGTGATCGATCCCGCGGCGGAGGTTCCGGACCAAGCGCCCCCACTACCGAGCGATCTGTGCGCGTGCAGTGTGACTCAGGCCAACCATATCCGCTCCGCCTACTCTTCGATCCTAACGTTGGTCGATATCGGCGGGATGGGGTTGAATGAGGCAGCACGCACGCTCGGGATCACGGTGAACAACGCGACCGTGCGTCTGCATCGGGCGCGCAGAGCGCTGAGAGAGAAGATGCTCGAGCACTGCGGCGTCAGCAATTTTCAAGACTGCGCCACCTGCCGTTGCGTCCACGACGGCTGCTGCTAGCCTAGATCGCACCCAACAAGCGATCGATAGACGGCCGTGTTTGACGGGCTGCGCCGGGCTGCGGAACTCGCAGGATCGCTATGCGGCTGCGTAAAGCACTAACCCACCGAGGTTTACGCGCAGGCACCTGCCCTGCACGCTCAGACATCCTCGCCCTTGCTCGCTCCGTCAACACGGCCTACCACCTCACGAACACTGTTCTGGGATGGAATCTAGTCTAGATCCCGCTGTCACTTCTCAGCGCAGGTCGATGCCGGCCAGCTTCGCCCAGTCCGCGACGCTGCGCTCGGTGCCGAGGCTGTAGCGCCCGAGGATAGTCGGGTCGGCACCGTAGAATAGCGCTCGCAGGCGCTGGATCATGCGGTCGGTGTGCTCGTGCTGCCAGCGCTCGGATTTGGCTTCCCACACCTTGCGGCGGTGGCCGTCCGGGTAGTTTTTGTAGTCGAGGTGCCAGACCTGGATCTCGTCCGGCAGGTAGAGGTCCCAGCCGTGGGTCCAGGTCCGCACCGACAGCGCCGACTCGTGGCCGGCGTTGACCATCGCGGGATCCTCCGGAACCTCGCGAATCCAGCGCCCGCGGGTGAAGACGAAGTTGCAGCACACCAGCGCGGTCACCTGGTGGGGCTCGCTCTTGCGCACGTTCGACATCTGGATGTCGATCCAGCCGACCGGCGGCAGGCGCTCGCAGCGCATCAGCGGCACGCCGTCGAGCTCGGTGCCGCGCCAGGGGATCACCACCTCGCCGCGCTCGTCGAAGGTGAAGGGCGGCGAGCTGGTGGTCAGCAGGGCCTTCTCGGTCGGCTTGCCTTCGAGCTGCGCGATCAGGTGAGTGTCCCACCCCGGCGCCAGCCAGGTGTGGGAGTCGATCAGCAGGTGGTAGTCTTCACCGCCGTAGAGCTTCTGAACCTCGGCCCGCGACCAGCCGTAGCCCAAGCTGGCGGCGTACGGGTAGCGGCGGATGCGCATCCGCGGATCCCCGAGGATCGCCGCGTCGAGCTCCTCGTCGTCGCCGGCCTGCCAGCAGATGCCGAAGCTCAGCCGCTCGGGATGATCCGCCTGGTCGAGGCAGGCGCGAATCGTGAAGGGCAGGAACTGATCGCGATACGAGGCGATCGAGACGAAGATGGTGGCGTCGCGGCTCATACTTCTGCCTGGCGCTGGCTACAGCACCAGCTCGAGGTCGAGCGCGCCGACGTTGCGCAGCTGTTCGAGGGCGGCTTGGACGTCACCTTCGAGCTCGCCGTGCGCCTTGTCGAACTGTTGCTCGAGCTGGCGGGCGATACCCGAGACGGTGCGAGCGCCGTCGACCAGCTGCCAGATCCACGCCGAGGACGGGTTGAGGCTGACGCTACCCTCCTGGCCCGGCACGTCGAGGATCATCTGATCGAGCACCCGCGCTTCGCGCACGCCCTCGCACCTCGCGGGTCGCATCTCAGGCGGCTCGGAGCCGGCCGCCGCCACCGCCAGCTGACGGGTCTCGACCTCGAGCCCCCACTCGGCGAGGGCGATGGCAAAGGCGAGGCGGTGCGTCGCGTGCTCCCAGCCTTCCCACTCCCGGCACTCCTCGCGCAGCACCAGGGTCAGCTCGAGCCAGCGCGGCGCCAGCCGCAGCAGATCGCGGGAGTGAACTAGCGCCGGCAGGGCGACGTTCGGCACCTCGAGGGTCTGATCCGCGCACACCCGGGCGAGGAAGGCGAGCGCTTTACCCAAACCGAAGGGACCTTCTCCAGATCGCTGAAGATCGGACGGCGCGGCGATCACCCGACCGGGCGTCACCTCGTCGGTGATCGCGCCGCGCAGGAGGCTGCCCGCTTCCAGCACCAGCACGGTGCCGTCGACGCGCTCGCTCGACAGCCATTCGAGCAGTCCAGCGGGCAGCAGATAGGCCGGCGAGTCGTCACCGGTGTAGGGATGCGGCTGGAACGGCAGGGTGGCGACCGGGCGCGCGTGCCGCGTCCGTTCGAGCAGGGTTGGCAGCTCGACGCCGGGGCTGCTTGGGGTGAGCCGGACGAGCTGTCCCGGCTGCGCCGCCTGTCGCCAGCTCGTTTCCAGTACGTCGGCCTGCCACGACGCTGGGGCACCGGCGCTATCCACGAAAGCCGTGATGATCACGATCGTTGTCTCCTCGCGAACGCCTCCGGCACCACGCCACAGCGCATTTGGCCCCAGCCGAACCGCGCTTCCGGGTCGGGCTGGTCGCGTCGCCTGAGCCAGTGGGTCACGGCGAAGCGGCTGTCTGAGAAGTCGTGCGACGGACAGTGCACCGTGCGAACCTCGTGGAAGCTGTCGCTCGCGAACACCACCATGCGATTGGCCACCGGCTCGAGGATGCGGAAGGTCGGTGCCGGCCGCCTGCCCTCGGGCCCGAGCTCGGTATCGTAGAGGCGCAGCTCGCCGCCCTCGAAGGCCTTGGGCTCGCGGTGAAAGTAATAGACGCAGGTCAGCTCGCGAGTGGTTACGCTCTCGTGACCGGCATCGTCGTGGATGCGGTAGTACTGACCATCGTTGGCGGCGGTCAGCTGGCTCTCGACGTCGAGCAGCGGGAAGACCGGCAGCTCGAGCCTGCGGCACAGGAAGGGGAACCAGGTCAGCAGTCGGCTCTTGAGCAGGTTGGCTTGGGCGGTGTAGCCGAAGTCGAAGACCACCAGGTTCTCGCGGTGCTCGTGGCGCTGGCCTTCGACGGTGCCCGGCTCGAACTGCTCGCGGTGCTCGAGCGTCCAATCGAGCAGGCTGCGGTATTCCACCGGGCTCAGAAAGTCTTCGATCACGGCGAACCGCGGCTGCTGAATGGTGACCTCTTGCGGTCCGACGACTTCCGAAGTCGCCGACGCGGTCGCGGTCTGATCGAGATCGAGGACCACCGGCGGCCGGCTCAAGACGCTCACCAGCTGCGAAGCGTGGAACGAGCAGGCGCCGCGACCGTCCTGAATGGGCAGCTGGAGGAAGCGTCCGTCGCTGCTGGCTAGCGCCTGGAACAGCTCGGCCAGCAGCGGCGAGTCTTCCGGTAGCGCGAGCTGCTGGCGGTGCCCGCCCTGCAGAAGAATCTCGAGGTCGATCGACCGGGGGCCGCTGGCGGGGTTGGACGGGTTCATGCGGTCTTCTCCTCCCGTGCTTCGATGAGCTTCTCGGCTTTCTCGATCAGGGCGGCGCCGCGGGCTCCGTCGCTGAACGAGGCGTGCAGCACCGGCACCTCGGCCACCAGCTTGCACAACCGTTCGACGGCCTTCTTGCGCGCCTGCGAGAAGTCGAGCGAGCTGGCGATCAGCTCGGCGACCGCGACCGACGGTGACAGGCAGCGGATCTCGTCGCGCGCCGTGAGACGGTGGTGGGCGACGACCAGGGTCGCGAGCGGTGCGGGCTCAGGCTTCGGGGGCCCGCTGGCCCTGCCGCTGGCCCTGCCGCTGCCCGTGCCGCTTCCCTGGGGCCAGGTCGTCCGCCCGAACGGCAGGACTTGGCGGCTCGGGTGCAGGATAGGGATCCAGCCATCGCCGAGCAGGTCCCAGCCGGACGCGCCCATTGCGCTCGCCCAGCCCTCGGCTTCGGCACCCGGGTGGCCCGCTACCACCAGCGCCCGTCCCGAGCGCACGAAGGCCGCACCGGCGAGCCAGCTGTGGCGGGGTCGCGCCGTGCACAGCACGCGGGCGATCTCCCGCTGGACCGTTTCCACCATGGCTGGGTTGTCCGCGGCCTCGGCCACCTGCTGACCGTCGCGCTCGAGGATCAGCGGGCGGAAGCCGGTCACCGCCAGCTCGGCCACGGCATGCCGGGCCTTGCGCGTGCGGTCGACGCCGAAGCAGGCGGCGAGGTGCTCGGTGAGCTCTTGGCTGCGGACGTGTATCGCCACTTCGACGCCTGCGAACGGCACGACGAGCCGCGAGCGCTCGCCTCCGCTCGACGTGGCGGCCGACGCCGGGTGAGCGACGGAGGTCGAGCGCTGGAGCTCTGGTTTCCTGAGGGGTGTGGCCGGCGCACCGACGCCGGCACTGCGCGCCGAGCGCCCGGGCAGAGCGCCGGTCGCCAGCACCTGCTCGCTCAGCAGGCTCTCTGGCCACTCCCGCATCCAGGCCGGCGCGAGGCGCTGGTTGACCCGGTTCCACGAGTAGGGTCCGTCGAATTCCTCGACCATGCGACCGCGCTCGAGCGGCACGCATTCCGAGATCGGATGGCGACCGCGCTCGACCGGGTCGTCGGGCTGCGGTAGCTCGTTCCACAGGAACCGGAAGTGCTCGTCGTGCCCGCGGTTGCCGCGGTAGCGCTGGATGAGGGCGGTGAAGGTGCTGGTCATGGTGCCGATGAACGCTTGCGACTCGGCGGCGATGAGCTGCGAGAGGTAGGCCAGCGCGATGCTGTCGCGGGCTGGAAGCGCCGCGAAATCGGCGCCGTAGTCGTCGAGGATGTGGTGGTCGATGAAGACGTGGCGCGGGTAGGCGGCGCGGATCTCTTCGAAGAAGGGATCGTCGCGGTCGTCGGTGAGGACGACCAGGGTGTCGTCGCGCGCGAACAGGGCGTCCATCGCCTCGATCGCCTCCCACGGCTGGCGGTCGAGGGTGGTGACGCCGTAGGTGAGCTTGAAATCGCCGCGCCGCAGGTGGACGGCGTTGAACCGGCCGAGGTCGGCGGCGACGCGTTGCGCCAGCGCGGCCAGCTCGGGCTTCGGCCGCATGCGCTCATAGACCCGGTAGAGCGAGCGCCGGTGCTCGTCGTCGAGGTAGAAGGTGTAACCGTAGAACGACAGGTTGTTGCGCTTGCGTTCGCCGCGTTGCGGCTCGCCGCCGGGCGCCGCGGGCTGCTCGGTCATCTCGAGCACCGGGACGTCGGCGAGCGCGCCCGCGGGATGCACCCAAGTCGTGCGACCGCGGGCGAAGTTTCGGGCGTCATCGCTGGTGATGTCGAGGGTCGACGGGAAGTAAAGCACCAGCTGCCCGAGGTTCTCGTCGGTCAGCTCACGTGCTTCCAGGCCCGCCAGATCAACGTCTCCGGGCTCGCCCCACGGCACCGGCAGATCGATCAGGTCGGTGACCCGGCTCGGTCGGTCGGTCTCGACCCGTCCACCGTAGGACACGACGTTGGCCGGCGGTGAGACGTTGCCCTCGAGCACCAGGAAGCGGTTGGTGAGGAACGCCAGCCCGACGCCGACCTCGATCGACATGACGGCGTTCGACAGCCCGGAGTTGCCGGACTCGTAGTTGGTGTAGCGCAGGTACCTCAAGCGCCGGGTCCTCGCCTCTCGCCCGGGCGGTCGACGGATTCCAGGTGGACCGGCCGGTAGTGCACGAACATGCCGGCGTAGTAGTCGCCGACCAGCGGATAGGGGCGTCCGTGGCGCAGCTTCGCCCCCTCGTAGTACAGGAATTCACCGGGCTCCATGTCGACCTGGTGCAGCTGCCCGTCGATGTCCTCGAGGGTCAGCGGCCAGGGCTCGTCGAGCCGGTGGTCGACGCAGATGGTGGAGCTGATGATGTGGGTCTCGGTGCGGTCGACGTGGTTGAAGAGGTAGCTGCCGCGCTGGTAGACGCGGATGCCGTAGCAGGCCGATTCGGTGAGGCTCATGCCCGACCACGCTTCGTGGGCCGGCTGCAGCGCGCGGCTGATCTCGGCGTTGAGCTGATGGTCCTGATGGACGACGGCGGGAATCGTCTTTGCGTCTCGAGTGCCGATCCACGGGTTGTCTCCCTGCTCGGGGCGGAAGTGCGGGGCGTTGCGGCGCAGGCTGTCGAGCATCCGGGCATGCAGCTCGGGCTCGAGGCGCCCCTTGCGAAAGCCGAGGCCGCAGTACGGGGCGCGCGCCACCATCTCCACCGTCGACGCCTCGAGCTCGGGCGGCGTCGGGAAAATCGGCGTGAGCTCAGGACGGTGGGGAATCGGAAGGCGTTCCATGGATTCTCTCCTGGGCCGCGATGGCGATCTCGAAGAAGCGGGTTTCGACCGGGCTGCGGGCGTCGGCCAGCGCCTGGCCGAGGTCCGAGCGCAGCAGGTCGCGCTGCTGGAAGAGCTGCTTGTGCCACTCGGAGTCGGGGAACGGCCCGCCGCCGCCGTCGTTGTGGTCGACGTAGTAGTGGAAGAAGGTGCCGTCCGGAACCTCACCGGTGCCGGGCTCCGGCACCGCGAACTGCGGCGCGTCGAGCAGCTCGACATCGACCGCGTTCGACACCGCCGCCAGGGCGAAGCAGGCCATCTCCGCCACCCACACGCCGTGGGCTGGGAGGTCGCTCACCTTGCCGATCAGGTAAAGGATCTGCAGGAAGCGAAAGCAATCCTGGATGTACTTGCGCCGCTGCAGCGTCTCGCCGGTGAGGAAGACGGTGACGCCGCCGGGCACCAAGTCGCGCTCGAAGCCCATCGCCGTGAGCAGGCCGGGAAGCGACAGGCCACCTCCCGCGGGGTCGCTGAACTGGAAGTATCGCTCCTGCGAGATGATCCAGTTCTCGGCCATGGCGTTGCCCGAAGGAAACAGCTCGGAGCGCAGCTCGCCGACCAGAAAAAGGTCGGTATCCATCAGGCAGACCACATCATCCGGCGCGACGTGTCCGGCCACCACCGCCAGCGCTTCGACGCGGTTGAGCGGCACGTAGCGCTCGCCGCCACCTGAAAAGTCGAGGTCGTGCCGGTCGCCGAGGGATTCGCCGGTCAGCAGCACGGCGCCGTAGGTCTCAGCGATGCGGGTCAGCTCGGTCGAGACCTCGCGGTGGCCGTTGCAAACTACCACCACCGTACTCCAGCCGGCCGGCAGCTGGCCGACCAGGGATTCGAAGAAGATCGCCAGCTGCCAGTGGAAGTAGGGCCGGTCTTCGACCCCGAAGACGAAGTGCACGGGACGTTCGCGATCCTCGCCGAGTACGATCGCCTGCCCCTCGTCCCGGGCCTGCGGCAGGCTCGGAGGCGTGGTCTCGACCAGCTCGAGGGCTTCCATCTCGAACAGCGCGGAGGTGATGTCGGCCAGGATCTCGACGTCGTCACCTGCGAACGACTCGCGCAGTGCGGCCAGCATGTCGGGCAGCGCGTGGCGGCCGTCGCACAGCTCCCAGATCGCGGCACCGGAGCGGTTGAGGGCGTAGGCCCGGTCGCTGCTCGGCGCCAGCAGCACCAGCTCATCGGCCACGGGGAACGCTTCGAGCTCGGCTCGTCGACGCGGACGGAATCGCTGGTTGGAGGAGGCGGACATGGTGCAACCGGGGCGAGAGCATATCGGATCGAGCGGCGCGATTTTCGGTTTATCCAGCTGGCAGCAGGCCGCGGGCGCGGGCTTCGTCTGGGGTCAGACAGAGAGACCAGTCTTCAGGTCGACGTAGGGTCATCGGATCCGGGTTGGCGCCGGTGAACACGTCGGGGTGAGCGCGTCGCCGCGGGAAGTCGAAGCCGGCGTAGGCCTCGTAGTCGCGCCGGCTGCGGACGCGTCCCAGGCCGTAGGGTCCAAAGGCGAAGCCGTCCCCGAACAGCAGCCCGTGCAGGCGCCCGAGCGCCTCGCGGTTGCGTCGCTGAACGACCTCCTCACCGTGCTCCCAATGGCGGCGCGGCGCCGTCGGGTGCATCTGGTGCCACGCCACGACTTCGGACGGCAGGAAGAAGTCCCAGCCCCAGGTGTAGGAGCGCAGGGTGACGTTGAACTCTTCGCCCCAATAGTAGTGCGCCGGATCCTGCGGCACCTCGAGGATCCACTGGCCGCGCGAGAAGGCGAAGTTGCCGTTGATGAAGCGCGTGCGTCCGGGCTGCTGCTGGTTCGGCGGCCCGAAGTCGAACCACGGCGCCCAGCCGCCGCCGGCGTCCCAGGACGACACCCGGGTCGTCGGCACCCCCATATCGCGGTTGCGATGCAGACGCCCGGCCTCGTCGTACCAGAACAGCGGCGCGTTCATGGTCAGCACCGCCTTGTGCACCGGCAGCGCCTCGAGCATCTCGACGAGCCGCGCGTCCCAGTCGGGCTCGAACTTCATGTGCGAGTCGATCTGTAGCGTGTAGGGCTCGCCGCGCCACAGCGACTGGCAGATATTGCGCGCCCAGGGGCCACCCTGGCTGTCATGGATGGTGGTGTCGACCCAACGAATCGCTGGCCGATCGCGAAACTCCGAGACGTCGATCGGCCGCTCCGGATCGGCCTGCCAGCAGATGCCGAAGCGCAGCCGGTCGGGAGCCCGGGCGTTGTCGAGCGCGTCGCGCAGCGTGCGCGGTAGCTCAGGATCCGTAAACGCGGCGATGGCGACGAAGATGCGTTGGGAGCTCACGGCGGCGGTTTACGGTTTATGCACTCGGTCGGGGCGATGTTACCGTACCGATGCATGAGCAATATGGCACCGAGATGGATCCAGGTCGAGCTGGTTTTGGCCGGCGGGCATCGGCAGCAGCTGCGGCTGCGCTCCGACGCGACGGTGCTGGCAGACTTGCACCGGGCCGTGGCCAGCCGCGGCAGCGAGCTGGTCCAGGTTCCGCTCGCCGACGGACGGCAGGCGCTCACCGTCCATTCCGACTCTCTGATTGGGCTGATCACCGATCCGCCGGTACTGTTGTCGGATGCCGAGCCTGCCGTCGCGGATCCTGCGGACGCGGAGCCCGCCGCTGAAGAGATCCCGGTGACGACGCGGGCCGCTCCGCGCTCCGCTGACGGCCTGCACGAGCCGGTGCGCGTGGGCTTCTTCGAGCTGAAGTGGCTGCCGGGCTCCGAGCATTACCCGACGGTCGAAGCGCGGGCCGCATCCCTGGCGCAGGGTTTCGAGCGGCGGCGGCCGGAGCGGCGCGAGCGTCTGCGGCGGATTGTCGAAGACCTCGGTGAGGGCGTCCTGGCGGTGTCGAGCTTCAACGCCGGCTACCTCGGGATGTTCGAGAACTGGGTCGCGTCGTGTGATCGGCACGGGATTCCCAGCCGCAGGTTCACCGTCCTCTTCCCAACCGACGAGGAAGCCGACCGGCGGGCCCGCGAGCTCGGGTTCGCGACCTACTTTGACGGCGAATCGATGGGCGATGTGCCGCGCCACGCCCATGCCACTTACGGCGACATCGACTTTGGTCTGGCGATGTTCCCGAAGGTCGCAGCGCTGCAGGACCTGCTCGAGCTCGGCGTCGACCTGGTGCGTCAGGACATGGACCTGGTGTGGTTCGAAGATCCTCGCCCGGGGCTCGAGGCGCGGGCGCGCGAGGGCGACTTCGATCTGCTGTTCATGCGCGATATGAGCCCGCGTTTCCAGCCGCTCTACTACAACAGCGGCTTTGTCTTCGTACGCAGCAATGAGCTGACGCGCGCCACCTTTCAAGCGCTCTACGAGGCCATGCCAGCCGTTCTGATGGTGCGCAGCGAGCAGCAGATCCTCAACCAGATCGTGGCTTGCCACCGCGAACGCGGGCTGCGCACGGCCCTGCTGCCCGACGCCTACGTCGACGGCCAGCTGATGAACCACGCCATCTTTCGCGATCGTCCACTGCCCGAGCGACCGATTGTCGCCCACGCCAACTGGACGGCGAACCTCGACGAGAAGATCGAGCGTCTCCGGAGCTGTGGCTGGTGGTACCTCGCCGAGGACTGAGCGATAGTCGGTCGCGCCGCTTCTGGCCTCCCCCTTTGAAAGAGGGGCGCCCGGCTAGGGGGACCGAGGGGGATTTCTGGAGGCTCGGTAGCCATCGAAGAGAATCCCCCCTAACCCCCCTTTGCCAAAGGGGGGAACCAGAATTCGGGAGGACTGGCGTTCTTTGGTGATGAGGCGCCTAGCGCAAGGGCCTAATTGGCCAAAAAGTATTGGCGTAAACCACTGGGGATCGTGGAATGTAGTCCCTGCAGCCCTCAGAGACCGCGATTGAGGCAAAAACGTGGTCTCGGTAACGTGCAGAGACCGCGATTGAGGAAAAAACCGGGTCCCTGCAGCCCCTAGAGACTCCGATCGAGGCAAAATCGTGGTCTCTGCACCGTGCAGGGACCGCGATCGACGATAAAACCGGGTCTCTGCACCTTCCGGAACGGGTAATCGACGATCGAGCCGATGGCAACCCTGAGCGTCGCGCCGCGGTTCTATGGCGCTCAGAGGCGCATAGACGGGTCCCGCGACCCGAGCAGCTGGCCGACGTCGACGTAGGTGCCTCGGGTCGCCCACGGCGGCACGAACGTCCAGGCGCCCGAGATCATGGCGGCGCAGAGTGAGAAATGCCCGTTGCCCAGGATCAGCGTTTGGGCCTGGGCCAGATAGCAAAAGTCGGTGTCCGCGTCCGGGTGCGAGACCAGCTTGGCCTCGATGCCCCGCTCGCCGAACAGGCTCAAGATCTCGGCGACTTTCTCTCGGTAGCCCGCGATGTCGTCCTGCAGCTGGGTCCCGCCATCATGCTGATCGAGGTAGCCTTGCCCGAAGTGGACGGCCGTGACGAGGGAGACCCTGGCGACCTCGGCCGGCAAATGATCGAGGACCGCAGCGACATAGTCCACCAGGTCCGTCGCCGGGTAGTGGTAGCCCTTGACGTTGCCCAGCCTGAGGTGCGCGACCAGCTCGTCCTCTGCCGGCCGGGCGATCGCGAGCCGTGGGATCTTGCGTCGCACGACGTCGAACAGCACGGGCCATTGGGGATCGGAGGAGTCGCGATCGATGCGGCGAGCATACTCGTACAGAATGGTACCTTCGAAGCAGTCCTTGGCATTGGCCACCATGCTCAGCGCTTGGCGACCGTAGCGCTCATCGCGCTTCAGAATCGCGTCGCCCAACCGGTACTGCGGGCGCCCGTCGGACTTCAGGTTGACGACTTCGACCCGGGTTGGGTTGTGGCCAGGATCGTCACGTCGAAGGCTCATGGGATTCTCGGGGTGGATCGCTCGGGTGTCCGGTAGACTGCCGGGCCAATACTATGTTGACGCACCCGCCCACGGCCTCGGCCCCGAGCTTCGCTCACGATGCTGAGAGCGTGAGCCCCGCATGACCACCACCGCGCTGCTGTGCGTGGCGAGAAACGAGCTGCCGTTCACCGCGGAGTGGCTGGAGCATCACTTCAGTCTCGGGTTCAACCGCGTCTACTACGTCAGCACGGACCTGGACTTCGGGCCGGTGCGAGCGTTCTTCGAT
>JBCCEE010000176.1:0-15324 GCA_039030415.1 Acidobacteriota bacterium
GATGGCCTTTGAGCTGGTCAACGGTAAGCGACTTCAGGGAAGACTCAAGCGGTTCGATCGCTTTGCTGTCGTTGTCGACACGGGCGCACAGGAGATTTTGGTCTACAAGCACGCGATCTCGACCATTACCGAGGCGGGCGTTCACAACGGCTGAGCACGCCCGAAGCAGAGTGATATCTCGATTTCGGAGCCGTCTGCTGTGCTCCCTTCCGCTGTTGTTACTCGGGGCTTGCGCGAGTCCGGCGCCCGAGGCCCCGGTCAGCCGACCGGTAGCTCGTGAAGATCCCTTCATCGTGCAGCCTCTCGAGGGCTATCCGCTGACGGCTTCCGACGATCAGGCAGCCGCCCTGGAAGAAGCCTATGAGGCTCTGCGTTTAGGGGGAGAGCTGGCGGCTGCCGAAGCGGCGGCCCAGCAGCTGCTCGAAAGTGATGCCGGCTTCCTGCCCGCCAGAGTGCTGTTGGCTCAGGCGCGGTACTGGGAGCGGCGGGACCAGGAAGTCATCGCGCAAGTCGGTCCGGTGGTCGATGAGCTGCCGGAGTACACGGCTGCTCAGCTGTTGATCGGAGGAGCTGCGCAGCGCGCTGGTGATGTACCGGTCGCCTTCGAGGCGTTTGCGCAGCTCGGCGACCAGGGCCATGAGGAAGCCGGCCAGCGGGCCGCAGCGATCAAGCCGCGAGCGCTGGAGATCGTCTTCAACGAGCTCGAGTACGAGGTTGGGCGTGGCCACGTCGAGACCGCAGAGCAGCACCTCGCCTGGCTCGAGTACTGGGGTGAGGACTCCCTCGAGCTCTACCGGGGGCAACGGCTGGTTGCGGTCGAGCAGGGCGATCTCGAGCGAGAGCTGGCCGCGGTCCGGGCTTTGGGCCAACGTACCGGTGAGCTCGACGACCTGCGGCGTGAGGGGCAGCTGGAGCTGCAGATCGGCGACGTGCGTAGCGGTCTGGATCGACTCGAAGCCTTGCATCAACAATTCCCGGACGACGAGCCGACGCGCGACCTGCTGGACGAAGCCAAGTTTCTCTGGCGCCTCCAGCTGCTACCGGCGGATGTTCAAGAGACTGGCCGCAAACACGAGCTCAGCCGCAGTGACGCAGCGACCCTGCTGTATTGGCTGGTTCCCGGGGTGCGCTTTTCACAAGTGACGAATCCACCCATCGCCGCAGACATCTTGGATCACCCAAGCCGCGAAGTGATCCTCAAGGTGCTCAACCTGGGCTTGATGCATGTCGACGAGACGCGTCACTTGTTCGAACCCGAGGCCTCGGCGACGGAAGTCGAAGTGCTGTTCGCCCTGCTCGAGCTTCTGAGCTCCTCGGGACGGTTTGCCTGCTTGTCGGATGCCAGCGTACTCGACGTCGACGCTTCTTGGCGCTCGATATGCCATCTGGCGTCCGCCTGTCAGCTGATTTCGAGTCAGGCGGACTGCACACCTTCGGCGATCGCGGGGCGCGATGCTCTAGAGCTCATTCGCCGGACCTTGAATCTGCTAGGCAATCGGACCGGGCTCGACAATCGGACTGGGCTCGGCAACCGCGAATGACCTGGCCCAACCTGCTGTCCGCGCTGCGGATCGTGATGGTGCCGGTCTTCATCATTGCAGTCATCGAAAAACAACCGGGCTGGGCGTTTGTTATTTTTGGCCTGGCGGGCATCACCGATTTGCTCGATGGCTACATCGCCCGGTTCTACAAGCAGCAATCGGTGCTGGGTGCCTACCTCGACCCGGCGGCCGACAAGCTGCTCGTGACCTCGGCGTTCATTCTGCTGTCCTGGCCAGGGGTTCCGACCGGTCTGCAGATCCCGATCTGGGTCACCGTGCTGGTCATTACGCGCGACATCATCATCGTTGGGGTAGCGCTGATCGTTCGCCTCACGGTGGGACTCAAGAAGTTTCCACCCAGCCGGATCAGCAAGTGGAATACGGGCTTTCAACTGGCTTGCGTCTTCATCTATCTGCTGACCGGGTTGACGGATCAGATCGATCTGCTGGCCAAGGCGGTACTGGCAGTGATGGTCCTGCTGACCGGTTGGTCAGGTCTCGAGTACGCCAACCGCTTTATCTTCCATGCCAATGATCTGCCCGCGCAGGCCGAGGCTGAGAATGCTGCCTCGGTCGAGTCTTCGAGCTATCCCAAGGCATCGGCCGAGTAACGGCTCTGAAAGGCTCGGGGAGCGCGGTGCTAGACTTGTTGGGATGTCTGGCCCAAAACAGAGAGCGCGGCCGCTTGGTTCGACGATCTGCCATCTCGGCTCGCTGGGTGTTTTCGGCGTGATCGCCATGGCCGGCGGCTGGATTCTTGCGGAGCCTGTGGCGGCCGATGACCGCAGCACCGAGGTATTGCGCTACGCGTGCTCCAATCAGCTGGGTCGTAGGGATATCACGCTGTTCGCCAACGGCACGGTCAGGCTTCGGCAGGGCCTATGGGATGACCAGGAGATGCGGCTGGACGAGCTGCTGAGCGAAGAGTTGAGCTCGTATCTGAACCGGCTGCGCCAGCTCCATCACTCAGCGGATCTGCTGGCCACCGGGACCCTGCGCCGCGGTGAGCTGCATCAAGGGGTCGGGGCACGCGCAGCCCAGAAGCGTGGCGACCAGCAGCCTGGCTTCTCACAACCCTTGGAGCCGAGCAGCACGTCTCAGACGTGGGGACCGCAGGGAGAATGGGTCGATGATTGCGAGATCGTCTTGGACTTGCCCGGCGATCTTCCCGGTGAAGAGTTGCAGAGCTGGCGATTCACGGCGCTCGATGTTCCCCCCTTGGCAGTGACCCGGCTGATCCAGATCGCGGAGGATCTGGCGGACTTTACGCGCCCGCCGTCTTCGATCGACCGGGTGCCCGCTGACTATCGCCCGCAGCGTGGAGATCTGCTGCAGGCGGCAGACGGCCAGCGCTTCCGCGTGCTGGCATTGACGGTAGACGGCCGCGGCGTCGAGCTCGAGGGGGTTGATTCGCCGATGCGGATCTTCGTGGGACTCGACGAGCTACCCAATGCGTTCTCTAGCGTCGAAGAGCTGGAGCGCCGGTGACTCGAGCCCGGGCGTTGCGCTCAGCTGGCCGTCGCGGCGGGCCAGGACCGAGAATTCTAGGCGGCTCGCTCCGGGGACGTCGACTGACGGTTGCGCCGTTGGTGCGTCCGACCGAGTCGCGGCTCCGTGAGGCACTGTTCTCGATCTGGCAAGATCGCGTACTGGATTGTCGTTTCCTCGATCTCTTTGCGGGCTCGGGAGCCGTCGGACTCGAAGCCGCCAGCCGCGGTGCACGTGAGATCGTATTCGCGGAGCAGTCCTCTCGGGTGCTGGCGACGCTGCGGCGCAATGTGGATGCCTCGACCGAGGCACGGCTCGAAGTCTGGCGCCGCCGGCTGCCCGAGGAGCTGGCTCGGACCCATCCAGAGCGAGAGGGGATCGAACCATTCGAGCTGATCTTTGCCGATCCGCCCTATGAGTTTGATCGCTACCCGCAGCTGCTGCAGGCAGCGGAACCCTGGCTGGCCGGTGGCGGTGAGCTCGCGATCGAACACTCGCGGCGGGTTCAGATGCCGGCGGAGTGCGCTTCCTTGAGTCGTATCGATCAGCGATGCTATGGCGACGCTTGCTTCAGTTTCTATCAAACCGATAGCCTCGGTTGACCCGAAGCGACGGGAGCTGTGATGGCCATTTTGCGAATCGAGCGAGGCGAGAAATCGCCTTATGAGATCGAGCTGGGAGCCGAGGATTTCGATATCGGCCGAGGGCCAGGAAATGCCCTCCATTTTCGAGATCCGTGGCTCTCGAGAACGCATGCTCGCATCAGCTGGAACGACGGAGTCCACTACATCGAGGATCTTCGGAGTCGTAACGGGACGTACCTTCAGGGCAACATCCTGAAGCAGCGTCAAGCGCTCGGTCACGGCGACACGATCGTGCTCGGTGACATTGAGCTGCGCTACTACGAGAGCTCTCCTTCGCGGCATGGTTTTGCCGGCTCGCGGCGCTACGGCGGGGACAGCACCGTGGTGTTGTCGACGGACGATCTGGTCTTCGAACGCTATGAGGAGACGCCGACGCTCCTGGTCTCGAGCGACCAGGAGGCCAGCCTGTTGCCGGCGCTCAACGCCGCGGCCGCGGCTCTGATCTCCCACTATCCGTTGGCGGAGCTGGTCGAGCGCATCCTGCGACTCGTGCTCGATGCGGTCAGTGCCGAGCGGGCAGCGCTGCTGTTGCGCTCGAGGCGTGACGATCCAAAGCTCGAGGTACGGGCTTTTCATGGCTTTGCCGACGAGCAGGACGTGCGCCTCAGCCACACCATCCTCGACGAGGTGATGCAGCGCAAGAAGGCTATTTTGACGCTGGATGCACAAACGGATGAGCGGTTCGACGAAGCGGTCAGCATCCAGCTGGAAGGCGTCAGGTCCTTGATCTGTGTGCCGCTCTGGAACAATCGAGAAGTGATTGGCTTGGTCTACCTGGATCATCGCATCATCGGCCGGACGTTTTCGGCGCGGGATCTGCGCCTGGTCGGGCTGATCGCAAACATGGCGGCGGTCAAGCTCGAGAACGTCTACCTGCTCGAAGAGCAGCTGGAGAAGCGGCGAATGGAAGAGCAGCTGCGAGTCGGCGCCAAGATTCAGCGCAGTCTGTTGCCGTCCGATAGCCCACAGCTGGAAGGCTACGACATTTATGGCGCAACCCGCTCCTGCTTCGAGATCGGCGGCGACTACTACGACTTCGTTCAGCTCAGCAATGACAAGCTGGGGATTGTCATTGCCGATGTCGCCGGCAAGGGGGTCGGAGCCGCGCTGTTGATGGCTTCGCTCCAAGCGTCCCTCAGGGCCCTGATTCAAACCGTGGCCGAACCTTCGATTTTGTTTTCTCAGCTCAACCAGGCGCTGCTCGCGATCTCTCCGGCCAACCGTTTCGCGACCGTGTTCTACGCCGAGCTGGACCCGGCGACCCACACTTTGGAGTACGCGAGTGGTGGTCACAATCCTGGTATCTTGGTGACCGAGAAAGGCATCGAAGAGCTGATGCCGACTGGCCCGATCGTCGGATTGGTGCCGGAGGTCACCTATACGAGCCGACGGATCGAGCTGCCGCCCGGCTGTACGCTGCTGCTCTATACCGACGGCGTGACCGAGCTCATGTCGGGTTCGCACGAGGAGTTTGGGACGGAGCGCCTGTTCGAGGTTCTGCGCGAGAATCTCACCGGGCCTTCAATCGATCTCTTACGCGCCATCGGCCGGCGCATGACCGCCTACAACGACGGCGCCGGATTTGACGATGACTCGACCGCGGTAGCGATCCGCAGGCTATCGGCAGACGCTGCGGATCCGGTGGGGAATCAGACGGATCAGCTGGCGGCAGAGAGCTCCTGAGCCGACTCGACAAACGCACGGGCGTTGGCCACCGGCGTCAACGGCAGGATACCGTGGCCGAGGTTGACGATATGGCCGCCGCCGCGACCCTGCTCGATCAGCAGAGCTACCCGCTGGCGGATGTCTTCCGGTGAGCTCAGCAGCGCGGTCGGATCGAGGTTGCCCTGAAGCGTGAAGCGGTCGCCAACCTGCGCACGCACTTCGTCGAGCGGTAGCCGCCAGTCGACGGACAGGACATCGACCGCCAGCTCTTTCAGCGTCGGCAGCAGGTGGGTACCGCCGTTGGCGTAGTAGATCAAGGGGACCGTGCCCTGGAGGCTGGCGATGATTCGCTGCAGCGAAGGCAGAGCGAGGTCGTGAAATCGTTGATTGTCGAGCAGGCCGGCCCAGGTGTCGAAGATCTGCAGGGCTTGGGCGCCGGCATCGATCTGGCGCTTCAAATAGGGGATGGATATGTCGGCGATTCGGTCGAGCAGCTTCGCTAGACCGCGCGGGTCGCGGTAGCTCCAGCCCAGCAGATGGGCGAAGGACTTGGACTTGCCGCCCTCCACCAGGTAGGCCGCGAGCGTCCATGGCGTGCCGGCAAAGCCGATCAGAGGTACCCTGCCGTCGAGCTCCTTGCGCACCAAGCGCAGGGCGTCGAAAACGTAGCCGAGCTCCTCGTCGACGTCGGGTAGCAGCAAGCGTTCGATGTCTTCGACGCGGCGGATGGGCTGAGGAAAACACGGCCCGTCACCCTTGACGAACTTCAGCTCGGCTCCCATGGCTTCTAGCGGCAGGAGAATGTCTGCAAAGACGATCGCGGCATCGACGCCGATCAGGTCGATAGGCTGCAGGGTCACTTCGGCGACCAGCTCGGGAGTCCGGCACAGCGTCAGGAAATCTACCTTCTGACGGACCTCGAGGTATTCAGGCAGATAACGGCCGGCCTGGCGCATCATCCAAACCGGCAGGCGCTCTACGGTTTCTCCGCGGCAGGCTCTCAGGAATAGGTCGTTCATGTACGAAGACTAGCAGACCGGAGGGCGCCAGACTCGGGATCGAGGAAGGCTTGCGATAGGATCCCGGCCATGCATCGGTTGGTTGCTTATGCACAAAATGGAGTGCAGAGATTTGCGGTCGATCGCAGCGAGCTGCTGATCGGCAGCGGTGACGATTGTGATATCAAACTGCCCTATGCTGGCGTCGGCCGCCAGCATGCGCGGCTGCGCTCTGGCGGTGACGACGTCGAGATCGAGGATCTCGGCAGTCGGAAAGGCGTCATCGTCAACGGCAAGCGCGTGCGTCATGCCTGCCTGCAGGTTCTCGACGAGATCCGCTTGGGATCGATCGCTCTGCTGCTCGAGGACGTCGTGCCGGAAGTCGAGCCGGAAGCGGCTGCCGTGGCGGCCAATGCCGCGCCGGACGAGGTGGTGATTGACCCTCCGAGGATGCTGGAGCATCTGGCGCGGGTGTCGCAGTGGGTGCTGGCGGACTCGTCCAGTGCGACAACCCTGGAGTCACTGGTGATAGCCCTGCTCAGCGACTTTGGCGGCGGCGTGATGTTCCTCTTTCAGGGCGAAGACGATTCGAGAGGTATCAAGTTCGTGGTCGCGACGGACGAGCGGTGGCTTGGCTCGGGCGACGAGATCTTGCGTCAAGTCAACGAGCATCAGGATACGCACGAGTCGTCCGAAGTCGTCACGATGCCGTCAGCCGAGCTGACCGACGAACCGGCTTGGATGGCCTATCGCTCGATCCGAGCGTTGGATCGTCCCTATCTCTTCGTCGTGGCACTTCCCAACTTCCAAGAGCAGGCCTGGTCCCCGTTGGGCGCCCTGCGCACGCTCGGTGACCAGCTGATTCTTGGCTTGGTGCATCATGTCGGGCAGTTCGAGCCCATTCTCTTCGGCCGCCGCGAGCAGTTGGGACTGACCTTGGCGCCGGGCTTGATCGCCGGTGAATCGGAGAGCATGAAGCGAACGTTGGCCCAGCTACAGGCCGCGATCGATCCGCCGGTGCATGTTCTGCTCCGCGGTGAGCCTGGAGTGTCGAAGGAGCTGTTGGCGCACTCCCTGCATCTGTCCAGCTCACGGCGCGATGGTCCGTTTGTTACTGCGTCGTGCGTCGGTGCCAAGTCTAATCAGATCGAAGCTGGGCTGTTTGGAGCCGAGATCCCAGGGAAGCACGGCCCGTTGATTCGGGAGGGAAAACTGCTCCTGGCCGACGGCGGGACGCTCTACCTCGAAGACATCGAATACCTGCCCCTAGAGCTGCAGGATCGCCTGGTGCGCTTCATTCGCTCCGGCGAGCTCGAGCCGACCGAGAGTCTGTCCTCGACCCGCGTCGATGTGCGCCTCGTGGCGGCCTGCCGTAAACCCCTGGAATCCCAGGTCGCACGCGACAAGTTCCGTATCGATCTCGCGTACCGGCTGGCCCAGTTCACGGTCGACGTGCCGGCCCTCAGGGAACGCCGGGCCGACCTACCGCTCCTGATCCAAGCCGCGGTCAACCGCTGCTGTCACCAGACCTCGAAGCGTATTCAGGGCATTACGGTCAAGGCGATGGAGGCTTTGGCCGTCTACGATTATCCCGGAAATCTGCCGGAGCTCGAGAACATCGTTCGACGCTTGGTCTACCTGTGTGCTTCGGGGCAGCCGATCGACGATTCGATGCTGCCCGAGGAAGTCCGCTTGGGCAAGATTCAGGGCCTCCGTCCAGAAACGACTTCTGAGCTCCATCTCGAGCGGCTGGTCGCGGACTGCGAACGGGCGGCGATTCGGGAGGCGTTGCGGCGCTCCAACGGCAACAAGTCGGCGGCTGCGCGGCTGCTCGGGCTATCGCGCAATGGCCTGGCGATGAAGATCAACCGGCTGGGACTCTCTGAGTCGGATGTCGCCGGGTAACCGGGCACAGGCCGTCCCCCGCGGCGAGAGTCCAGCGCCAGCGGTGCGGGTTCGGCCAGCGTTCGAAACCGCTATTCTCCTCGCCTGCGCCTCGAGCCTGCTGCTGCCGGCAGCCGGTGCCGTTGCGGCCTTGGTGGGACTGATCGGGCTGTGGCTCTCAGCGCGTCCGCCACGTCAAGAGCGCCTGTTCGTCGGCGTCACGCTGATCCTGGCTACCCTGGCGCTGGCGGCCTCCATCGCGGTTCAGTTTTTCGAAGATCCCCCGCCGGAGCGCTGGGTCGCCGAGCTGGAACGCGGTTTCGAAAGCCTGTGGGCCGAGCTCATGGCGGTGGCCGAGGTCGGCGCTTCGCGATTCGAAGAGCCGCCGCCGCTCGTCGGCGTCCACCTGGAGGAGTTTCAACTGCTCGAGGCCTGGGTCGAGGCTACCGATTTCGACATGACGCTCCTGCTGTTCGCCCCGGACGGTGAGCTGGTCGCTTGGGCTGGCGAGGGCTTGCTCCATACGCTTCGCGCCGATGAGCTGCCGCCGTCTGGCTTTGCCCATCGACAGGGCTACACCGCCTCTTCGGTCCTCGCGGTGGCTCCGCTGTCCGATGAGCCACGCTCGTGGCGGCTGGTTGCCGGCCGCAGCCTGGCGGTCGACCGCTTGCCGTTCGACACCTCGATTGTTCCGCGCAACGAAGTGGTGCGCTGGGCGGTCGGAGGCATCGATGCCGAGCCAGCGACAGGAGCCCTGCGCCTGACCACCGAGACGGGGCCTACGGTGTTCGTCGATCAGCCGCTCGGCTTGGAGCGCCGCCCCCGCGGTTTGCAGACGCTGCTCTACCAGCTCGGAGTCGGGCTGGTGGGACTCATCTTGGTGACGCTGGTCTTGGTGCGCACCGCGGGTGCGCGCCTCTTGCCGCAGGATCCGCTTCGCCGCCCGCCTCCCGGGTTGCCCCTGTTGGCGGTTGCTGGAACCGCCGCTTTGGGGAAGGCGGCAGGCTTTCAGGATCCCTTGATAGTAGCCCTGGCGGTCAGTGTCGGGCTCGCGACCTGGGGATTGATCCGGCCACGAAAGGCCGCCATCGCGGTCGGCTGGGGGGCTCTGCGCGGCGCACTCACCTTGATCCTGTTGGCGATTGGCGCCTTCGCCTACCAGCGTTGGACCGGTCCCGAGGACGTCACGTCGGCGTTCAACGGTGATGCCGATACGTTTGCGCTCTGCCTGGTCTGGTGCCTGTCGGCTCTCGGCCTCTTGGGGCTGGTGTCGCCACGTTGTGCCGCCGGCTCAGACGATCGCCACGCCTGGTGGGCGACCCTGCTGCTGCTGGCCAGCGCTACGGCGTGTGACTTTCCGCTGCTGGCGCTGCCACTGCTCGGGCTGTCGGGCGCGGCAATCGTCAACTGGATTGCGGGAGTCGATTTCAATCAGCGGCCGGCTGCCCTGAGCGGTTTGCTCGTCTTGGCAGCGTTGGCCGGAAGCAGCAGCTGGGAGGTCGCCTATCGGGAGGTCTTCCGGCTTCATATCGAGCAGGGCTTCTTGCACCGTATCAGTCCGCCAACCGCGGACGAGCTCAACGACCTTCACCAAGAGGTCTTCGATTACTTCGAGCAAGGGCGTTTCGAGAAGCTGATCTCGCAGCTGGCCGACGGCCCGGTCGATCCCCAGGATCTCGCGTTCATCCTCTGGCAGGATTCGCCACTGTCTCAGCTCGACGCTCTGTCGGCGCTGGTGATCGAAACCCCGGACGGCGGGAGAGCGTCGTTTTCTTTCGGGCTACCGATCGATGACAATCTGGAGTTCTCACTGCCGCCCGACCGCTGGAGCATCTTGCCGGTTCCGGAATGGGAGCGAGCCCTCATTCAAGGCAGCGTCGATCTCGAGCTGGGCCAAGAGAGACTGGGTTTCGCCAGCTATTGGCTGGTACCGCGGCCCGGATTTCGACTCGGTGTCAACGAAGTCGACGAGCTCGAAGAAGCTCTGTTGCGAGGCGGCGGGCGACGCAAGGCGATCGACGGTCTGCCGCGCGGCGTTCACTATGGGCTCTACGACCCCGAGGGGCGAGCGATCTCGAGTCCATGGCCTGAGTCGCCGCCGATCGATCTGGAGCTCTGGGAGCAGGATGAACAGGTCAATACGCTCGACACCCCGGACGGCCGAGCCTGGGTCTGGCGACACGACGGCGCCGACGGGATCGCGCTTCTGTACCTCCCTCAGCTGACCGCGCTGGCAGGGCTCGAGAGGGTAGGGATCCACGCCCTGGCATCGCTCGCCTGGATTATCCTCATCGCTCTTTTGGGCCTCGCGCTCGGGTTACCTTGGACCGCATTTGGCGAGCTTTTCCAGCGCACCGTGAGGTCCTATTCCAAGCGGATGATCCTGGTCTACGCTGTGCTCTTGCTCCTGCCCTTGATCGCTCTCAACCTGGTGCTCTTGCAGAGCTTCTCGGACCGCCAGCGCTCCGAGCAACGAACTCATGCCCAGAGCGCTTTGAGCTCGGCGAGGGTCTTCCTGCTCGACTACCTGCGCGGTCTGGAGCGTGGATTCGATCTGAGGACTCAGGTCAACGAAGGCTTGATGGAGTGGATCTCCAGCGTCGTCAAGCATCCGGTCAATCTCTACTGGGGCAGCAAAGTCTATGCCTCGAGCCAGCAGGAGCTGTTTACCTCGGGCCTGCTGCCGCCCCGTATCCCCGGCGAGGTCTACTCGCGTTTGGCACTCAACGGCTATCAGATGGGATTTCGCCAGCACCGTGGGGAAGTGGGGTACCTGGAGCTCTACGCTCCACTGGAGCTCGGGACCGGCGGCAGAGCGTCGCAGCGCCTGTTCCTTTCGGTCCCGCTGCTCGAACAGGAAGAGGAGGTCGCCCGCGAGCTGGAAGCCCTGCGCCGTCGCGCGACTCTGGTGACCTCGGCGCTTGTCTTGCTGCTGTTCGCGGTCGGTAGCCGGCTGGCCCGCAGCTTCACCAAACCGATCATGGAATTGATCGGCGGTACGCGGCGGATTGCCGCCGGCGCGCAGTTTCTCGACGTCGTGCCCCATGAGCACGAGCTCGAGTCCCTGGCCGATGCGATCGATGACATGGCGCGGCGGTTGGCCGAAGGGCGTCGCAAGCTCGTGCTCGAGAAGCAAGTCGTCGAACGTATCGTGGCCAACATCACTTCGGGAGTCGTCTCGCTCGATCATCAGCGTCGCGTCCTGCTGCAGAACAGCGTTGCCGCTGAGCTGTTGGGAACCGAGATCGGCGCCGAGCTCGAGCAGGCGCTGGTCGCCGACGAGCGCCTCAAGCCGGTGATCGAGTTTCTGACCGCTGCTGGCAGTGATCCGGATCAGGCCACGCTGGGCCTGCGTGACGAGGACGGAGAGGCGCGGGAATGGACGTTGACCTGGGTGCCGATTCCCGGCGCCGAGAATCCGGCGACCCTGCTGGTGGTCGATGATGCGACTGAGGTCTTGCGCGGCCAGCGACTCGAGGCGTGGGCGGAGATGGCCAGAATCATCGCGCACGAGATCAAGAATCCGCTAACGCCCATCCGACTGTCGGCGGATCACATGCGCCAGGTCTATCGAGCGGACCGGGAACGATTCGACGAGGTCTTCGAACGCTGTACCGCCAACATCCTCAAGCAGGTCGAGGAGCTGTCGGATATCGCCTCGGACTTTTCGATCTACAGTCGCATCCCGCGAGCCGTCATGGTTCCCGGAGATCTCCTCGCCACCTTGCAGGAGCTCGTCGACGGTTATCGCGACGCTGCCCGCAGCGGCGTCGCGATACGACTGGTACGCGAAGTCGATCAGCTCGAAACCCGCTTCGATGCCAAGCTGCTGGGACGGGCGGTGCGCAACGTGCTCGAGAACGCTCTGCGCGCAAGCGAAGGCCGCGGCGAGGTCGAGCTAACGCTCGCTGCCACCGATGACGCAGCGAAGATTCGCGTGGTCGACTCCGGTCCGGGAGTCCAGCCCGATCTCTTGCGTCGGATCTTCGAGCCCTATTTTTCGACCTACGATTCCGGCACCGGGCTCGGCCTGGCGATCACGCGTCGGATCATCGAGGAGCACAACGGCAGCATCGAAGCGAGGAACCGAGCTAGCGGCGGGCTGGAGGTCGCGATTACAATTCCCCTGGATCACAGCTCCTCAGCTTGAAGGGCGAATTTGAGCACAATGAAGGCAATTCGATCGAGCGTTGCTGCAACCGGCATGGGACGGCTGATGCTTTGCATGGCCGTGGCCCTGCTGTGCACTGGATGCCCGGATTCTTGGCGCCCACCGGAGAAAGCACCTGGCTCCGCACTGTGGATCGGGACGAACTCGGAGCTGCTGGAGACGAGTGACCTGGCCCGGTTGGAAGAGGCCGGGATCAGTGAGATCTACCTCACCGTCGCGCGCTGGGAGCCTGACGCCCCCAGTGGGCCCCTGACTCCCGTCGAGGCTCCAGATCCTCCGGCGTCGATGCCGGTCACGTTGGCGATCACCGGTGAGTGGACCCCCGGATCGGCAGACGAAGATCTCGTCGAGCGGGTTGCCGCAGCGGCACGTCAGCTGAGATTCGATGCCGAGAGCCGAGGCGGCGTACCTACGGGCCTACACTTCGACTTTGCAGCGGTGGATTCCTTTGCCGACTACGCCGACTTCTTGGCTCGGCTGCGCAAGACGTTGGACCGTACGCTGTTTCTCTCCGCCAGCATCCAGCGTGACTGGATCGACGATCCCGAAATCTCGAGCGTAGTCGAGGCCGTGGACTACGTCGTGCCCTTCCTCTACGGTCAGCGGGTCAGTGAGCCGGAAGATGGCAAGGCTTGGGATTTTGTCGAGCTCGAGATTCAACTGCAGAAGTTGGAGAGCATGGGGGGTGCCTACCAGATCGGAATCGTCGGTCTGGGAACTGCTACGCACTTCAGAAACAACGGCAGTGTCAAAGCTCGAACGACTCGCCTATCGCTGCAGGAGATTCTGTGGAATCGGTCACTGAAACTGCAGCCGGGATTCAGCCTCGAAGGCGTCAATCGTCGGGTTTATGCGGTGCTGGCCGAGAAACCCACGCAAGTGGGCAAGTGGGAGGTCAGTACCGGGGAGCGCATTCGGGTCGTCAGGGCTGCCACCTCGGACATCGAGGAGCTCACTCGCCTGGTGGCCGCCTGGGACTTTCCCAACCACCTCGGGCAGGTCTACTACCGTCTGCCGAGCACCGAGGAGCGGCTGTCCCTCACGCTCGAGAATCTGTTCAATGCGCTCGATCCCAATCCCGCTTCGCCGCAGCTGGAGTTCGGCGTCAGTCTGCAGCGGCGCACGGGACGCGGCTGGCTGATGCGTTTCTCGATCACCAACGCCAATGGCGAGATCACTGAGCTGTCGCTGATCGATAGCAACTTTGTCCAGGTGACGGCACTCAACGGCGAGCTCAGCTCGAGAGTCAAGCCGGGCGACTTCTACCGCTGGGAGCTCTATCGCACTCAGGCAAACGGTGAGCCGGTGCGAGATATACGCCGGCCGAACATGCTGCGCTTTCATCTGCCGATCCTGGAAGGACGCCAGCAGCTCGCCAGCGGGGACGTCGAGATCAAAGTCAAGGGCTCTCCTGAGCTCGAGATCGCCGGGCAGTTCCTACTGCCCGACGGGCGAACCCTGAGGGTAGGCCCGAAGCTCTGGCGCGGCGGGGCTTTCGTTGAGGAGGAGCCCGAGGCGGCCGAGGAAGACGCTGCCTCCAGCGTCACTGAGGAGGTCGAAGCCGGTGAGTGAAACTCGCGGCCTCGGGCGCTTCTTTACCGCTCCGGCGATGGACGTCTGGCAAGGGATGGAGCGCTGCCTGGAAGTCGGTTTCCGAGGGCTGCTGCTGCTCTTTGTCGGACTGCTGGTAGGCTGGTGGATCTACGTTCCGCTTCACGAGCTCCTGCATGCCTTTGCCTGCATCGCCGCTGGCGGAACGGTGAGCGAACTGGAGATCGACACCCTCTACGGCGGTGGGCCGCTGTCGAAGGTCTTCCCGTTCGTGACGGCCGGCAGTGACTACGCCGGGCGCCTGTCCGGGTTCGACACGGGCGGCAGCGACGCGGTCTACCTGGCGACGGATTTCGGCCCGTACCTGCTGACCCTCTTCCCGGGAGTCTGGGCGCTGCGTCGAGCCGCCGGCCGACGCCAGGCGTTCCTGTTTGGCTTCTGGATGCCATTTGCCCTGGCGCCGTTCATGTCCCTCACCGGCGACGCCTACGAGATCGGCTCGATCGTCACCACCTGGATTCCTCCCTGGGCAGGCATGGACGAGATCTTGCGTAGTGACGACATCTTCCGGCTGTTTCCTGAGCTCGGCAAGCTAGCCAACCCCCCCTGGGGCGGGGCCGTGGTGGGTATCTTGATCGGGACCCTGTGGGCGTTCGCGACCTATGCGCTGGCCGGCTGGCTGGCGGATCGCCTGGATCGCCGGCAAGCGGTTTGACGGTCTAGGGTCTGTCTCCGAGCGACGCAAATCGGAGTGCAGCGCGGTGGCTTCGTTGTATGCTTGGCAGCGCTCGTCACATCCATGAAGAACAGCGGCGCGTCGCATCGGCAGCGTCTGTCCAAAGGAGCGTTATGAAGCCCGCAACCGTTGGTTTCTGCCTTCTGATGGGGGCGTTTCTGATGTCGAATCCAGCGTCGGCAGCCGAGCGACAGCACTTTGACCTCGTAGTCGCCCTGGATATCAGCAAGTCGCTCAGCCCCGCCCAGCTGGAACAGGCGGCCAGCAAGCTCGGCGAAATCCTAGAGGGGCTCCCGCCGAAGATCGAATTCGGAATCGTGACTTTCGCTGACGAAGCCCGCTGGCTGCGTCCCGTCGCGCCGCCGGGCTCCGGAAGTCGCGCCAACGCTGCCCTCGTCGGGCTCGAGCGAGAGGGCAGCTTCACGGTGCTGTACGACGCCCTGTTCCAGAGCGCCGCGGATCTGGCGGGAGGCGTTGTGCTGCTCGTAGGAGACGGGGTGGATGAGCAGTCGGCAGTGCTGCACGAAGACGTGGTCCGCCGTTTCGAAGCGAATTCGGTACGCGTTGTTTCGGTGGCGACCGGCCGCGCCGTGGACGAGCGCGCCCTGCGCCGTTTGGCGATGTTGACCGGCGGTGCCTATCTCGA
>JBCCEE010000177.1:0-15294 GCA_039030415.1 Acidobacteriota bacterium
CGGGGCCTACTCGACGCGTCGCGACAATCTCATCGGGCCGGACGGTCGGTCGCTCGCGGTGCCTTCGGCCTTTGTCACCGCCGGCGTCCTGCCGGCGACCGGCGCCCGTCCGGCGTTAGGACGGCTGTTCGAGGACGATGACGACCGCCAGGGCGGTGACAGCTTCAAGGTGCTGGTCAGTCACGGTCTGTGGCACGGGCATTTCGGCGGTGATCCGCAGGTCCTTGGCCGCACTCTGCAGACCTCGCTGGGCACATTCGAGGTCGTCGGCGTCATGCCCCAGGGCTACGGCTTCCCGGACGGCACTCAGATGTGGTTCCCGTACCAGAGCTGGGTCGATACGCAGGACAGTGGCGACACTCGCGAAGGGCGACGGACGATGCGCTGGACGCATGGGCTCGGACGCCTGGTCGAGGGCGGCAGTCTCGAGCAGGCCCAGGCCGAGCTCGACGGGATCGGCGCGGCTCTGGCCGAGGAATATCCCAAGACCAACGGCAGCTGGAGTCCTCGGCTCAGCCCTTACCGCTCCCACACGACTGCTGGCCTGGCCCCCCACTTGCGCTCGCTGTTCACGCTCACCTGGATCTTCATGGCGCTGGCCGCGGTCAATCTCGCCGGCATTCAGCTGGCGCGAAGCGTTGCGCGCTCTTCGACCTTCGCCCTGCAGTTCGCTCTCGGCGCGAGAGGCTCCCGGCTCAGCCGTCAGCTGCTGCTCGAAACGTTGGTCCTGACCCTACCCGGCGCGGCTTTGGGCCTGGGGCTGGCGCACGCCCTGCTGGCTCTGATGCCGCGCTGGATCCCGACGTCCTTGCCATCGTGGCTCGATCTGCGCCTGGGCACCCAGGAGATCGGATTCGCTGTCATCTCCGCCGTGCTGGTGGCGGTTGCCGCGGGACTGGCGCCGATGTGGATGGGGCAGCGGCTCGACTTGAGCACGCAGCTCGCCGGCCGCGCCAAGTCGGCTGCCGGCGGCAGCGGCATACGCCGAACCCTGGTGATCGCCGAGGTGACGCTGGCGACGGTGCTGCTGGTCGCTGCCGGGCTGCTGGCGCGCTCTTTTGGCGTGCTCGAGCGTATCGACCCGGGCTTCGCGGCCGACGAGGTCGTCGCGATCGAGATGTCTCCGCAGTATCCCGGCACGAACGACGAACAGCTCCACGCCTTGGCCGAGCTCTATCAGCGCCTGCAGACGCGGCTGCTCGAAGTCCCCGGCGTCGTCGCCGTCGGCGGTACGACCCACTTGCCCTATCTCGATCGGTCTCGCCGGCCGGTCAAGATGCAGGCCCGCGGCGGCGCCGAGGAAGCCGAGCTCGAGCACCTGGCGCCGATTCTCACCGTCGACTCGACGCCGGGATACTTCGAAGCGCTGGGTATCCCGATCGTGGAGGGGCGTGATTTCACCTGGTCGGACGACCTCGACAACGCGATGGTGATCATCTTGAGCCGGCGTGCCGCCGAGCAGCTGTTCCCCGGTCAGTCAGCGATCGGCAAAGAGGCGCGCATCGCCAACGGCAGCTGGGCGCGGGTGGTGGGCGTGGTTGGCGATGTGCGCTACGACCCGCGAGAGGCGAGTTTCGGCGCCGAGCTCTACTATCCGATCACCCAATACATCGCCTGGCGGCAGCGTCTCGCGGTGCGTTTCGAAGGACCGCGGTCGGCATTGCTGCCGAGTCTCCGTCAGGCGCTCGCCGAGGCCGCTCCCGAGGCCGGCGTGATCGAGATCAGGCCCCTGAGCACGATTCTCGACCAGTCGCTCTGGCAGTCTCGACTCTTGGGGCGCCTGGCGCCGTTCTTCGCCGTCCTCGCGCTATTGCTCGCCGGTCTCGGAATTTACGGATTGCTCGCTCACGATCTGGCGCAGAAGCGTCACGAGCTCGGCGTACGCTCGGCACTCGGCGCGCCTCGACTGTCGTTGGCGCGGCTCGTGCTGTGGCGAGGCATACAGCTGGTCGCCTTCGGTGCCGTCGGCGGCGTCGCGGTCAGCCTGGCGGCGACGCCGCTACTCGCCGCTTCGCTGTTCGGCGTCCAGTCCCGAGATCCTTCGAGCTTCGGCCTCGCCGTCATGGCCTTGCTCGGCGCCGGAGCCTTGGCCTGCCTGGCCCCGGCATGGCGCGCTATGAACGTCCATCCCACTGAATCACTGCAACACGCTTGAACCGAAGTCGTGCGCTCTGTTCGAGCCTCTCGAGAAAATCCCTGGAGAACCAGCCAATGCCGCAGAATCCCCAGCTTCAACGCATGATCGAAGCGCTACAGGGCCTGATGGCCGAAAGCCGAATCGAAGAGGGAGACTTGGGAACCCTCCTCTGGTTGATGAACAGCTCCGAGCACTGCCACCAGACCCTCGAGACCTTCCGCCCCAGCCCTGCCGCTCTGGAGGCTCTGTGCAACCGGGTCGGGGATCCGGCCCGTGCCTGGGTCCAGTTTTCGCCGGCAGCCTGCGAGCTGTTGAATGGGCCGCGGAATGGTGACCGGCGAGGTCTAAAGACGAGGGCTCGTAAGATCGGCTGCAAGCAGTCGAGACCTGAGAACGGCTAGCGTCAGCGCGCGTCGCGTCGCGCAACCCGGTCACGTCGCCCGTCACGTCGCGCAGCCCGTCACGTCGCGCAGCCGTCTCGCGTGGAGCAACCCGTCACGTGGTATAGCAGCACGACCGATATGAGCCATCGTTCGGCGCTGCCTTTCAGGGGCAGGCGGCAAAAGCCGCGGTGTCGGTAATGGCCGCGGACGCGACGCCGAGGGGATTGTGGTACTCGCGGACCTCACCCGACTCGGTGTCGGTCACTTTCAAGGTGTACTCGACGTTGGTGGTGGCAGTGCCGAAGACCCAGTAGTTGCCGTTGACGGCACAGCCGTCGAGCACCTTGACGAGCATCTCCCAGTTGGTGGGTGAGAAGAACCAGAACATACCGGAGTCTTCGAGGTTGAAGACGGTGGACCCGTCGCCCGTTTGGCCCTCGAAGTCACGCCACACGACCTCGACCTGGAATCGGCTGCGGTTCAGGCAGAGCTGGGTGGCGTCGGCTTGGCAGTCCGAGTCGGAAGCGGTGGGCACCTCCGGGTGAGCGCTGCTTCCCGTTGGCTCGCGGGGCGCACGGAGCGCAGTCGACGTGCCGGGGCCGTCGGCCCCAGGCCCGCCGGCTCCAGGGCTGCTGACTGCGCAGGTGGCGAAGGCTTCGGTGGCGGTGATCGAGGGCGCGGAGGTGCCGACGGGATTGGTGAATTCCTGGACCTGGCCGGAGAAAGTGTCAGTGACTCTAAGGGTGTAGCCGACGTTGGTCGTAGCCGCGGCGAACACCCAGAAGTGATCGTTCAAGGCGCAGCCGTCGAGCACCTTGACCAGCATCTCGAGGTTGGTGCTGTCGAAGAACCAGAAGATGCCGGAGTCGTCCGAGCCCTGAGGCGCAACGGTGCCGATACCGGCCTGACCGTCGAAGTCGGTCCACTCGACTTCGACGGCGAAACGATCCTGGTTCAAACACATGCCCGAGCCCTCGCCGCCGCAGGAGCGCTCGCGGACTTCGACTTCGGTCGAGAAGGTATCGCTGCGGCCGCCGCGCTCGACCGTCAGCTCCACGGGGTAGGTTCCGGCTGCGGCATAGGTGTGGGTTGGGTTGGCGTCATCGGACGACGCGCCGTCACCGAAGCTCCAGCTCCACGCGCTGGGACTGCCGGTCGAGCGGTCGAGGAAGCGGGTCGGAAGGCCGACCCTGGGTGACGCGGGTTCGATCTCGAATCTGGCGGCCATGGCCTCGACGGTCACGACCCGGGTGATTGTCTCGCTGCGGCTGCCGCGGCTCACCGTCAGGCCTACGGTGTAGCTACCGGGCCGGGTGTAGGCGTGGGTCGGGTGTTGAACGTTCGAGGTGGCGCCGTCTCCGAAGCTCCAGCTCCAGGTCTCGGGCGTGCCGCTCGAGCGATCGGTGAAGGTGACGCTTTCGAAGGCGGCCGGCCGGGTCGGCGCCGCGGTGAAACTGGCCTCGAGTCGTGCTCGGGGCGCCCGGAAGGCGGCTGCGACCGGCCCGGTAACGCTGAGCACGCGTGCGTTGTGGCGCTGATCCGGGATGCCGGTCGGCAGGCCCTGGTGGGTGAGGCCAGGGTGAGAAAATTGCGGAATGGTGGGGCATTGATAGTTGGTGCACTCGGTCGAGTAGGACATGACGGTGCGGAATCTCTGATCTACGAAATGGCCGTAGGCCCAGGGGTAGAGAGGGTTGGCACCGGCGTTGGCCGGGTCGTGCTGCATACCGAGGTTGTGGCCCAGCTCATGGCTGAAGACATAGGTTCCGCACTGCACGTGGGTGTAGGAAAACGCCCTCGAGGCGGATTGCGGTCCCACCGTATCCATCAAGTAGGCGCGCCCGCAGACGTCCAGCTGGTGAGCGAACGCCGCCACGACGTCGGCGCCCACTTCGTCGCGCAGAGTTTGGATGGGCTCGTGCAGGCTGAGGAAGAAGAGATCGTCCCAGACGCTCTGGTCGAGCGGCATCTCCTGGACGTGACGCAGCGAGACCCGTACGCTCGTCGCGCTGTTGCGAAAGGCCGAGCTAGCGTAGTCGACGGCATGTTGGATCAGGGTCTGGATCTGGCTGTGGCCGCCGAGAAAGGCCCGCGCGCCGGAGCTGTAGATCGCCAGCACTTCGATCGTCGAAGTCTTCTCCGGAATCGCGTCGAGCCCGCCGAGCGCGTCCCAGCTATGCGCGATACCGTGCGGCTCGACCTCCTCACGCACCAGGCCTGGCGACGCCAGCACCGCCAGGTTCGATGCGGTCTGCGATGGGACGGCACCGCCGCACGTGAGCTCGGCGGAGCGATCGACTTTGCTCACCCGGTGGGAGCGGTCGCGCTGCGGGCGGATCTCGTAGATGCCGTCCGGCGTCGAGATCGTGCCGGCGACGAGCTCATCGTGCAGGGTGAGGACGACGCTGGCCGGCAGCTCGAGATCGCGCCAGGGAACTTGCCCCCACCACGTCGTTCCGCCGTCCGCGCGCTGCTCGAATTCGGCCAGCAGGGCTTCGAAGCGGTTGCCGTCGGGCAGGACGAGGATGAGCTTGTCGGTCGGCTGACGCAGCAGCTCGCGATCGATCGTCACCTCGGCCTCGACCAGGGCCATGGGCGAAGTCCCCGGGGCTTGCGCCTTGTGCGTGACGAACAGCTCCTGTGCCGCGGTATTGGCGGCGAGGCAAAGGACGAGGCACAGAGGAAGGATCGACTTGAGCATGTGCACCTCCAAGGAATGTTAGAGCAGCATCTCAGGTACGGTACCTCAGCGCGACGTCGAGACCCAGCTGTTGGGACGAACTGCGGGCTAGAGCGGACGGTACGACGGTTTGAGACCTCGATCTCTCGAGCTCTGAGCTGAGGGCATGGCGTAGCCGGGCGATCGCTTGGCAACCGCCCAGCCGGTGCCGATGCTCACGAAGAGCCGGGCTGCAGCTCGTCCAGCTGCTGTTTGAAGTGCCGCAGCGCCGACAGCGCGGAGGACGACTTGCGCGGATCGAGACGCAGCCGGGTCGTGCAGTCACGATTCGGACAGCGGAACGAGCGGCTGCTGAGCAGGTCCTGCAGGGTCATGGGAATGAAGGTGTCGCAGGACGGGCAGGGCATACCGGCGGCTTGAGCGTCCTGCGAGCGGGTCTGATAGCGGGCGTGTCGGGGGCGAGGAGCAGACATGTCGTGGTCCTTTGCTTTTAGGGGTCGATTCCGGTGCTGTCGGTTGCGCGGGGCAGCTCGAGGAGCTCGGTCTGGGCGACTTCAGTGCCCTCGATCCGGGCGGTGACTTCGAGGCCGACGGGGGTTTCTGGGCGGTATCTCGTCACGTTCTTCGTGACCCGAAAGTTGACGCTCAGATCGAGATCTTCCTCGGTCACGACGCTGCCACCCTTGGGATCGAGTAGGGTCAAGGCGGTCTTGGGTGAAGACGCGATCTCGAACGTGATGGGTTGACCCTGAGGCAGCTCGGGATTCAAGAGCAGCTCGATCTGGGCCTGGACCTCCTGGTCGGGGATCAGAGCCGGCTCGGAGAGGCGGTCGAGGCGGAGGTCGAACACTTTCAGATCCGGGTTCAAGCCGGACTCAGGCTTGGGCTCAGGATCTGGATCCGGCTCGAGCTCCGTTCCAGAATCGGGCTCAGGCTTGGGATCAGGATCGGGATCTGGCTCGGGATCAGGATCTGGCACAGGACCAGGGTCAGGCTCGGGATCAGGGTCTGGCTCGGGATCAGGATCAGGTTCTGGCGCCGGAGGTTCGTCCTCAGTCGGCTCCTCGACCTCGACCGTGGTGACGCCGCCCTGGGTTTCGTGGATCAGATCGAGCACGCCCGAGGGCAGATCGATCTGCTTGAGCTCGATCTCGATCTCGACATTGCCGTCGGTGACGCCGTCGCCTGCTGATGAGCCGGTGCTGCGGGCGATGCGTCCCGCCAAAACCGGCAGCGGCTCGAGGCTCGCCTGGGTTGCGCGAGCGAAGCCTTCGGCTTCCGACGTCACGGTGTCTAGCGACAGGCTGTATTTGAGCTGGGCGCGGTCGATGGACAGGCCGCCGAGTGGAATGAACTGCACGATCGGGATGCGGATGTGACGCTGCTCGGTCAGTCCGAGCTCGTTGCGTCGCTCGACCTGAAATGCCAGCTCGCGGAACTTGAGTGGAGCGGCAGGGTCGCCGGGCGCGGCGCCTTGCTGCGCCTCGCCGGACGATGTTTCGGGCTCGAAAGCGTACTCGGTCAACAGCTCGACGAAGCGCGCGCCGTTGGCCGCCTCTGCCTCGTTGAAGGCGGTGATCGGGGCGGCGAGCAGCTGCCAGAGCTCTGATGGTTCTTGAGACATTGTGGGTTTCCTCTAGGGCTAGCGTGACTTCGCCGAGGAGCGCGATGGCTTCATCGGTTCCCGGAAGGCGGAAGCCGGGCTGGAGATTCAAACGAGTTCTCAGGGGTCTTGGGGAATCGCGGGCTCGACGTTGATGCTCGCGGTGTCGGGTGCTGAGATCTGCCAGGTGACTCGAGCCACCGTGTCAGCCTGCTCCTGGGGCGATGCCAGGTGGAATCGGCGCTCGGCGCTCGCCGCGCCGTCTCCCTTGGCGGCCTCTTCGGGCGCGGTGGTCAGGGCGACACGAAAGCGGATCGATACCGGGTGCAGGGACCGGCCGCCGCCGTCCGCGGGGACGACGGCGGCCAGCTGGCGCGAGATGCTCGCGAGCACCGTCTGTGCGAGCGTGCCGAGGGAAAACTCGGCTTTGCCGGTCGGGGCAAGAGGACTCGGTGCATCGTTGGCCATGACAACCCTCTATCAGGCCGCGTTGCGGACCTTGACCGAGCGCGACAGGGTAGTGCCCTCGTCGTCGGACGGTGCGGTCACGGTGACCTGCAGGGTCTCGTCGGCGTCGCCTTCTGATGGCAGCGCCGCAGTCACCGGGGTGATGGCGACGGTGGCGAGGCCCTCGGCGTCGGTGGTCGGCGCGACTCCCGGAGGCGCAACCAGGCCGTTCGAAGCGGTGACGGCGACTTCGGCGTTTTCGACCGGCTCGCCGCGACTGTCGAGCACCAGGACCTTGAAGTCGACACCCGAACCGGTGAAGGTGGTGCCGTCCTCAGTCGTCAGCAGCGCCGGCAGACTGAAGATCTCGATCCGCGTCTGGCTCGGCGTGTTCGAGATGCCTTCCTGCAGGATGTTGAGCACCTCGGCCATACCCTGCGGGATACCCGCCTGGGAGGCGTTGACGTTGACGTCCATGGTGTATTCAACCGAGTACTTCGACTCCTGGCTGGCCTTCGAGTCTTTCTTCGAAGAGATGCTGCCGGTGATGTCGAGGCGCTGGCCCCAGAAGCGGAAGCGCCCGGTGGCCGAGGCCGACTTGGCGGTTTGCCGGCGGGTCTCGGTCTGCTGGCCAGCCGAGGCCGAGATGCGTGCCTTGAACTGGATGGCGACGTTGTCGATCACGATGAACGGGATCGGCACGATCAGCAGCAGGGGTACCTTGACGCGGCGCACGAAGCCGATGCTGTCCTGGAAGATGAACTCGACGTAGATCGGCTCGAGCTCGCCGTCGATCTCGTTGAAGCCGACCGACTGGATGAAGTCGACGGTGGTCTGGGCGGCCTGGGCCTGAGCTTCGATCGAAGCGTTGAGCGGTCCGCCGATGAGGTTCTTGAAGGGAAGCGCCGACAGCTGGCCGAGCGCGACCTGGGCTGCAGAAGTGTCTAGAGCAGGCATGGTGTGCCTCCTTGTTGAGTGCATTGAGATGCGTTGAGTGCTGTGAGAGGCGTCGAGATCAGGCGGTACATCCGCCTGCGACGCCAGGGTTTTTCGGTTGGACAAACGTCAGTGATTCCATGCATCAGATCTTCATGAACGAGCTCCCTCTAGCCCGACCGCAGTCCCCGAGGCACTGGGTCGAGCGGTGGTTGGTGGTGACCGAGAGCGGGGCGCTCTCGGAATGGCGCAAGAGCTGTGGCCGTGGGTGAATGACTCAGATGGATACAGCTCTCCCTTGCTCCGGCGCGGAGCGCAGGATTCGAGACGGACGTAATTCGAGAAGGACGTGGAGGACAACCGGAGACGGAGACCCGCTCCGGTCGTCAGGAAATCAGGCGGCGGAGCTCACCGGACGCGTGGCGCTCCGGACCGCCCCCGCTTCAGGTCCGGAAGATCCAGCCGATCGAGCCGAACTGGCGTCCCCGGTAGATTTGGCGAATCTCCAGGCCGTGGCCGGGCTCGAGGGCGTCCTCGGGGCCGGTGAAACGCAAGCGCGTCGGGTAACGGGCGGCCTGGGCGAGTCGAACATCGGGAATTCGCAGTGCGCCTAGCGCCGGCAGCGGGATCTCGTCGATGGCCGACCCGGTCCGATCGAGCCACGGCATGCGACGCCGCAGCTTGAGGGCCAAGGGCATTTCGACTTCGAGGGTGACCGTGACCCCTTTGGGCAGTCGCTGCACGATCTCGAAGTCGAAGCGTCGGGCCCGGTCCGGCAGGCCAGTGAACAGGAAGTCGGCTTCGCCGAGAGGCGAGCTAGTGCGGCTCGGGCTAGCGCGTTTCGAGCCGCTGCTGTTCGAGCTGCTGCTGTTCGAGCTGTGGGTGTTCGAGCCACTACTGTTCATGGCACTGCCGGCCGGGATCTCGAGGGTATGCAGGTTGCGGCAGCCAACATGCGGCGCGCTCAGGAAGTCCAGGTACTCCTGCCAGCCGGAGCACGGACGATCCGGAATCGCTGGCGGCTCGCATTTTCCGGGCTGGCCGGCAGCGACGACCGCGAGATAGCTGAAATGCTGTTCCTGCGAGGTACTGCTGCGGTTCCAGGCGATCGGCGGAGAGATCACCGGCGAGCCGCCCTGGGGAACCGGCTGCGCGATCTGCGTATCGCCCAACAGCGTCCACATTTCCGGAGTGATCAGAGTGGCGGGCTCGCTGCTATAGACGTGGGTACAAACGTGATCGGCAGCACACCGGCCGCGGTTGCGCACCCGGACGAAGGCGTAGGAGACGCCTGGCCCGACCATCCCCAGGCCGGGCGCCGGATCCTGCTCGCACGAGCCACCCAACCGGTAACGCTTGGGAACCTTGGGGGTGGAGAGCAGAAAGACGTCGGGGCTGCGAAATCCCTGGCCCAGCGGGGCGGTTGGTGAGTCGGCATGCGAAGCCGTTGCGCCATCGTCGCAGAGGTGGTTGCGCAGGTGAGGGCTGGGCACGAGGCCTAAACGGTCGGTCGAGATCTTGTGCAGATCAGGCATGACGCCGATGGCTCCGGGGCGGCCCTCGCCCTGCGGCGTGCCGCTGGCCGGGTCCGACAGGATTTCGCGCAAGCGCAGCGGCGCCAGGACCGTATCTTGACCGACGTGCTGACGGTAGATCGCCTGCAGCAGGATGCCGGCTCCGGCGGCACAGGGAGTGGCGGAGCTGGTGCCTTTGAAGGTGTCGGTGAGGTGCTGATTCTGACCGTTGCCCTGGTAGAGGTCGCCATAGCCGCAGGTCATCACCCGATCGCCCCAGCCGTAGACGTCGACCCGACAGCCGTAGTTCGACGAGGCGACCCGGTTGTGGGGTAGGTCGGCATGGGCGGCTCCGACCACGACAGCCCCGGAATCGCGGAACTGGCGGGATCCGCGGCGCAACACCCGTTGGCCCCAGGGGTTCTGATAGGCGTCGAGGTCGTAGCCGCCGTTGCCGGCGGCTTCGAAGACGGTGACCCCGAGGGCGCTCAGCAAGCGGATCGCGTCGAAATCGGCTTCGTCGACCTCGACTGGCAGATAGCTGCGCTGGACTTCGAGCATCAGGATGTCGCCGGCACAGAGGCTGTCGGCCACCATCATCTGGGCGATGGCGGCAGCGACGTGCCCGTTGGAGCCCTGGCTGTGAATGTAGTGCGAGGCGACCTGCAGATTGGCGAACCGAGAGGCGATGCCTTCGATGTCGGCACTTGGCCCAGTGGGGTCGGGGGTGCCTGCAATCTGGCCGCAGACCGCGGTGCCGTGGTGGGGATTCCCGTCGTAGTCAGCGCGGTTGTCGCCGGCGAGGGGATCTCGGCCGTCCAACACCCTCAGGTTCTCGTGCTCCAGCGCCCAGCGCTGCTCGAGGTCGACAACGCCAACTCGGTTGGCTGGGCTGGTAGACAACCAGTCCCAGGCCCAGCGTGTGCCGATACCGACCGGCGCGTCGTCGAGATAGTGTTGGTGATTGGCGAAGCCGTCGAGCTCGGGGTCGACGAGCGACGACGCCATCGGCGACAGTAGACTCGGATCCGTAGCAGCGAGCTCGCGATAGGCGATGTCGACTTCGGGCAGGGCGTTGAGCGCCGCCACGATCTCGTCGAGACGGTCGCGGAACAGCCGCAGGTCCAGACGCCAGTACGACAGCAGGCTGTGGAGTGGCGGCAGACTGCTGGCCTTGGCTTGAATCTCCAGATCCCGAATCCTGTTGTAGAAGTCGTCGATCACCACTCCGTCCGGGTCGACCAGAGGTTTGGAGCTCAGGTTTTGCGGTACTCCGCCCACCTCGATCTCGAGGGCCTGCTCGAGACCCAAGTAGCCGCGGGTGGCAGCTAGAGCCTTGAGATCGGTCTCGGGATGAGGCGATTTGCTGTCGCGCAGGCGAACGATCACGAACCCAGAATGGTGGAGGCGCTTGCGTCTGCCAGCGACTCCTTCGGCGAGCCCATTTGCCGAGCTCGCGTTGCTGTCGCAGTCGCAAGCCGACGCTTGGCAGCAGCTCGTTGGCAGACAGCCGCCGAAACTATACGGGGCTCCGGTAGCCCAAGGACCGTAGCCGCTGAGGTCGGGATCTTCGAGATCGGGTGCATTGAGATCTTCTTCAGGGTCTTCGAGGTCGGGAGCATTGAGGTCTTCTTCGGGGTCTCCGAAGCGTCCTGACGGGTACCAAGCGGATGAAGCGGCGCACGCCAAGGCCCACGGTGGGGGGCATCGACGGCGGTTGAACTTTGATGTGGGGCGAGACATTGGATTTCCCTCCTGACGCCCGAGGATTCTCGGGTCGGTTGCTAGCTCTCCTACGTACCAATCCAATGCGGCAGCAGGAGGGTGCACCCCTCAAAAAACTTTTTTGAGATGTTGCCTCGCCGACTCGGCGGCCCAGCAATCGATCGGCTAGATTTCGTCCGGAGACGGATCGACCGCTGTTAGAGGGCGCCAGTCGCCCTGCAGCACGAATCCGGACCACTCGAACGGTGGGCGTCCCTGGCGCCACATGGCGGCCTGTGCTTCCTGAAGGGCCTGTGCCGGTGGCAGACCCTGGCCGAGCAGGCCGCCATAGAAGCGCTCCATCAGCTCGCTAGTCCTGCCGTCGTGCACGTCCCACAGGCTGACCAGCACGCGGTCAGCTCCGGCGTAGAGAAAACCGCGCGCCAGCCCGCTGACCAGACCCTCGCCGGGAATGGTGTTGCCGGCGCCGGTGCTGCAGGCCGACAGGGTGACGAGCTCGGTGGCCAGCTCGAGATTGTAGATCTCGTAGGCGTAGAGGGTGCCGTCGAGCTCGCGACCGTCGCGGTCGAACGACGACAGGGCGAGGTGGGAGCGGGCGGGCTGTTCGGGATCTACCAGTCCATGAGTCGCGAAGTGGATCAGGCGATAGTCTCGCAGCCTCCCCGAGGTCACGTTGACCTTGGTAGCTTCGAACCCTTGGGCTAGCCAGGTGCGATCGGGATCGACGAGGCGCCGCAGCCACTCTGCCTCCTGGCGCGTCTCCGGGATGCGCTTCCAGCCGTTGTCGAGGGCGCCCGGATCGAATTGAGCGCGGCCGTCGAGGCGTGGGTCGTCGGCCTCGTACACCGGGTCCGCGACTACCGCCAGCTGGTCGGAGGGCGCGGGCGCCTCGGGCTTGTCGCGCAGCTCGATCAGGGCGGCGGCAGAGGGCAGGTAGACAACCTCGTGGTCGGCGACCAAAGGCTTGGCCTGGCAGGCTGCAGTGTCGTGTCGGGGGATCGGCAGTGCCGCAAAGGGCAAGCGCTCCAGGGCGCCGTCGAGCACCAGCACCAGGCGCTGTCCGGCGAGCTGCTGTGCGGCCGGCCCCAGCACGCTGAGGCTGAGCGGGCAGAGTGCCTCTGGGTTGGCGGGTCGCGGCGTAGCCAACCACGCCTGGGCAACCGCGGCTTGCGCCTCGATCCTGGCACGCGGCGGCAGCTCGAAGACCCTCAGCGAGTCGTGGGTGACCGCCCACAGGAAGCTGGCTTCATCGCCGAGACGGGTCTCTAGCAGTAGAGTGTCGGGATCGAGCTGCTGCTGGATCCGCGCCAGCGAGACGGCACGGGGACGCATCAGCTCAGCATGGCGCGGATGTGAGCGACGCATCTCGCCGTGGAGGGCCGCCAGCTCGTCTTCGGCCGAGTCGATGGCAGCATCGAGGCGCGGATCCGGCGGCTGGCCGCGATTCAGGCGTCGACGCTGACGGCCGATGCGTGCTCCGAGCTCGTCGCGCAGCTCGACTTCCCGCTGCAGCAGAGCTGGGGGAGCGTGACGACGGATCTCGGCACCGCTCTCTCGCAGGCGATCGCGTAGCGTCCGGGCGCGTGCCTGCTCGGCGAGCACGAGCGCCTGATGGGGATCGCCCGCCGCTACGAGAGCTCGGAGCGTGAGACCGTAGAGCTCCTGGGCGACGGCGAAGAACGAAGTCCGCAGGTCGCTGCGGATTACCGACGCTCGCACCGACTCCACCAGCTCGATGCCCTGTTGGCCAACGGCGATCACCTGCTGGACCGCGGCGGGATCGCCTGTCGTTTCAGCCCAGCTCACCTTTGCCAGACCGGTCAAGGCGGCAGCCATGCGCGTCGGGTCACGGCGCTGCTCATAGAGATCGAAGCTGGCCTGGTACTCTGCCTCGGCGCGCCGCAGCTCAGCGGCCGAATCGCTTCCCACCCGCCCGGCCACGCGCTGCCTCGCCAGGTGATAGTCGCCCAGCGCGATGCGGATCGCGGGCTCGTCTCGCGGGCAGGTCGACGTTTCGAGCAGCCACTGGGCCGCATGGGCGTGACCGGCGGCAGCTTTGAAGCGTCGATTGGCGGCGGCAGGTTCTCGGGTCCTCTCGAGCTCGGACTGGTCTTGGGCGAGCAGAGCGAGCTTGGAGTGCACTCCGGCTTGGCGGCAGGGGAGGGCTATGGCCTGGCGCAAGCGCAGCGCCTCCTCCAGCTTGGCTCGCGCCCGCTCCAGCGTGCGCCGCCGCTGGTCATCGGATGACTGCTGGCGGCTGAAGTCGTGGAGGGCTTGACCCCACTGGTTGAGCACTGCCGCCCGATTTCGCGGGTCGTCGAGTCGCTCGAAGGCGTGGGCAGCCCGTTTGAAGGACGCCAGCGCCTTGCTGGTGCGACCGAGGGAGCCGGCGTAGAGCACTGCCAGATTGTGATGGGCGCGGGCTCGATCCCTGGCCTCACAACCCCTCCAGTACGCCAGCGATTCGGACGCCCGATCGAGAGCCGTCTGAAGCCTCCCCTGGCGTTGGGCGATCTGCGAGAGCGAGCGATGCGCCTGAGCTCGGCGGTAGCGATTGCGCTGCTCGTCCGCCAGCTTCAGCATCTTCTGGTAGGCGGTCTCGGCCTCGTGCAGGCGATCGAGATTGGTCAGCACTACGGCCAGGCCGTGGTGCCCGAGCATCTCCCAGAACGGGCTCTGGGCCTGCCGGGCCGCCTCGACGGCGGCTCGGAAATGGTCTCCAGCTCGGTCGAGCTCGCCGTCGGTGCGGTGCAGGCTGGCGATGCGGTGTTCGACCTCCGCGACGCGAGCGGGCTCGTCCAGCGCCTGCCAGGCTTCGCGTACCCTTTCGAAGCGTGCGATCACCGCCGGCATGGCGGCGCTCCGGTCCTGAGCGTCGCGCGGCAGCGTCCGCCGCGCAGCGTCGGCAGCGAGCAGCTGCTGAAAGGCGGCGGCGTGGCGTCGATCGTTCGCGGTGGCGGGTCGCAGAGCGAGAACGCGCAGGTCGAAACCGCCGTCCGAGCAGGCGTTCGATGGGGCGCGCAAGCGCAACCGATGGCTGCCGGAACGGTCGGCGAGCCAGGCCAGCTTCTCAGGGCCGGTATGGCCGATCGGTCGGTCCGTGCTCACCAGCAGAGCGCTTTCCGGTGACAGCAGCTCGAGCACCAGGTCCGACTCGTGCTGGAAGACTTCGACCTCCAGAAAAGTGTTGGCCGCCAGCGTCAGCGTAAAGACTCTGGCGCCTCCTGGCCTCAATGCTTGCTGTTCGATGACGGCTCCGGCAGCGAGCGCTCGGGGTACCTTGCTCGCCAGGGGCTCTCTAGGATCCGCGACTTCGACGGGGTCGAGCGGTTCGCGGTCGGGCTTACAGGCCGTCAGGGTGAGCAGAGCCAGAGCTAGAGCTGCCGCGCAGGGTAGGACCGTCCGGGCGTTTCTCGAGCCGTGCTGCCAGGGGGTGGCGCAGGAGCTCCGGCTCACGGCACTCCGGCCGTCGCCGCTACATCGAAGACCACCTGGCGGCGCTCGAGGCCGCAACCCTGGAGATGGACGGTGTATCGGCCGATCTCGCCGCGCATCAGCAGGCTGATGCGGCCTGCGCGCACCGCGAGGCCTTGTGAGCTCACGAGCTCACCGCCGGGTAGCAAGGCTTCGACCTCGAGGTCGTCGCACGGTGGGATCGCGTCGGGCAGATAGACGGTGAGCTGGAACGGCGTCTCCGCAGGAATCTCGAGGCGCTGGGGCACGCCGCCGCTGCGCGTGGCATCGACGATCTCGAGGCCAGGCAGTGCGCTGAGCGCTGGCAGCTGTTGCGATGGACTTGGCGCGACCTCTCGCTGCCAGATCCAGGGCCCCAGCAAGGCGAGCACGACGAGCGCCGCGAGTCCCGAGTA
>JBCCEE010000178.1:0-15190 GCA_039030415.1 Acidobacteriota bacterium
CGCCACTGTCCTGCGTATCGACCCAGCTCTGGTACGGGAACCACATCTGAGTGCCGTCCGGGAAGCCGTAGCCCTGGGGCATGACGCCGACGACCTCGAATGTGCCCAGCGAGGTCTGCAGAGTGCGGCCGAGCACCTGCGGATCGCCGCCAAAATGCCCGTGCCACAGGCCGTGACTGACCAGCACCTTGAAGCTGTCGCCGCCCTGGCGGTCGTCGTCGTCTTCGAACAGCCGTCCCAACGCCGGACGGGCGCCGGTCGCCGGCAGGACGCCGGCGGTGACAAAGGCCGAAGGCACCGCGAGCGACCGACCGTCCGGCCCGATGAGATTGTCGCGACGCGTCGAGTAGGCCCCGAGCTCGTCGAGCTGCTTCGCCTCGGCCCGGTAGTCGTCGGTGTCGGGGAGCGAGAGACCGTAGACGCCTCCCGTCTTGCTGGAAACGCTCTCGATGACCACCAGTCTCTCGGCGTCCGCAAACGGCAGCGGCCGAAAGAAGGCGGCGTTGACGACGCTGAAGACCGCCGTGTGAATTCCCAGGCTAGCGGCCAGAATGACGACGACCGACAGCGACAGCAGGCTCTCACGACGCAGGCCGGCCAGGGCGAGACGCAGATCGTGCAGCATGACTCAGGACACCTCCTCGAAAGCCAGAAGTCGACAGGACGAGCCCTTCGGCGCAAGCCATGGCGCTCGACTCACGACGCCACCTCGAAACGATCGAGCCGGCGATAGGCGACGACCAGCGCCAGCAGGGCCGGCAGCGTCAGGCCGGCGACGGTGCCGGCGAAGTGTTGCCGAGAGACCGCCGGCTCGCTGAAGCCGAAGCTCGGAAGCCCGTCGTAGTCCGCCGGCGCGAGCTGCTGGCCGAGGAAAATACGGGGCGACATCTCGGCATGCCAGTCGGCCAGAAACGCTCGTGCGTCGTGCTGGAACTGGCGATGGCGACGCTGGCTCGAGCCGGCGAGCTCGATCAACGCTTCCTGAGCCAGCACCGCCGGCGAGGCGAACCGCCAACGCTCGACCCAGGCCTGCTGCGACACCAGGCGCTGCTCGAAGTCGGCCAGCAGCGGCTCGAGCCGGCGCTCGACGTCGCGCTCGGAGGCGTAGTAGGCCGGCAGGAAACCGCCCTGCTCACCGTTCGCCGCCAGCTCGGGATGCTCGTGGTAGTACTGAGCCAACAGCTCGGAGCTCGCTTGGGACGCCTCGCTCGAAGCCGCCCGCATGGCGGTGACATACTCGAGACGCGACGGCACCGGGCGCAGGGTCCCGACGGCCGCTTCGAGCAGGCCGGGAATCACCAGCACGGCGATCAGCCAGATCGCCGCCAGGGTCGCGGCACAGGTCTCCGAGCGGCGAGCGAAAGCCGCTACCAGAGCGCACACCGCCAGCCACAGGGCTCCGTACAGCCAGGCCACCGCCAGCCAACCGATGAGGCGCGGCCAGGCTAACGCCGGCACGGCACCGGCGAGCGCCGCGGCGGCAGCGACGACGGCCAGGAAGGCCGTCAGCAGCACCAGCCGCGCCAGCAGCTTGGCAGCGAGCAGACCGGGCAAGCTCAGGGGCTGCGTCAGGACCAGCGACAGGCGCCCGCCCTCGCGCTCCGCCGCCAGCAGATCGTAAGACAGCGCGAGGATGAACAGCGGCAGCAGGTAGAGCACCACAAAGCCGAGATCGAACCGGCCGGCGAGAAGGCTCAGCGGACTCTCGAGCTGATAGCGACCGAACAGCGTGTCCGGGCGCCTCCAGATCGAGATCTCGGCATGCTTCGGCAGGAGGTCGGCGAGGCCGACCGAGAAGGCGGCGAGAGGACCGGGCGGCAGCGCGGCGTAGGTGCGAGCCTGGCTCACCGCGCCGCCATCTTCCGCCGCCGACGCCCGCTGCTCGGCGAGCATGGACGCGCCGGTTTCGGCGATCGCAACGGCCTCGTCAGCCCGCTCCTGCTGCCAGGCGAGGCCACCGGCAAGCGCGTAGGCCGTAGCCGCGAGCAGCAGCCCCGCCGCCCACCAGCTGACCGGTGAGCGCCGCATCAGCCTCCACTCGTGCCGCATGACCGTGAGGATCATGAGCTGACTCCCGGTAGCGGCTGCAGCCGGCCGACGGCGCGGACCGCAACCGCTAGCGCGATCACCAGCCAGAGGGCGAGCCAGGCCAAGGCCGGCAGCTGGCGACCGAGCACCTGGCCCAGACCCGGCGGCTGATACTCGAAAGTCGGTGAGGCCCGCCACAGCCCTTCGTCGGCCAGGTAGCCGAACGCGGCGTCGCCGGCGTTGTACGTCATGTCGTCGTTGAGGAATTTGACCAGCTCGCGACGGTGGCTCTCGGCAGCCCTTGCGAAGTGGCGATGACGCGCGACGTCGGTGCCGGCAACGGCCATCGACAAAGCCCGCACCGCGAGCATCGGGGACAGCGCAGCACCCCACAAGTGAGCGCGCTCCTGGCCCAGGTAGAGCCGCCACAGCTCGCCATAGTGCTTGTCGTAGACCAGATTCGAATGCTCTTCGCTGGCCTGCAGCGAGAGCCCGGCGAAGTTCACCGGCAGCGCTTCCAGGGTCTCGACGCCGTGCTCGGCGAGCACCTGCTGCTCGAGCTTTTGACGGCGCTCCGCGCGGCTGCCCAGATCGCCCATACCGCGCGCCTCGTCTTCGGCGATTGCGCTATAGAAGGCGCGCGGCGTCGGGATCGGGTAACGCTTCTCGGCCGCATCGGCGACCAGGCGGGGCACGATGAGGGTCGACAGCATCCAGAATCCGAGCAGCACGACCAGCGCACCGCGAGCACTCTTGGCCGACGCTGAGACGGCCAAAACCAGGCCGAGCAGGATGGCGAAATAGACGCTGTAGACCACGACCAGTAGGGCGGCATCGACCCAGCTCGAGGCCGCTGCCCCGCCGCCGGTGACCACTGCGACCGCAACGCCCAGGATCGCCGCCGGCACCAGCACCAGGGCGAGGGCAGCGCCGAGGCCGAGAGCCTTGCCGAGCGCCAGCGTCCGGGCTTCGAGGCCGAGGCTGACCAGCTGACGCAAGGTGCCGCGCTCACGCTCGCCGGCGAAGGCTGCAAAGCCGAGAAAAATGACCAGCAGAGGCGCCAGCACCTGCAGCGTGAAGGCGGCGCTCAGGTCGCCGAAGCGCTGCAGCGCCGTGCGGTCCTCGGCGGGCCGCAGGGAGAAAGGATCCTGCCAGTGGGCCTCGAGCCACACCACCCGGCCGAGGTAGGCGTCGACGCCGCGGTCGAGGGCCGAGAGCACCGGCCGCGGTTTGAAAGCGTAGTGACCGAAGTGGGCTGCGGAATGCGGGTTGCGGGGTCCTTGCCCGACCCAGGTATCGTGGTCCGCGGCGCGCGCCGAGTCGATGGCTTGCCGAGCCTGACGCGTCTCGAGCGAGCCGGCGACGAGGCCGGCGATCAGCAGGGCCAGGACGCTCACCGCCAGGGCTCGAAAGCGGCCATCCCGCAAACTCTCCACGAGCTCCTTGCGAGCGATGATAGCGACGGCCCGCGGCGACGTCTCAGCAGGCGACGTCTGGCCGGGCGACGTCAAACTGGGTGACGTCTGCGCGGAGGCCGGCTCGCTGGGTGTCGTCATCGTCCGGCCCCTAGTCGTGCATGTGATCGAGATAGATCTGCTCGAGCTGGCCGTGATCGACCGCCGACGCGTCGAGCACGTCGAGCAGGCGGCCCTGTTTCATGATGCCCAGGCGATGGCCGATCTCCTTGGCTCGGAAGAGATCGTGGGTGGCCATCAACACGGCCACCCCTTCCTGCGACAGCTCGCGCAGGAGGTTCGAAAGCTCGTTGGTCGCCTTCGGATCGAGGCCGGAAGTAGGCTCGTCGAGCAACAGCGCCTCGGCCCCTTTGGCCAGCGCCACCGCGATAGCGACCTTCTGACGCATACCCTTCGAGTAGGTGGACATGCGCCGGGAAGCCGCCTCGGTCTGGAGCCCGGCGCGCTCCAGGAAGCCCCGGAGCTCGGCGTCGCTGAGGTCATCGCGGCCGCCCAACGCGGTCAGGTAGCCGAGGTTCTCGAGTCCCGTCAGGCTCGGATAGAGCTGCACCTGCTCAGGAATGTAAGCCAGCCGACGACGCGCCGCGAGCGCATCGCTCGCGACCTCGGTACCGGCGACCAGGGCTTGCCCGGAGGTCGGCGTCAGAAAACCGAGGAAGAGATGGATCGTCGTCGTCTTGCCGGCGCCGTTGGCCCCCAGCAGACAAAAGACCTCACCGGATTCGACTTTCAGGTCGAGCCCGGTGAGCGCCGGGTGGCCGTCGAATTCCTTCGAGAGTGATCTGGCTTCGAGCATCCGTGGGTCTCCTCGGGGTGCAGCGCGGGTTCGGCTCAGCGATCCGGATCCATGAGATTGAGGTCGAGACGGTCGGTATCTCCGGGCGGCAGCACGATGAGCCGGGTGCGGGGCAGCACCTCGCGCACGGTGCGGGCGTAGAGATCGGTGCGGGTGAGCTCGGGCGAGCGGCGCTTCTGCGCCAGCAGATCGGAGAAACGCTGGGCGGCGCCGCGAGCCTCCTGCCGCCGTCGATCGGCGGCGGCCTCGGCCTCACCGAGGATCTGAGCCGCCTTGCCGCGCGCCAGCCGCAGGCGACGGTCGGCGCGGGATCGCGCCTCGCTGACGCCACGCGAGGCGTCGGCTCGGGCGTCGAGCACGGCGCGGAACGCCTGTTCGGCTTCGGGCGGCGGATCGACCGACTGCAGGTTGACCGACACCAGAGCGATGCCCAGCCCGTAGGCGTCGAGGCGCTCCTGACTGCGCAGCTGGACGCGCTGCTGAACGACGGCCTTGGCCGAGGTCAGAACGTCGTCGACCCCGAGGCCGGCGGCCGCTTCGAGCAGCTCGGCCCGCAAGGTCTGGTGGATCACCGAATCGGCGGCGTCGCTGGCGAACAGGAAATCGCCGAGGCGGAGAATACGGTACTGCACGTTGATCGCGACGGCGATCAGGTTCTCATCACCCGACACCAGGCTGAGCCGCGTCGAGCGATCGCCGACGACCTCGAGCCGGAAGATCTCGCCGGTTCGTCGCACCACCACCTCGTCCACGCCGAGTGGCAGCCGGTAGTGCAATCCCGGCTGGACCGACTCGTCGACCAAGGCTCCAAAGCGCAGCAGCGCGCCCGACTCACCGTTGTCGACGGTGTAGACGCCCCCCGCCAGCCAGCTGAAGAGCAGCAGCCCGAAGAGCACGCCGAATCCCTTCCTGCGGTGACGCCACAGGCCGTCGCGCAGGCGCCAGATCCAGCGGATCGAGAACGGTACGTCAGCGGCCATTCAGGGTCTCCAGCAGCTCGGCGTCCGACTCGAGGAAGATCGTGGTGTTGTCGTCGAGGATCTTCTCGTAGCTCTCCAGGTCGCGCAGGAAGCGGTAAAACGCGGGATCCTGGCCGTAGGCCTCGGCCAGCAAGGCGAGCGCCTCGGCTTCGCCGGCGCCGCGGATCGACTCGGCCTGGGCTTCGGCTTCGGCCAGCAGACGATCTTCTTCCTTGGTCGCCTCGGCCTCGATCTTGAGCGCCTCCTCTTCGCCTTCACTGCGGTAGGCGGTGGCGATCCGGCCGCGCTCGGCACGCATGCGCTCGATCACGCTGGCGCGATTCTGCGGCGGCAGGTTGAAGCCATTGAGGCGCAGATCGACAATGCCGATGCCGAAGCTCGGCAGCGCGATCGCGCCCACCGCCTCGGCCGTCTGGTCGGCGACATGACGCAGCTGCACGGCCTCGGGATCGACGTTGATCAGACGATCCAGAGGCTGCTGGCCAATGGCGGCGCCGAGGCTCGAAGCCACCAGATCGAGCAAGCGAGCTTCCGCCTCGAGCCGCGTGCGCACGGTCTGCGCGAAGCGCAACGGATCTTCGATCCGCCACAGCACGAAGCTGTCCACCAGAATGTTGCGCTTGTCGCGGGTCAGCATCTCCGCCGGCTCGTTGTCGAACACCAGCAGGCGACGATCGAGGCGCATGACGCTGTCGATCGGCCACGGCATCTTGAGGTGCAGGCCGGGCTCGGCGAGATCACCCTGAGGCTTGCCGAAGCGCGTCACGATGCCCACCTCGGTCTCCTGGATGGTAAAGCAGCTCGTCGGCAGCAAGGCGGCGATCGCCAACACCCCTACGATTAGCGCGAGTTTCGGTGCCGTGAATTTCATCGCTCATGCTCCATCAAGGGGGGCCAGGGTTGCTTGGCGCTCTGCCACAAAGTGATGCCGCGGGAATCGTCTGGCCCGCGGCCCGGCGGCACGATCAGTTTTTCTTTCCCCGCCAGAGCGCGCTCGAGCGTCTCGATCCACAGCAGGTGCTGCAGCACCTCGCGGCTGTCGCCGAACGGCACGGCGCGGGCGGTGAAGCTGGTGTTCTCGCCTTGCGCTTCCTGCTGTCTGCGGAAGGCCAGCGCCTCGGCGTCGGCCAACAGCTTGGCGGCGACGCCCCGACTCCTGGGAATCGCGCGGGCCTGATCCGCGCGGGCTCGGTGGATCGCCGTCTCGCGATCCTCCTTGGCGCTCGACACGTCGCGAAACGCGTGCACCGCATCGCCCGGAGGATGCAGATCGACGATTCTCACCGCCACCACTCCGATGCCGAGGCCCTGCTCGTCGAGAGTGGTCTGCAGTCCGTCGCGGATGCTGTTCTCGACCTCGACCCGACGCTCGGTGAGCAGCTCGTCCAGCGGCAGGCCGGCGAGCAGCTCGCGCGCCTCCGCTTCGGCATAGAGGTTGACGAAGTCCCGGCTGTGGTCGACGCCAAAGAAGAAGGCCTCGGGATCGGTCAGCCGGTAGTGGACGCTGAAGCTGAGCTCCACCAGGCTGCCGTCGCCGGTGAGGTAACTCGCCTGGGTCGGCACGGTGTTCATCGCCGCTACCGGGCTGTGCCACTCGTCCTGCGACGCCCGGCCCGCCAGCTCGCGCCGGCGCTCGATGAGGCTCAAGTCGGTGCGGAACCCGATGTCGGACTTGCGCGGATATTCCACCCGGCGCATCTCCCAGCGCCCGAAGGGTGCCGGCGGCAGATAGTGCAGGCCCGGCTCGAGACCGCTGCGGACCAGCGAGCCAAACACGAAACCGTAGCCCTGCGAGCCCGTCGGCACCACCCGCAAACCGCTGAACGCGTAGGCTAGAGTCGCCAGCAGCAGCGCGGCCGTCACCAGGTGCCGCCGACGGAGCCAACGGCCGCCGGGAATGGCATCGCGCATGCGCTGTAAGGCCTGACTCAGCTCTTCGACGCCCGCCGCCCAGGCACCGCGCCACAGGCTGCGGGCCAGCAGGACGACCAGCAGCAGCGTCAGAATCACCGACACCGGGCCCGGCCCGGCTTCGGCGCTCAGTCGAAGTCCTTCGGTCAGGTCGAAGCCGCCCAGCAAGAAATCCAGCATCAGGCCGGCGGCGAGCGCGCCAACGGCGACGCTGATGACGTAGATCCAAACGAACCGGCGGCCGAAGGCGGAGACCAGCAGCAGGACGGTGGCGGCATTGGTGGCGGGGCCGGCGAGCAGGAAGACCAGGGCCGCGCCTGGACTCACTCCCTTCAGCATCAGCGCCGCGGCGATCGGCGTGCTCGCCGACGCGCACATGTAGAGCGGGATGCCGACGATCAGCAGACCGATCATCGGCAGCAGGCCGGTGCCGAGCCCGAGCTCGTCGAGATTGTCGGGCAGCAGCACGGTCAAGACGCCCGCCAGGCCAATGCCGACCACCAGCCAGAAAGCGAGGTCATCCAGCAGCTCGCCGAAACCGTAGTTTGCGGCCGGCTTCACCAGATCGCGCCAGACGCTGGTGTCCTCCTCGTCTTCGAGACTCGCAGACTCAGCGTCCTCAGATGCAGCAACCGCGGATTCAGCGACCGCGGATTCCGCAACCAAAGGTTCGGCGCCGACTGATTCGGCCAGCACAGCCTCGGCGCGATCTGCTTCCCCCTCCTCACCTTCAGCTCGGCTGGCGGTCCGCCTCCGCGAGGGGCTCAGAGCACGGCGCAGGGCGAGCCGGGCGCGAGCGCTGCCGGCGAACGCTACGGAATGGCTGTGATCGTGATCGTGACCGTGGTGATGATGGTGGTGGTGGTGATCGTGATCGTGATCGTGGTCATGACTGTGATCGTGATCGTGGTCATGCCCATGATCGTGACTGTGATCGCGGTGGCGGTCGGCGCCACCGCCCGCCAGCAGCTCATCGACGCTGCGGGCCGAAGCGATCGCCAGAATGCCGCCGAGCACCGCGGTGAAGAACGCTGCGATCGGTCGCGCGATCGCCATCACCGGGCCCATCATGCCCCAGGTGAGGAAGATCGAGTCGATGCTCGACTCGGGCGTAGTGATCAAGAACGACTGCGACGCGGGACGCGAAGCGCCCTTACGGCGCAGCTCGACCGCGATCGGCACGACGCCGCAGCTGCATACCGGCAGCGGCACGCCGATGATCGCTGCCCGGATCACCCCGCCGAGACCGGGCGAGCCCATCCAGCGCAGCACCAGAGATTCGGGCAGCAGGACGTGCATCAGGCCGGCGACGGCCAGACCAAACACGATGTAGGGGGCGGCCTGGACCAGCATGATCCACGACGCGCCAGGAATCGCCCAAAGCCATTCCATGATTCTGAAAGACTCCGCTAGAAGCTCCGCGGGCGGCCCGAGCACCCAATCGATTGAAGTGAGCCGGCTTCAGCAAGCCAGCTTCACAGCTGTGATAGGTAGCCAAGCCAAGGTCGATCGCTCCGGCATTTCCGGAGCCCTAACGCAACCACAACACCCACCGATCAGCAGAGATCCGGCGGGTCGGCCAGCGGGAAGTTGAATGCGTTAGGAGATCGGTGGACCGCGCAACGGCGGACTGAGCTGAAGCGCCACGCTGCCGACATAATTGGACTCGTTAGCCCGTGCGCTATCGGACGACGCCAAGGGCGGTGCGACATCGAGCACCGCGGTGGTGATGATCGTAGGCTGCTGAAGGTGGCAGACCACGCAGTGGTCGTCTTCGAAGTGCCCGTCTAAATGCCCGTCGTCGGCATGGTGATGGCTGAGGCCCAGCATGCCGGCACCCAAAGCCACGACGGCGAGCAGCGCGACCAGCCGCAGCCAACCGGCTCGACGAGCCTCGGTCCGCACGGACAGCTCGCGGAAGCTAGACACCACCATGATCCGATGATACTTGTTTCTCAATTGCAGTCAACAGGCATGCCGACAGGCAACGTCAGGCAGGTAACGTCAACAGCCAGCGCCCCTTCAACCGCTAGCATACATCGGTATGCTCCCAAAGGCAGCACAACTCATGACCCACAACAGCTCTCCATGGGTGCCGCGGCTGCGCTGGGCCGCGATCACGCTGCTGTTCGCTGCCGGTGCGGTAGCGATTACCTGGCCGCTGGCGGCGCAGCTCGACGCAGGCATCCCGCTCGGTACCGAGAGCGTCGCCACCGTGCCGCTGTTCAACCTCTGGACCCTGGCCTGGAACGTCGAGAGCCTGAGCCACGGCTACCGGAGCTACTGGCAGGCGCCGATCTTCCACCCCGCCGCCGACACCTTCGCGCTGTCTGAGCCGCAGCCGCTGGTCGGCGTCGTGGCTGCCGCGATCCACCGCCTGGGCGGCTCGGTACTGCAGGCCTACAACCTCATTCTCATCACTACCCTGGCGCTCAACGGCCTGCTCGCGACCCTGCTGCTGCGGCGGGTCGGCTTGGCTTGGCTGCCGGCGCTCGGCGGCGGCGCCCTAGTTTTGGTGCTGCCGTTCACCCATCAGGAGCTGGGGGTGCTGCAGCTGGTGCCGCTGGCCGGCGTGCTGCTGTTCGCCCTCGCCGTGGTGCGCTTCGCCGAGGCGCCGAGCCGGCGAGGCGGCCTGGCCCTGGGTGGCAGCCTCGCCTTGGCCTACGGGCTGAGCTCTCAGGTCACCGTCTTCGCCGCCCTGGCCGCCATCCCAGCCATTCTGTGGCTGTGGTGGCCGCACCGCCGAGAGCGCGAGGCCTGGATTGGCGTGACGGCGGGAGCCGCGTTGTTTCTCATCCTGTCTTCGCCGCTGATCGCCGCCCAGGTGCGGGCCACGGCGGACGCCGGCTTCACGCGCTCGGCCGAGACGGTACGCAAGCAGAGCGCCCAGCTCGATCATTATCTGAAGAGCCCGTGGCAGCAGATAGTGCCCACTCCCGGCGTCGCTACCGCCGAACGCCCGTCGCGCCGGGCGTTCTGGCCCGGCACGCTGCGGGTGCTGCTAGCGCTCGCCGCGCTGGCGCTGGCGTGGCGCTCCGAACGCTGGCGACGCATGGCGGTGACCGGCGGCCTGTTGCTGGCCGCGAGCCTGCTGCTGTCGTTCGGAGCCAACCTCGCGATCGCGGGTTTCTCGCTCGCCGACGCTCTGCGCACCCTCCCGGGCCTGGCGCAGATCCGCAGCTACTTCCGCTTCGCCCTGTTCAGCCAGCTGGCGGTCGCGGCGCTGGCGGCTGGTGCCCTGCAGCTGCTGCTGGAGCAGGTGAAGCGCCGCACGACAAACCTCCGAGCGAGCCTGGTGGTGGCCTCCGTCGCCCTGCTGGCGGTCGTCGAGATGCGGCCGGTCATGGGCGAGATCGAGCCCCTGCCGCCGCTCGACCTCGAGCTGCCCTGGCTGGACTGGATCGAGCGCGAGACGGCCAACGACGACCCGCTCGCCTTCGTGCCGTTCCCCCGCGAGCGCAGCGCCCGCGCCTACCTCGGCACCAGCCAGTGGATGTATTGGCAGCTGCGCCACTGGCGGCCGATGGTCAACGGCTACTCCGGCTTCTTCCCGGCCAGCTTCCGCGAGCTCAAGAAGACCATGGAGACCTTTCCCTCCACCCCTTCGCTGCTCGCGCTGCGCGACGCTGGCGTGCGCTATGCCATCGTGCACCGCCGCGTCATCGAACAGTCGCCACCCCCTGATCCCGAGGGCCCCGTGCGGCTCGTCCAGCGCTTTCGCGACGAACAGCACGCCCTGGCGATCTTCGAGCTGCAGTCAAACCCGCTACAATGAGAGGCTCCAGGGCGAGGCGCTCGAGCCCGGCCGCACGATCACGCTGCTGCCGAAACCCTTCAGTCAGCTAGAGCTGGTCAGGACCGTTCGCCGACTGCTGGACAGTGATTAGAGCCGACGTGGACTAGAGCGATCGGGGTTCAGAGGTGCTCCTGAGGCAGATCGCTCACGTCGCCTCGGACCTACCTTGGTAGAGTGGGCGAGATCCCAAGCCTCCCCACCAAGTCAGGAGATCTGAAGATGGCGAGCTCACGCTGGTTGGCGACCGTTGCCGCGCTAGTCCTAGGTTCCGCGCCCTCGAGCGCCCAGGTGAACCTGCACGTGGCCCACACCGCCGGGCTGTCCGAAGTCGACTTCTCGGCGGGCTATACCGGGCCCGCGACGGCGTTCATCTCACTGACCGGAGCCGAGGCGGTCATTGTCGACGCTGATGACGTCATCCACGTTGGGCATGGCGGGGCCATTTCGGCTCTGGTCTATGACGACGGCATGCAGACCTACGCCGACGCTACGGCCTCGGGCGCGTTCTTCGGGCCGCTCGATGTCGACCAGGTGGTGATCGACTCGAACGGCGTCGTGCACGTGCTGCACAGCGCCGGCCTGTCCGGCCTGAACTTCGACTTCTCGGGCGGCGCCGGCTCGGGCTACTCGGACACCACCGCCTTCCTCAGCCTGCCCGTCCCCAGCCTCGGTCTGGCGGTAGATACTGGCGACGTACTCCACCCCGGCCATGCCTCGGGCATGTCCGCCACCGACTTCTCGCCGCCGTCGACCTACTCCAGCACCGCGGCGCAGTTCTTCTCCATCGCCAACGTCCGCACCGTGACGGTCGCCTCCAACGCCGTGATCCACGTCGGCCACAGCGCCGGCCTCTCGGCCCTGACCTACAGCGGCACCAGCTACGTCGACACCGGCCACTTCTTCTCCCTCGCCAACGTCAACGCCATCTTCGAAGATCCCTCGGGTGATCTGCTCGTCGCCCACGACGGCGGCATCTCCGCCTTCTCCTACAGCGGCAGCGGCTACAGCGCCCGCACTGGCTTCAGCAACCTTGGCGGCAACGCCGCCAACGCCCTGATCATGGATGTCGATGGCGTCTTGCACGTCGGGCACAACGGCGGCATCTCGGCCTTCACCTACGACAACGCTTCGGGCAACTACACCGACCTGGCCTTCTTCATCTCGATCCCCGGAGTTCAGTCTCTGGGGCTCAGCGAGTCGCAGCTGGTACCCGTCGAGCTATCGCGCTTCACCGTCGACTAGGCGCCGCGGGAGCGGTGCCACCCGATTCGGGAGACTGATTCGGGAGACTCCAAACGAGATGCCCAGACGCCGCGGGAGCGGTGCCTCCAACGGTGCCACCCGATTCGGGCAGGTGCCCAATCCAGGTAGCGGCTCGGACTCCAAACGAGACGCCTTCGCTTCTAGCACTCGGACTCCGGCCGGCGGGACGCCGGCGCTCCCAGCATTCTGCATCTGACAGGAGAGACGCCGGTATCTGCGCTGAGGCCGCCGGCATCTTGCCGGCTTCTGCGCCGGTTTGAGCGGTGCCACCCGATTCGGGAGACTGACGGACCACGCCGGTGCCGCAGGAGCTCTCGCTGGGACCGCCGGCATCTTGCCGGCTTCTGCGCTGGTGTGAACGGTGCCTGGTGTGAGCGGTGCCACCCGATTCGGGAGACGGGCTCGTGGGTGAAGGGTGCCACCCGATTCGGGAGACGGGCTCAGGCCGGCGGGACGCCGGCGCTTCCAGCTTTCTGAACTCCTCCACCCTGCGAACGTACTCATGAGCTAGGACCTCGTCGCCAGTCGACGACTCGACGCCCTGCCTTCCGAGAGCTCATCATCCGATCAGGCGCCTGCGCCGACCGCAACCAAGGAGACTCAGATGAACGCACGCAACGATCGATCGCCTGAGACCTCGGGCCACCTCATCGCACGGCGGCGCCTGCTGTGGGGCGCACCGCTAGCCGCTGGCGCCATGGCCGCCGGCAGCCAGCCCGCGGCGGCTCAAACCTCGGCGCCGCGGCGCAACATCCTGGATCACGTCAGCCTGTCCTCGCCGACGCTAGCGGCAGATATCGAGAGTGCATTGACGCAGTACGAGGGCGACTGGCTGTTCCCGGCCGGACGCTACGAGCTGCACGACACGGTTCAAGTGCGCATTCAGAACGGACCGATGTCGATCGAGTGCAGTCCTGGAGCCGTGTTCGATCTGCGGGTCGACGGCGATGGCTTCAAATTCCTCGCCGATGCCGGCGTCAAGCTCTCACAAGCCAATCCCGGCGACGTCGAGTCGGTCGACTTCTCGTGGCGCGGCGGGCTGTTCCTGCAGACCGACCAGCCAGTGTCAAAGGTCGTCCCTTGGGTCACCGGCGCTTTTCCCGCTGCCAATCCGGGCCAGGCCAACACCGCGTCGTGCCTCGACTTTCGGCCGCGGACGATCGGCGGCGACCCGGCCGGCAGATTTGGTCACCTCGACGTCTCCGACTGTACCTTCCTCGGCCACGAGGTCGAGCGCCACTGGCAAAATGCGGGTGGCGATACCGGCATCTTCATCAACAACTGCGAGTCCGCTCGCATCACCGGCTGCGAGTTTGTCGGCATGCGCGACCTCGGCATCTACATCGCCAATCGCGATGGCGAGTGCGGTGCGGTCACCATCATCGGCAACGCCTTCGAGAGCTGTGCCGGCGGTGCGGCGTTCAAGTCGGGCTCGAACCATGGTGTCGTCACCGGCAACGTCTTCAACAACTGCGGGCGCGGCGTGATCGCCCAAACCGCCAGCGAGCCGTCCAAGCCGGGCGGCGAGAACCTCGCGATTACCGGCAACACCTTCGTACAGTGCTGGCGGGCGGTGCTGCTCGAATACGCCGAGTCGGTAGTCATCAACGGCAACTCCGTCTATCGCAGCGGCAATCTGCTGGCCGACGGTTCGGTACCGACCGAGAGCCAGGTCTTTCGAACCCCGGCCATCGCCTTCGAGGTCGGCGGCAGTCGCGGCGTGACCATCGTCGGCAACACCGTCTCCAAAATTCTCCACGCCTGGCACCTCGCCGGCAAACAAGTCTGGGCTCTGTGGGTGCGCGAGCACGAGCGCCCCGGCAGTCAATTCGCCGCCAACGAAGGCCTGCTCTTCGCCCACAACTCCCTGGTTTCACTAGCCCAGATCGGCGAGGAGCAAGACCCCGCCACCGCCACCCTATCCGTGCCGACCAAGAACACCCAGGTGCACAGCAACCTGATCAACGGCAACGTCGGCGGCTTCACCGTCCGCCATAGCACCTCGGCGTTCACGTCGCTTTAGGCCAAGTACCTGCGGCTCATTGGCTCACTGAGGCCCAGGCGGGGTGCCACCCGATTCGGGAGCCCGGCGGGGTGCCACCCGATTCGGGGCGTGGCTATGGGGTTGATGGGGTGTCGCAGCAGCGCAATACGCTGTAGAGAACCTGGGAGCAGCCGAGAGGTGCCACCCGATTCGGGAGGTGCGATTCGGGAGGTGCCACCCGATTCGGGAGGTGCCACCCGATTCGGACAGACGGGAGGTTCTTCATGGAGAGAGGTGCCACCCGATTCGGACAGACGGGAGGTTCTTCATGAAGAGAGGTGCCACCCGATTCGGAAGACGTTCGGAAAGTCGTGGTGCTGGAAAAGCTCGCGCTGGGACCGCCGGCATCTTGCCGGCTTCTGGAGCAGGACTGCGCCGTCTGCAAGCCAAACGCCGGCGCTCCCAACCCGCTCCTCGGCAGCACCGCCAAGCGAACCGGCTCACCAAGAGGTACAGCTCTTCTCACTTCATGACGCTCAGAGCTCAAAAGAAGACCAGTTCTTCTCAGCAGCAGGGTACATTTCTTCTCAGAAAGCCCAGTTCTTCTCGCTTACTCCCCTGTTTTGGCCGCCGGAAGCCCACTTCTTCTCGCAAAATAGCGTTCCGAGCACCGTTCAGGGAACACTTCTTCTCACTTTTTCGGCTCTGCCACTAGTGACAGGGAACACTTCTTCTCGCAAGGTGGGCCGTGTCACTAGTGGCACGGCACAGAACTTCTCACTCCAAAGGCCGTGTCACCGGTGGCACGGTACAGATCTTCTCGCATCGTGGGCCGGGTCACCCGTGACACCGCCGATCCTCTGACCGTGAGGCGACCAAGTCACTTGATCCAATCCCGGCTTTAATACCGGCACGCTGGAAACCGACCGGGCGCTGCTGAAAAACCTCATCGCCTAC
>JBCCEE010000179.1:0-15093 GCA_039030415.1 Acidobacteriota bacterium
AAACGCGGTCCCGCCACCCCACTCTGATGCGCAGTTCTCTATTGTAGGACAGACCGGAGCCTTGTAGGACAGGCCAAGGGGGTTTGGTTGGACTCGGGCGGGGTTCTGGGCGACCCACCTCGAAATTCGAGGCGACTGTCTGAAGCGTCAACATACCCAGTGCGAGGCTCGCACCCGGTATCTTCGACTCCAACATACCCGGTGCGAAGCTCGCACCCGGTATCTTCACCGCCGGGAAACCCGGATAGAGCCAAAATCGCACGATCCGCACCGTCAACATACCCGGTGCGAGGCTCGCACCCGGTATGTTCACCGTCAGGAGAGGCCGATCGAGGCTCGCTCAGAGATCAGCGGGTATCAGGCGAAATGACTCGCCAGCTGCCATGAGGACACGAAAATGACGCTCATCGAGCGTTAGAACATCATGGACGCGGTGTCGTTCCGCCAGAACAACAATCGAAGCGTCGGCAAGCCCAATCTCCAGGTCGGCATACTTCTCGATCACCTTTCGGGCGCGACCGACGTCGTGGGCGTCAAAGTGGACAAGGCGATAGGCACCCGCCGCAACCTCACCCAAGAATGCCTGCTCTGCAGCCAAGCCAACGCGAGTGGCGAGCAGGTAGTCGAGCTCCGCGAGCACGAATGGCGACAATAGGAACGGTGGCTCAAACGTCGCTATGGCAGCAGCAGTGTCAGCATGGCGCGACTGAGCAGAATCAATCAACGCCAAGAGCCCACTCGTGTCGAGCAGGATCAACGCTCGCCGAAACCTTCCAGAAGCTCGTCTACCCGTTCGGCTAGGGTTGGATCGCCGCTATCGAACAGCGGGACCTTGGGTGAGGGAGCGTAATGCTCCACAACTTGCCGTACGCCTTCTCGTATCAGCTGCGCCTCACTGCGCTGCTGGGCCTGCGCCACGCGCTCGAGCGCCAGCTTGAGCTCTTCGGTGAGATATACCGTGGTTCTAACCATGCCATACAGCGTACCATACATCGATCTAGCACAGTGGGCGCTACGGCTGGTGAGCTGGAGCTTGGCTCTTAGGAAAGGATCGCATCCCAGAGAAAAGCAGTGTCAGGTATCTATCTGAGGAGGATCTCCGCTACTTCAACCACCTCTGGAGCTTCTCTTTTGCTTGCTCGTGGGTGAAGTACTCTCCCTCATTGCTTCAGTCTACCTCGATAGCTCACCACCAGCTATCAGTGCTTGTGGCACGCAGCTTACGTCTTCCGACCGTGTCTGCTCACGGCCAGGGAGAAAGTAAACATGCCGTCTCACCTGGGATCTAGGAGAGAAACGCCCGAATCCAACCGCGCGTTGCTCCGTTCTCGATCGGGTGGATGCCCACCCCCATCGAGCGATATCTAACGAGCGATGTATACATCGTCCTTCTCCTGTCAGGAGCCATCCCATGAGATTATTTGCAGCTGCTTTCGCCGGCTTCCTGCTCGCGACAGCACCACCCGTTTCCTGCCAAACTCCGGAACGCGCCTATGAGACCCCGCCGACGCCGGCCCGGGTGAAGAGCCTCGTCCACGCGCGCCCGTTCAAGGTCGAGAGGCCGTTTATCAACACTGCCTCCGAGGCGCGCCAGAAGGTCTCGGAAGGTATCTTCGTCGTGCTCGAGGTCGACCCGGCGTATGTCGATCCGCGGGACGCGGTGCTGAATCCGGTGCTCTACGCCGGCAATACCGCCGTGATCCGCCTGAATCGCGGCAACGAATCGGGCCATGTCATCGGCATCGTTCCGGGCGACGTCGACCTCGCCACCGAGCCGATCTGGTTCGGCTCGCCCGAGCTCCTGGATCGCCTCACGCCGGCCACCATCGAGGCCGAGAGGGAACGCGCCGAGGGCGCCGGCATCCGGCCCTTCGGCGCGGAGAAGATCGCCGCGGTCCAGCAGGCGCCGCTCGAGGCGCCGGACATGGCGGCGCTGCTGCGCGACTTCGTGGCCGAGCTCGTCTACGAGTACTCGCCGCAGGACAAAGAACTGGCGGACATCTGGGGCCTGCCGGTCGCCGGCGCGACGCCCGAGGACCAGGACCCGAAGCAGAGCGAGGAGCAGAACGATGTTCCGTAAGCCCATCGCCTACGCTTCCAGCCTCGCGTTCCTGGTGCTCCTGAACCCGGGCATCGCGAGGGCCGCGATCATCCAAACCGAGCTGGCCGGCAACCCCCTCGGCCAGTACCCGTTCTTCGAGTACGTGCGCGCGTTCAACGTCGACGAGCCGCTCCGGGTCGCGATCGACCCGACCCGCTTTCCGGCGATCGCGGGCGAAACCTGCGACGTCTACGTCGTCAACCACAAGACGCCGTCCGAGTGGGCTGCGACGCCGGCACTCTCCGACGTGACCACCGGCGGCGCCATGTCCCGCGCCTTCGTCGCCGGCACCATCCAGGCCAACACCTTCCAGGTCGCGGCGAGCTCGGAGCTCAATGCCAATGCCGGGCTCGGGCTCGGCGTCGGCTACGACGTCGTGCTCGACTGCGACCGGGATGGCGCACTCACCGACGGCGACTTCATCGACGGGCTCGGCGGCGAGGCCGGGCTGTATGTCGTCCACGACACGACCGCCCGCGGCCCCGCGGCGGTCACGGAAAGCGTCTACAGCATCACCACCGCGGTCGCGGCCACGTTCGGAGTCCCGGACTGGGAGCGCGGCCAGAACGTCTACTACCCGACCGCCATCGGGTCGATGGGCAAGCGCCCCCTGGTCGTCGTCGGGCACGGCGCCGGGCACAACTTCCAGTGGTACGACCACATCGGCAACCACCTGGCGTCCTACGGCTACGTGGTGGTCAGCATCGACAACGACATCAGCACTTCGGCCAACGCCGCCTTCACCACGATCGGCCACACCGGCGCCTTTATCGATCAGGCGCAAGCCGGCAACATCGCCGGCGGCGCGCTCGTCGACCACATCGATGCCAGCCGTATCGTCTGGATCGGCCACAGCCGCGGCGGCGAGGGCGTCGCCATCGCCTACGATCGCCTGTTCGACGGAACCAGCACCTCGACCCGCTTCAGCCGACAGGACATCCGCTTGGTCAGCAGCATGCTGCCCACGGACTTCAACAGCACCAACGTCGCCAACCCGCACGATGCGAACTTCCACCTCTGGACCGCCTCGGGCGACAGCGACGTCAACGGCTCGGCGGGCAATCGCTGCCCGTTTGGCGACACGCAGCGCTGCCAGACCTTCCACCTGCACGACCGGGCGACCGCCTACCGCCAATCCACCGTCGTCCAGGGAACCGGGCACGGCTGGTTCCACGACCAGGAATCGGCGGGCGCTGCCTTCACCGGACCCTGCCCGCTCACCGAAGCCATCACCCACGAGATACAGCTCGGCTACCTGCTGCCGCTCGTCAAGCACTATGTCGACGACAACATTCCGGCGCTCGACTTCCTCACCAGGCAGTACGAGTCGTTCCATCCGATCGGGGTCGACACGTCGAACGCCTGCTTGGTCGTCTCGAACGAGTACCGCAACGGCTCGAGCGCGGGCAACTTCGTCATCGACGACTACCAGACGCAGACGAGCACGACGGTCAGCAGCTCGGGGGCTTCGGTCAGCTTCAACGTGCAGAACCTCACCGAAGGGCGCCTCGACGACAACAACTCGACCTTCGCCTGGCCCACCGACGGCTCGGATCCGTTCAACGGAGCGACCCAGGGCAACGCCACCGATAGCACACGGGGCGTGGTGTTCGACTGGACGAGCAGCGACCGCTTCTACGAATGGCGGGTCCCCGCCGCCGCCAGCGACTTCACGCAGTTCCGCTATCTGTCCTTTCGCGGCGCCCAGGGCACGCGCCATCCAAACACCCTCGACTCCCTGGGCGACCTGACCTTCTCGGTCACGCTGCGCGACACCGCCACCACCCCCGTCACCAGCACGATCAACATCGGCGCCTACGGCGGTGGCCTCGAACAGCCGTATCAGCGCGAGTCCGGCTGGCACAACGAGATGGAGACGATCCGCATTCGGACGAGCGACTTCCTCAACAACGGCTCGGGCCTGAACCTTTCGAGCATCGCCGCCGTTCGCCTGGACGTCGGACCTTCCTTCGGATCGCCCAGGGGACGCGTCGTGATCGACGACCTGATGCTCACCAACGATCTGTCGCCGCTCGCGCTGCGCATTCTCGAGCCGACGACGAGCGTCAAGCGCTTCGCCGGCACCTCGGTCGCGGGCAGCCGCGTCCTGGTGCGGCTGGTCGCCGGCGGCGGGCTGGACCTTTCGCCCGGCAACCTGACGATCTCCGTCGACGGCACCGCCTTGACCCCGGCGCAGATCCCGACTCCCGCGGTCCAGGTCGGCGGCGAAACTTGGGTCGTCATCTCGCCCGGCCCCAAAGCGGACGGCTGCTACGACCTCACGGTGGCGCTGACCACGCCGAGCGGGGTGAGCGCCACCGAGGCCGAGAGCCTGTGCTGGGAAGACGACGAGGCGCGCGAATTCGACCGCGTGCTGGCTATCGATCAGACCAACAGCATGCACTACGACGGCGGTACCGGCGTGTTCAGTACCGCCAAGATGGACGCCGCCCGCGCGGCGGCGAAGTTCTTCGTCAACCTCTCCAATCCCAACGACAAGATCGGCGTGATCAGCTTCCAGCGCCGCGATCAGGACGGCGACGGCACCGTCGTCGATCCGGACGAGCTCGCCGAGCCGAAGTTCGCGTTCGTCACCGCCGGCGAAGGCGCGACCGATCAGCGGCCCGCCGCACGCACGGCGATCGACGGCATCTCACCCGACACGTCGCCTGGGTTCTCGGGCGCGGAGACCTCGATCGGCGCCGGTCTGGTGGAGGCGCGGACGATGCTCGACGCGGGCGCCGTGGCCGGCCACGAGCCGCACATCGTGCTGCTCACCGACGGGCTCGAGAACTACGCACCGTACTGGACCAGAACCGGTCCCGGCGGTCCGCTGCGCCCGGTGTTCGACGCCGACGACATCCGCGTCGACACGGTCGGCATCGGCGCCGATGCCGATGACGAGCTGCTCACCGACGTCGCGTCGGTGACCGGCGGAGAGTTCCGCAACCTCAACGAAGGCGCAGGGTCGTTCTTCCTCTTGAGCCGCCTCTCCGACTGGTACAAGAGCGTGGATGAGGACGTGCGCGGCGAACAGCGTTTCTACTATGCCGAGGGCTTCCCCAAGCCGTCGACGTCAGCGACCCATCGCGGGCAGCTCAGGGCCTTCTTCCGCGTCGAGCCGGGACTCGACTGGATGACCGTCGCTTTTCACGCCAACGTCGACCATGCGGCGACCGTGCTGCTGTTCGAGCCGGGAGCGACGGTTGCGGTAACGGCGGCGCCGCCGGCGATCACGCTGCGCGCCGACCCCAAGCACTCCGTCTACCGCATACGTCAGCCGAAGCCAGGCGTCTGGTCCTACCTCGTCGACCCGCAGGTGAATTCTGCGGAGTTCTTCGCCGTCGCCTCGGCGCCGACCGCTCTCAGCGCGCGCGTCGGCCCGAACCAGCTCACCGAGACCTCTGACGGCAACTACTCGATGCCGCTGCGCGTCTGGATCGCCGACACGACCGGAGTGCTCGGCGCGAATGTCGGGGGCTACGTGCGCCGCCCCGACGGCGTGAAGACGCCCATCACGCTGCGCGACAACGGCTCGTCCATGGACGGTAAAGCGAGCGACGGCATCTACGGTCTCGAGTACCTGGCGACGATTCCCGGCGCCTACTACGTGCGGCTGCGGGCGGTCGGAACGTCGAGTGCTGGCGATCCGTTCGAGCGCTACCTTTCGGCCGCGTTCGTGGTGCCGGGACAGCCGAAACGTCCGCGGCCACCCGGCGAAGGCGGGCCGAGGCCACCCACAGGCGAGGGCTGCGACTGTGAGGGCAAGGCGAAGTATTCGCTCGCCCTCTTCACCGGCCGGACCTTCCCACACGGTGGCTTCGACACCGTCGCCGACCCGTCTTTCAGCCTCGGCATCAAGCCGGCGCTAAATTTCAACGCCGGGGGCAGGCGCGCCTCGCTGGGTCTCTACCTGGGCTACGACGAGTTCTCCAACCCGAATCCAGGCGGCAACTTCGAGCTGACGCATCTCTCGCCGGAGCTCGAGCTCGCACTATGGCCCCGGATCTGCCCGATTCCGACGCTCCACGTCGGCGTTGGTGCCTATCGCGACGAGACCGGCAGCACCGAGCTCGGCTTCAACGCTGGCCTCGGACTCTCGGTCTGCCTCAACCAGCGCTACAGCTTCGTAGCGCGTTACGACTATCGCTCGGTCAACGCCTTCGAGCGAGACTACTCGACCGTCCAGCTCGGCCTGCGGCTGAGCTTCTGACATTTCACCGACCGGCTCCGTCCAGCTCGGCGAGGAGCCGGTCGCACTCGGCCTTGGCAGCTGGGTCGGGGCCGAAGTGGCGGGCGCGCTCCAGGAGCTTCCGGGCCTGCTTGCGACGCCCGAGCTGGCGGCTGGCTCGAGCGCCTAGGGCGAGCCGCTTGAAATCTGTTTCTTGCTCCCAACGACGCACGCCCCGGGAACGGGTCTGACGGAGCAGGCGCAGGGCTCGACTCGGGTCGAGCCCTGCGAGCAGCTCCACGATTTCGAACGAGTCGTGCTGGAATTGCCGGTGGCGAGCCAGCGCGCGGGCCTTCAACCGCGGCGCCAAGGTCCGGCCTTGCTCGATATCCCCAGCCGCCAGCAGCAGCTGGCCGAGGCGAAGCATGGCGTCGGTCGGCAGCTCGAGGCGCTCGGCGAGGCGAGCGACTCCGCTCGCCAGCTCGGGCCGTGCGTCGAGCTCCGGCAGCTGCAGCACCAGGGGCAGCGTCAGCTCGTTGCAGGCCAAGGGCGCGAACGCCGCGGAGATCTTGCCCGCGAGCTGCGCTGGCGGCAGCTCGGCCAGGGCCCGGCGCAGATCCGAGCTCGGCTCGAGAGCCGGGTGCCGGTCGGCGAGGTCCGTTGGCCCGTCGTCCCACCAATCCGGGGCGACCAACTGCGGCACGTGGCCCCGTGGAACCACCAGGGTGCCCATGGCATCGGCCAGGCGCTGCGCGTAGTCCTGGGCCAAGGCCTCGAACCCGAGCTCGCTGTCCAGCTGGTAGGGGTGGAAGCACAGCAGCCCGCCCTCGGCCGTCAGCGCCAACAGCATCCTCGCCACCACGTTGCCGCGAGCGTCGCGCGCATAGAGCACCTGCTTGTTGATGTCGCAGGCGTTGGCGTAGACCGAAAAGTGGTTGAACTGGCCGGGTGACAGGCAGGTTCGAAAGTGGCCACCCATATGCAGGATCTCGAGCGGATCCCGCTCCAGGGCGAGCTGGATGTCACCGGCCTGCAGGGTGGGTCCGGAGTCGATCCAGGGTCCGGTGTCGATTCCGAGAGCGGCCATCCTGGCCAAGAACGCGGCATTGGCGGGGTGCTCGCGACCATCCCAAGGGCCCGGGCGACAGCGCCTGCGGAAGAGCCGACGGGCCAGCTTGCGAAAGGCCGGCTCGAGCTCGAGCGAGGCGAGCAGCGCCTGCCGGACGTCGTCGCGAGCGCTCCAGGACGGCAGCGCTTCGCCTCCCAGGAAATGCAGCAGGGCTTCGTCATAGGCGCGACGCAGCGCCTGGCTCCAGCGCTCGACGAGCCTGCGAGCTGCCGCCGTCAGCAGCTTTTCTTCGAGATTGGCCAGCCGCCCCGCCGGCACCCGGGGCTCCGCCTCGAGACGCGCTTCGAGATTGCGCAATCGGTGGGCCACCGCAGGCTCGGGGTGCTCTACGCACCGCAGCGCGTCGATCTCCCGCCGCAGCGCCGCGGGGTCGGGAAACTCTTTGCGCAGCAGCCTTCCGGCCGACCGCTCGGCGCGATCGTCACAGGCGTCGAGCTCGCGCAGCGCCGGGCCGAGCGCGGCCGGGTAGCGCTCCCACCAGCCGCTCGAACGGACAGGCTGGAGACTGGGAGCGGGCGGTGCGCAGCCGAGGTCGAAGACGAACCGCTGCCTCTGGCTGACCTCGACCAGCAGACCGAGATGTCCGGCTTCGATGCAGCGGCGCGCGATCCACGGCCGTCCGATCGTCTCCAGCTCCGCGGCGACCGACCGCAGACTCTCTACCGGCAGCCGCCGCTGATGCTTGCGCAGCGCTTGGAAGACCGGCAGGAGATGCTCCTCCTCGCTCGCGGTGAGGCGATCGGCGAGGACAATCAGCTCCTCGGGCAGGTAGGACTCGATCTGTTCGTCGTCGCGCAGAACGTCGAACGCGCTCTCGACTCTGGCTGGCGGCAGCTTCGAAATCAGGAACGCCAGCAGCTCGGCCTGGTCTTCTGAGACCGGCGCGCGGACCTTCGACAGCATCTCGAAAAACGCTTGGATCTTGCCGCGCTCCGGCAGCATGTCGCGCAGGATCCAATCCAGGTGAAAGTAGGGCCTGCTGCCGGGCACGGCCCGCCACACCGGCTCCCAGGGCTTGAGCGCTCGCAGGTGGAAGTCTCTGCTCCGCCAGAAGTCGCAAAGCTCGCGAGCCAGCTGGCGGAAGTCACCTTGCGTGGGAGCATCGAGCGGTCGCACCAGCTCATACCAGTAGCAGGCGAAAGCCAGGCGCACGGGGTAGCCCCCGACCCGCTCGGGCCAGCGCCTGAGGCGGGGCACGATCGCTCGATAGAGCTCGAGATGGGCGGTGGACGAGAGGCCGGAGAGAATCCTCAGCACCCGCCGGGCAGGGAAAGCCCGGGGGCGCTGCGAATCCAGCTTGCGGAGCCGAGCGTTGCCCTTTCTCTGCTGCCGGATCTTGGAGGGTTGGCGATGGAGCTTGCGCGCTCTGCCCAGGGTCGACTCGGCCCGCTGCCACCAGGCCTGCCACTGCGCCAACGGTTCGAAGTCGAGCAGCAGCGGCAGCAGATCCAAGGCGCGCTTGCGGGTCGCATCGTCTCGCGTCGCCACCTCATGGACCCAGGCGATGAGGCTGGCGCCCAGCTGCGGTTCAGGCTTCTGCGGCAGGCTGGATCGCGACCCCTGGAAGAACGCCGCCGCTTGTTGACCGTAGGGCTCCGGGCATTCCGTCGGGACGGTGAACAGCTCGGGACGCGACAGCCAGTCGAGGAAAGGCGCCACGCGTCGCTCGCCGTGGGCACGGCGCAGCTGCCACAGGCGCACGGCCAGCGTCAGATCCGCTCCGGGCGTCTCCTCCAGAGCCTCGAGCTCCCGCTGATGGGCTCGCAGCCAGCGCAACGCCGGGCGCAAGCTGGCGAGATCCGTCCAGCACAGCCAGGTCAGCGCGCTCGTCAGGCGTGCGAGTCGCGGAGCCTCGCGTCGCACGCTGCGGAACAGCTGCCGGTGAGACTCCCTGGCCTGTGGGTGACCGGCCAGTGGCTCATCCGGCAGCGGCCGGCGTTGATGGATCGCGGGCTTGAGCGACTCGATCAGCGCCAGCCGGATGCTAGCCCAACCCTCGGGGTCACCGACCAGCCGAGGCAGCGCCTTCGGAAACCCTCGCACCAGCTTGCGGACCGCCAGGGTCGACTCGTGCAGGAGCTCCCGATCCAGCCTTTGTCTCGAGGTCGACAGGCCCAGCGACATCGACAGCCACGCGTCGGACGCGACCGGAAATCCGACCATCCACGAGAGATCGCGCTGCATGAACATCTTGGCTCGTCGGATACCGACGGCCGAGTCTCGCGCCTTCGACGATTTCATGGCCTCTTCCCGGATGATCCGCCGGCAATCCTACCGCCATTTCATCGCCCGGAATGGGCAGCTGGCGAAGGCCACCAGCGTCCAAAGCGGCCTGGCTCAGGAAGGCTCTGGCCTGGTGAAACCCAGCTTGATCTCCTCTCGAAACAGCGTGGATGAGCCGACAGGCGTGATTTTTTTCCTGGATTTGAGACTTTCCGCTCGCCAAACGCGCGTTTTATTGAGTGAAGGGAGGGACGAGAGTCCGCATCTCGAAGGCGTCAAACGAGCCTGCCAATCTCATGGCCAATATGCTGAGATGCTCGTTGGTGCCTATGCTTTCTGATCCATGCCCCAATGGCCCTCCGTACCCGGTACGGAGGGTCGACTCTTATGGTCGCTCACGACCGTATCGCTCTTGCGACCGTCCGCGCGGTCCCGCCTCGAGAAATCTCGAAGGTGTTGAGACGAAACGAAGCCGATTCGCGCGATGTCTAATGATTCGGGAGGGATGCGGGCGCTGAACAAGCCCTGCCGATGTCTCAGCAGTTGCTGAGCTGCTTGTTCAGCGCCCTACTTTGCAACGTCCGGGCGCCTACCCGAGGCCGCCCGCAGCACCGCGTAGCCGCCCAAAGCGGCGATCAGCGAGCCGACGAGGATGCCGATGCGGTTGGCGATCAGGAAGTCGGTACGAGGCAGATGCTCGAAGGCCAGCGAGCCGATGAACAGACTCATGGTGAAACCGATGCCGCACAGCATGGACACGCCGTAGACGTGAAGCCAGGTCGCTCCTTGCGGCAGCCGTGCGAGGCCAGTTTTGACCGCCAGCCAGGAAAAGCCGAAGACCCCGACCTGCTTGCCGACCACCAATCCGAGGATGACCCCGAGGGTGACCGGCTCGAGCAGCTTGTTCGCCGTGAAGCCGCTCAGGCTGACGCCGGCATTGGCAAAGGCGAAGACCGGCATGATGCCGTAGGTGACCCAGGGGTGCAGTGAGTGTTCGAGGCGCTCCAAGGGGGATGACCCAGGCGCTCCACCAGCCCGGAGTGGGATGGCAAAGGCCAGAGCGACGCCTGCCAGCGTGGCATGCACCCCAGACTTGAGCACAAAGACCCACATCGCCAAGCCGATCAGAGCGTAGGGCACAATTCTGAGGACCCGACTGCGGTTGAGCACGATGAGGAAGACCATGGCGCCCGACGCCAGGGCCAGAGAGGTCACTGAGACGTCGCCGGAGTAAAAGATGGCGATAATGACGATGGCACCCAGGTCATCGAGGATCGCCAGCGCCAACAGGAAGATTTTGAGCGAAGGCGGCACTCGGTCGCCGAGCAGGGCGAGCACGCCGAGGGCGAACGCGATGTCGGTGGCGGCCGGCACCGCCCAGCCGGCGAGAGCGTCGGCATCCCCCCAATTGATGAAGACGTAGCACAATGCTGGCACCAGCATGCCGCCGATCGCCGCCGCGATCGGTAGCGCCGCTTGCGATGGCTTCGATAGCCGGCCGATCAGCACCTCACGTTTGACCTCGAGACCGATCAGCAGGAAGAAGATCGCCATCAAGCCATCGTTGATCCACAGCAGCAGGGGCTTGGCGATCTCCAGGTTGCCGACGCGCACCTCGACGGGAACGTCCAGCAGGCCGCCGTAGAGCCCGGAGGCCGGGCTGTTGGCGGCGAGCAGGGCGAGCACTGCAGCCAACACCAGCAACACACCGCTAGCGGCTTCGGACTTCATCAACTCTTTGAAATTCATGATGACGGCTCCAGGGTGACCGGCGTCACGAAACCCGCCGGCTTGACAGTGAGAACTGAGCAATCGACCTGCTTGAGGACGTCTTCGGCAGTATTGCCGATGAAGAAGCCTGGAATGCCGGTTCGGCACACCGTGCCCATCACTAGCACGTCGACTCCAAGCTGCATCGCCACTCGAGGGATGACGGCGCGGGCTTCGCCCTGCTGGAGGTGGACTTCGTGCTTCAAGCCTTCCAGATTATAGCCGCTCAGCAGAGCCTCTACGCTGTCGCCGTGCGCCTCACGGTTGCGCCGCACGAGCTGCTCCAGGATCGTCGGCGAGATCTCAGAACGGCTGGTTTCGATGTCGCGCGGCGTCATCTCCCAGGCGTGAACGACGTGCAGCTCACCCTCTTCGAGGCGCGCCAGCGATACCGCGAGGTCCATGATCAGCTTGTTGAGCGCGTCGTACGGCTCGCCGGAAGAAAAGGTCTCGACCGCCGCCAGAATACGAGCATAGCGGGGACTCTGACCCGGCTTGGTGACCCACACCGGACTCGGGCACTTGCGCATCAAATGCATCGAGGTGCTCCCGAAGAGCAGATTTCTCAGGCCCTTGGGCTCTTCGGCGGTCATCATGACCAGGTCGTGGTGATCGCGCAGCACCGCGCGGGTGATCTCGAGGAACGCCGTGCCCACCAGCACTTCGGCTCGCACCTCGACGCCCTGGCTCTCGATCGAGACGATCAAGCGCTCCAGATGCTCTTGGCGCTCGTCGAGCTTCGTCTGCGCAAGCCTGCGCGAAGCTGCGTCGGTGGCGGAGATCAGGCTATCCGGCAGGTCGGCGACTTCGGCCACGGTGAGCCGGGCGCCGTTGTTCTTGGCCAACAGGGTCGCACGCCGCAACGTCGCCTCATCGCCCACCGCTCGATTGTAGATCGCGAGAATATTCTTGAAGCGCTGCATGGCCGTCTCCTGTCTTCGAGGTCGGTGGGTTCTCGGATTGGGCTGCCTTCGAGATCGTCATGGACAACCCTATCTCGAAATCATCACGGATCGACGCGAGTGAACGTCGAGCACCCCGCCTGCTGGGCAGGCACAGACTTCCGGCTATCTAGAGGATTTGCGGCCGCAGTGGACGAGGCGGATTGACTCGCTCAGGATGAGGTGCTCACCGGCGGTATCGTTGGCCGGCGTCTCACCAGGCTCGTGGAGACGGATCTGCTGGATCCAGATGCGCACCATGCTCAGCTCATCGAAGAGCTTTCGGCAGGTGGCACAGTCTTGAAGGTGAGTGGTGATCATGCGTGATTCCTCCTGATCGAGGGCTCCATCCAGGAGACCGGTGATCAGAGACTCGGGAAACAGGCGCCCGCAATTCTGGCTCACGGTGAGTCTCCCATCGTGCAGCTCTAACAAGGTTTCACGAACGACCGGCATCACAGCATACGCCGCCCAAGTTTGTTCATCAATAATGTAGGGACGAAGGTATCGTTCGCTATTATCGAACGACCCCAGAGGACCTCTGCTTAGAGAAACCTATGCTCGAACGACAGTCGCTCAACTACCACCACCTCTATTACTTCTGGGTCGTGGCCCGCGAAGGCGGCATCGCCCGCGCGTCGGAGACGCTGGACGTCGCGTCATCGACGATCAGTACACAGCTTTCGCTGCTCGAAGAGAGCTTGAGCGTCAAGCTGTTCCATCGCGCAGGCCGCAGCCTCGTGCTCTCCGAAGCCGGGCGAACGGCGCTGAAGTTTGCCGAGGAGATTTTCTCGCTCGGCCGGGATCTCACCGAGACGCTGCGCAACCCCAAGAGCCACCAGCCGCTGCGGCTGGCGGTAGGGGTCGCCGACGTCGTACCCAAGCTGGTGGCGACCAAATTTCTCGAGCCCGCGGTGGAGATGGGCGTTCACCTGGTGTGTCGCGAAGGCCAGCCCGCCAAGCTGCTGGCCGACATGGCGCTACACCTCCTCGACGTCGTGCTGCTCGACGCGCCGGTGGGCTCAGCATCCAATATTCGCGCGTTCTCGCATCGGCTATCGAGCTCGGCGCTCAAGATTCTGGGGGCGCCGGGCCTAGCCCAGCGCTATCGCGACGGGTTTCCGGCCTCCCTGGACGGTGCCCCGTTCTTGCTGCCGACCCATGAGTCGTTTCTGCGGCCGGTGCTGGAGCGCTGGTTCGACGAGCACGCCATTCGCCCCGAGGTCGTCGGCGAATTCGATGACACGGCGCTGATCAAGGCGTTCGGCGTTCGCTCCGCCGGCCTGCTGGCCACTCCCGCGCTGATCTGGCCGCAGGTGCAGAGTCAGTACGGGCTCGAGGAGGTCGGCCAGCTAGACGCCGTGCGCATCTCGTTCTACGCCGCCACCCTCGATCGCCGAGTCGAGCATGCGGCGGTTACTCGGATGCTTGAAGCGGCGAGCTGAGCGCCTGTGAGCCGGCAGCCGCGGGCAGCTCGAGGAGCTCTCGCAGCTTGGGCTCGAGGGCCTGGGCGCAAAACCAAAAGCCGAGCGAGTTGGGGTGGCGGCCATCGGTCAGGCCGAAGGCGGTCTCGCGGGAGAGCATGAGGCGGCCGTCGAAAAAGTGGATGTGCTCATCACCCGCTTGTTGTCGGGACTCCACCAGTTGGCTGGCGGTAGCGCGCTTCTCGCGATGCTCCTGCTCCCGGTTGACGTTGTAGAACGGCCCGACGACCAGGATCGGCGTGTCTCGATGCCGCGCTCGGATCGCTTCGACGAACGGCGACAGGGTCTGCGCGTAGAGCTCGGGCGAAGGGTTGGCCCAAAAATCGAGCACGATGATCGAGGCTTCGAGGGTAGCGATGTAGCGAGCCAGCTCGGGATCTCCCAAACCGTTGCCGCTGAACCCCAGGTTGATGAAATCGATCCCGAGGGAACGCGACAGGATCGCCGGGTAGGACATGCCGGGATTGGAAGCCACGCCGCCCTGGGTGATGCTCGAGCCGTAGAAGATCATCGGCTGCCGCGACGCTAGATCGTCGGCGGGCAGGATTCGAGCCCCCTCGGGCACCGCCACTTCGTAGATCTCGATCTGCTCGTAGAGCGGTAGGTAGACCGTGACGCTGCGCACCCTCGGCTCCGCCGGCAGCTCGAAGCGGCGGCGGATCTGGCCCGTCTCGTCGGGCCAGGCACTGCTCCAGTACCGACCGTCGAGATAGAGATCGACGCCGTTCTTCATGATGCTGTTCATATGAAACGGCGTGCCCGGGTCGCGGGAGCGGGCGAGGATGCGAACCGCCGAAGCGTCGGTTTTGAAGCGAATCCGCCCGCCCGAGGGAAACTGGCTGAGCACCTGCAGGGGAGGGCGAAGCTGAGCCACCAGCTCATCCGGCAGGCGCACCCAGCGGCCCGTGCTGGCGTAGCCCGGCAGGCCGCTGACCCGGTCCGTCGTCAGCTCGACACGCTGCATCGGCGGCGGCGCGCTGAGTTCGGCGACGCCTCCGGCGCGCAGCTGTCTGAGCTTGCCGGCCACGGCATCGAGACCGCCCGCGGCGCGCCAAAGCAGGACCGCGGCAGCTGCGTTGCACAGCAGCGAGACGGCCAACAGGGCTTGGAGACGACGACTCATCGCGGTTCCGGGAAGCGAGGAGACCCTATCCCGCACGCAGCCCACTGTCTATGATCGCTGGCTAGTTCGATTCCAGCCGGAACGCTCGATTGACGGTCTCGCTGGATGGGCTGCGCGCGGTGCTGCGTATCTCGCCTTGGCGCTAGCGAGT
>JBCCEE010000180.1:0-15058 GCA_039030415.1 Acidobacteriota bacterium
AATATCGCCACCACGCAGGTGTACTCCTTCTACGTCCGGCGAATACACAAAGATTTCGAAGCTGGGCCGAGGTAGATATCCACCAGCACATAGACCTGGCCGGAAAGCTTCGGCACGTTCTCGAGCGCCGTCTCCATCGCCTCGCCCAGCGCCTGCCGGACCACCCTCGGCAGCTCCTGCGAAGCCGACAGCCAGGCCGCAAAGAGCTGATAGGGAAACACTCGCGAGCGTCGGATCTGATGCGGATCCCGCAGCCGAGCGGCGACGATCTGATCGAGCCCTTCCTGCGCAAAGACGCCGTGTCGTAGGAACGTGTTGAGGTTCATCCGCGTGGTCTGCCACGGCGCTCGCCGAGCGATCTCGACCCAGTGCCGGGTCTCGAGCGGCATCGCCGTCAGCATCTGGAACGGCACGTTGGGCACCGGCTGCTCGGCCGGGTCCTGCTTGAAGCGCTCATACTCGAGCACCACCCGCGGCAGGGCGCCAGCGTCGACCTGGCGGCCGATCAGATAACCCAGCAGAGCCTCCCGCGACTTGGTCGACGGCTTGGGATGCACCATCCGCACGATGTCGGCCATCGACGGCGACTGCCCCACCGAGGCGTTGAACAGCTGCATATCGCTGCGGCTCTCGAGCCACTGACGCACCAGGCGCTGCGGTCGCGAACCCAGGGACTTGCGGCCGGTGATGCCCGAGCGCAGGATCTGCACGAAGTTGCGCAGCATCTTCGGCTGATCGATCACCCGCGGGAAAACCCGAGCCAACAGCTCGCCATCGTGGGCGGCCAGGAAGCAGGTCAAAAGAGCCGGAAGATCCTTCATGTGGCCGCGCTGACGGGCGTAGATCGCCGTCTTGGCGACGAACTCCAGATCGACTCGCTCGCACAGCTCTAGAATGCCGTCGAGCTGCTGCCGGGCGTTGGCGTAGAACGTGGAGTTGAGGCAGCCAGTCGCGGCATACTGCGCCAGGGCATGACGCTCCTCCAGCCGATAGGCTCGGCCCCCCGCCTCGTTCACCCCATTGGCCCCAGGCAAGAGCTTGCCGAGGATCGACGGAAATAGCAGCTTGTTAGCCATCGTGTTGCTCCCTAGCATTCCGGACCATTCGGATCGTTTGTGGCGCGGCGCCTTCTCGAGCGATCGGTCGCTAGCGTCGCGTTCGATGGCAGATATTTCACGGAGCATGCCAGGCCCTGGGATTTGCCAGAAAATTGGCATCTAAAGCATTGATATTTATGCGCTTTAACTCCATGATCTCCACAGCCAATCCAGCGACGAAACGCCGCGATATCTATCTCGCGAGATACGAAGCTATAATCTGAGATATGAGCCTGAAGCGCGTGGTCATCGGCCTCATCGGCACCAAGCTGGATTCGAACCTGAAGCCGGAGCGCTGGGAGAAGTGGCGTCCGACGGTGTCGCTGTTCCAGCACGAAGACCTGCTGATCGATCGGCTCGAGCTGCTCAGCGCTCCCCGATCGCTGGAGCTGTGCGAGGTGGTGAAAGCCGACGTCGAATCAGTCTCGCCGGAGACGGAAGTTCGCCTGCATGAGCTCGCAACCAAAGATCCGTGGGAGTTCGAGCAGGTCTACGGCACCCTGCACGACTTTGCCCTCGCCTACCCGTTCGACCCGGAGAGCGAGGAGTACCTGCTGCACATCACCACCGGCACCCACGTCAATCAGATCTGTCTGTTCTTGCTGGCGGAGTCCAAGCACTTCCCCGCCAAGCTGATCCAGACCTCACCACCCCGGCGCCGTCATCATCAAGGCGCCGGCAGCTACCGCATCATCGACCTCGACCTGTCGCGCTACGATCTGATCGCGCGCCGTTTCCAGGTCGAGCAAGAGGCCGGCCAGGTGACCCTGAAGGCTGGCATCGACACCCGCAACTCTGCCTTCAACCGGCTGATCGCGGAGATCGAGCAGGTGGCGATCCGCTCGCGCGAGCCGATCCTGCTCACCGGCCCCACCGGCGCTGGCAAATCGGCCCTGGCTCGACGCATCGACGCCCTCAAGCGGGCCCGGCGCCAGGTGCAGGGCCGCTTCGTCGAAGTCAACTGCGCCACCCTACGCGGCGACGCCGCCATGTCGACCCTCTTCGGCCACCGTCGCGGCGCCTTCACCGGCGCTCTGCAGGACCGCGATGGCCTGCTGCGCGCCGCCGACGGTGGTCTGCTCTTCCTCGACGAGATCGGCGAGCTCGGGCTGGACGAGCAGGCCATGCTGCTGCGCGCCATCGAGGAAAAACGCTTCCTGCCGATGGGCGCGGACCGCGAGACCCAAAGCGACTTCCAGCTGATCGCCGGCACCAACCGCAACCTCGGTGAACGGGTGCGCGAGGGACACTTCCGAGAGGATTTGCTGGCGCGCATCAACCTGTGGACCTACCACCTGCCGGGGCTGGCGGAGCGCCGCGAAGACCTCGAGCCCAACCTCGACTACGAGCTCGATCGCTTCGCCGAGCGCACCAGCGCGCGGGTGACCTTCAACAAGGAGGCTCGCCAGCGCTTCCTGGATTTCGCCACGTCACCGGCGGCGACCTGGAACGGCAACTTCCGCGACCTCGGCGCCGCCGTCACCCGCATGGCGACCCTGGCTCCCGGCGGCCGCATCAACGTCGAGGGCGTCGAGCGCGAGATCGCCAGGCTCGAGACCGCCTGGCGGCCCGCGGAGACCAACCGGGACGACGAGCTGCTCGCCGGCCTCGTCGACCGCGAGCGCCTCGCCGATATCGACCGGTTCGATCGCGTGCAGCTCGCCGAGGTCGTGCGGGTCTGCCGCGATTCGCGGTTTCTGGCCGAGGCCGGGCGCAGCCTGTTCGCTGCTTCCCGGCTCAAGAAGAAGCAGCCCAACGACGCGGATCGCCTGCGCAAATACCTGGCGCGCTTCGGCCTCGAGTGGGCCGACGTCCAAGGCACTTCGCGCAGCTTCAAATCGGCGGACTGATGCTCGGCGACAAACTCCATCTCCTGCGCAAGCTGTGGTCGGGGCACCTCGGCACGGTGCTGCGAGCCAGATGGCGGCTCTCGGCGCGGTTCGCGGTGACGCTGATCGGCCAAACCGTCACCTCGCTTTCGATGGTTCTGATGATCAAGGAGTTCCTGGCCGGCGCTCTCGGCGAGGCGGAGGGTCTGGGGCGCCGGCTCGCCGAGCTCTTCGGTGGTCCCGTAGCCCTGGCGGTCGTCGCCAGCCTGCTGTTCGCCTCCTACCTGCTCGAAAGCTGGCTGCGCTACGACAACAAGGTGACGCAGCAGCGCATCGTCAAGGTCGTCGAGCTCAGCCTGATGCGTCGACTGATCGATCATCTGCTGACCCTGTCGGTCCCCTTCTTCGACAACCATAGCTCCGGTGACGTGCTGCAGGCCGTGCGTCACGACGTCACCCACCTGCGCCACGTCATCACCGCCCTGGGCGGCATGCTGCTCGAATCGTTCGTCGCCCTCGGCTTGATCCTGGGGGCCTTCCTGGTCAGCCCCGAGCTGGCGGTCCTCGGGCTGCTGGTCTTGCCGATGGTGCTGCTGCCGATCATGCTGATCGGCAAGCGTACCCGCGCCCACTCCTTGAAGGTCCGCAGCACGGGTTTCAGCCTGCTCGACACGGTGCTCGAGATCCTCGGCGGCATTCGGGTGATCAAAGCGTTTCGCACCGAGGCCATGCAGTCGCGGATCAGCGTCGAGCGCGCCAGCAAGCACTTCGACTCATTGGTCGACATCGTCAAAACCTCCGCCAAGGCCGACCTCTTCCTGCAGTCCGCGGCCGGCTTGGGCACCGCCGCGGTGATCCTCATGGGCGGCCTGCGCGTCGGCTCCGGCGCGATGACCTGGACCTCGCTGCTGGCGTTCCTGATGGCGTTTCGAGCGCTGCACGGGCCGGTCGCCAACACCACCAAGCTCTACGTGCAGGCCGAGACCCACAGCGCCGCGGTCCGCCGCATCGACGAGCTGCTGCGCCTCGAGCCCGACATCGAAGATGGTCCCGACGCCCAGCCGCTGCCGCAAGCGCCGCGCCGCATCCAGCTCGACGACGTCGGGCTCGCGATGAACGGCCGCACACTGCTGCACAGCGTCTCGCTGACCGCCCGAGCCGGCGAGACCCTTGGGATCGTCGGCCCGTCCGGCGCCGGCAAGACGACGCTCCTCAACCTGCTGGTGCGCTTCTACGATCCGACGCGCGGCAGCGTCCGCTTCGACGGCGTAGACCTGCGTCAGATCCGCCTCGACGACCTCTACGCGCGAGTCGCCATCGTCCTCCAGCAGCCCTTCCTCTTTGCGGCCTCAGTGCGCGACAACATCCGCTGTGGCCGGCCATCAGCCACCGACGCCGAGGTCGAGGAAGCCGCCCGCGCCGCTCACATCCACGACGCCATCCAGGCGCTACCCGCGGGCTACGACACCCAGATCGGACTCGGCGGCGCCGGCCTCTCTCTCGGCCAGGAGCAGCGCATCAACATCGCCCGGGCGCTGCTCAAGAACGCCGACGTGCTGCTCTTCGACGAAGCGACCTCGGCCCTCGACTCCGTCGCCGAGGCCGCCGTGCAGTCCGCCATCGACGCCCTGATGGAGCACCGCACCACCTTCATCATTGCCCACCGCCTGTCGACCCTGCGCCGAGCCGACCGCATCCTGGTGATCGACCAGGGCCGCCAGGTCGGCTTCGGCACCCACGAGCAGCTGCTCGCGACCTGCGACGTCTACCGTCAGAGCTGGGCGGCGCAGGCCCTGCCCGACAGCGTCCAAACCGCCGTCTAGGCCAATGCCTGACTTGCCCCGGCACGGGTGCTGGCGGCCGCGTGGGCTTTGTTTCAGGTACCGTGCTTCAGGTGCTGCTGTGCTTGAGGCGACGAGCTTCAGGTGCTGAGCTTCAGACTCCAGGCATTCAACTTACCGATGTCTGCCGAAAGATTGTCCTTGACGTGAAGCTTCCAGGTTCCACGCCGGTCGATACTGCGCTCGACAAACTCACGCAGCTCGGGGGTGTCGACGGTGTTGAAGGTCTGTCGCAGATCGTCGATTCCGTCGCTTGCATCGCTGGACTTCAGCGTCACTTCGTCCCCCGAAGGCGCCTGCACCGCGATGCTGAGATCGCCGCGGAACGTATGAGTAATGTCAACCGAGACCGCCACATCCTCGAGAAGTCCACCCGCATCAACATTCAGCTCGCTAGTGATGCCGGTAGCGTCATTGTCAGGAATCGCTAGGCCAGGGGCGATATGCCATTCGGTCTGTCGGGTAGAAAACCCCAACGCCAAGGTCCAACTGTTGAGAGTGCCGACATCAACAGCGGCAAGATCAGCGACTTGCAGGGTCCAGTTTCCGCTGGTGCTTTCCCCGCTGAGCGACGCCAAAGCCGGCACGCTCTCAACGTCGAAACCCGTCACCAGATTATCCACGCCATCCAAGCCGGGAGCGGTGCGCCCGAACAGACGCACGTTGGTTCCCTGCGGGCTGATCAAGGTAAGCTGGAGGTCGCCGCGGAACGTATGCGTGATGTCTACCTCGACCCTAACGGTCTCCACGGAGGCAGAGCGGTCGACACGTATGACATCCGCGACTCCGGCCGGTTGATTGTCGGGAATCGCCAGCCCCGGATTGCTTTCGAATCGCAATTCCGTGGTCCCGCCTGTCGTGCGCCGATCGCGCGCTGCCTGCACGGCGCGATGCGCGTCGACCCGGCCAAAACCGTAGATACGAGAGTGCTCGTTGTTATCGTAGTCGCCGCCTGGGCGATCGATCTTTTCGGCCGTGTCCTTCAGGATCTCCTTGACTTCCTCAGCCGTGAGCTCAGGGTTTACCGACAGCATCAGAGCGCAGACGCCGGCCACCAGCGGGGTGGCACTCGAAGTTCCACCGAAACGCTCTACGGTTGTAAAATTTCCTGATTGGTAACCGCTTGCGCCGCGGCGGTCGGTGGTCACGATGCCTAGTCCCCCGGAGCCACTGCTGGGGGCGCAAACCCAGATAGCATCGCCAAAGTTACTATAGTGGCTTTTCTTGTCACGGCTGTTTGAAGCCGCCACGGCGATGACGTCCGGGTGGATAGCAAAGCCGTCCCGGGTGCGTGGCGGGTCGTCGATGTCACGATTATCGTTACCTGCCGCGAATAAAATGACGCAACCCTTGCCACTACGACCCTCGGTGGCCGCTTTGCTGATGGATCGTTTCATCGACGTGCTCAAGGTAAAGAATCGGCTGGTGACCCCCCAGCTACAGCTGATGACGTCAGCGCCGTTCAATCGCGGATGATCGAACTGTTCGCGAATATCCGTATCACTCACCGAGCCGCTCCAGCGAATCGGCATCAGCCCACATTCAGGCGCCATGCCGACGACGCCTCTTCCATTTTCATCGGCCACGGCCACCCCGGCGCAGGCGGTTCCGTGATTATCCTGTGAGCTCACCGGGGATGGATCGGTATCGCCTTGCCCAAAGTCCCTGGGGGACCGGATTTTCCCACTGGAAGCGAAATCTGGATGACCCGTATCGAAACCGTCATCGATTACGGCGACGGTAATGTCGCGGCTACCGCGCGTGATATCCCAGGCTTCCGTCGCGGAGATATCCGCACCAGCGGTCAGGCCAAACCCTCCACGATTCTCCAGATGCCACTGCAGGGAGAACAGATTGTCGCTGGGACGATGGATCATGAGGCTGCCCTTCACAGCCAGATCTGGCTCGGCCAGCACGACAGCTCTAGACTTCCGCAGAGCATTGGCAATTTTCAGAGGATTCTTGGTCGATTCGCTGGTCAAACGCATCACGCAGGAATGGGGATCCCCGCTAGGGTCCGGGATGAACTCGAGCCCATATTGATCCAGCAGCTTGTTCACCGCGGAGTCGCTGGCCGAAGGTTTCAATTCCACGTAGATCGCGTCCATCGGGAACAGCATCGATTCTGAATCGTCCGGCGTATGAAATACGTGGCTGCACCACGCCACATCGGGGCTGTTCTCTCTCAACTCATCCATAGCGCTGTCGCGTGCTCCGGCTTCCACGTAATACAGCTCGAGCCCTCGTGGCGACCTGTCTTCATCGAGTCGCAGCCCAGGAAAGCGGTCGGGCGCTTGGGCAACAGCGGCCAAGTCACCCGATGAGCTGACCTGCTTTCTCTTGACGGCAAAGGCGGCAGCGGCTTCAACAACTTCGAAGTCCTCTCCTCCCCGCTGGATTGTGTAGGCCTTGTTTTTCGTCTGCGATCGCCCTACCTTTTTCCTCGCCATGGGACACTCCTTTGAATCAGATCAACAGTTTTTAATGGGATCAACAGTTTGAACGCAGGCACCAACAACCCAACAGCTAGAGATCTGAGAAACTCCTGGCCAACTCCGAAACACCGTCGCCATGCCGTCACAACGCGGTCGCCGCGCCCTTCAGTGGCCTTCGCTGCAGCGCCGCCATCGCTTGCGCTGCGGAAAAGGTTGGGGATCAATCACACCGCATTGACTATCGCGACTGCCGCATTGGCCACCATCAACACGAAATCTACGATAAAGATAAAGCCCATCAAACCTCGCACCTGCCAAACCCCTCCGCCCTTCCGGTTTGCTAGCGCAACAGGAACATTCGCCAGAAACTGCGACCCGTGTGCCAACGCGAAAACGGAGAACAGAATGGCTCTCTGAGCTGCTTGCGGGAAAACCTCTGTGTTGAACAGGAAGAGCAGGCTCAAAATACAGAACGCAAAGTTGAACCCGCCTAGAAAAGGTCCTGTCGCAACAAGCTTTTCGAAGACCGGCGTGTCGCGATGCTCTTTCGGCACGAGGATCTTTGCGAAGATCTTTCCGCGCAACGCAAACAAGTGAAAACCCATTCCAAACCAAATGGCGTTTGCAACAAGAATCAATTCAAGCATTGGCTAACGACTCCGCTCCAAGAGCCTTCTCGGACTCCGCCCAAGCAGGCTCACCCACACTACCTAACCCAGACCGCTCACCCGCGCTCGTTCCACCAACGCGACCCTCCTGCTCATTGCTGAGCGCGCTTTCATCTTACTCCATCAGGTCTGCAGAACAAACCAAGCGCGGCCAGGAAGGGGAGCGCCTGGCCACCGCCTTCCCGTCGCAGCGCGCAACGATGACGCTCGACCCGAGCGTCGCCGATGAAACTCGCGCGACGTTCGAGCGTTAGGTTAACCAGACGACCCTATCGACCGTCTAACGATTTGACGGTCGACAATCGCGCGGCCGGTGAAGCCCTCGAGCTCGAGCCACAGAAGGAGCAGCGATTCGATGACAACTTGGACTCAAGAACTTCAGCAGGCCCTCCGCAGCCTGCTCCGTACGCCGGGATTCCTCCTGCTGACCGTCGGCACCCTGGGCCTCGCGATCGGCGCCAACGCCGGAATCTTCAGCGTCGTCGACACCGTGCTGCTCAATCGCCTGCCGTTCAAAGACACGGAACGCCTCGTCTACGTCGCGGCCTCGGCGCCGGGATCCGATTTTCCAGACGAGTTCGCGGTCGCTGCCGAGTTCTATGTCGAATATAGCGAGCACTCCAAGCTGCTCGAAGACGTCGCGCTCTACAACTCCTTCACCAACACCCTGCGAGCCGGCGACCGCATCGAGCGGGTGAGGATGTCGGCGCCGACCCCGTCGCTGTTCAACACCCTGGGCGCCACCCCGATCCTGGGTCGTCTACCGCAGCCCGAAGACGAAGGTCGGGTGATGGTGATCAGCCATCAGCTGTGGACGTCGTGGTTCGGTAGCGACCCCTCGATCCTCGGCAAGACCTTCTATGCAGGGGGCGAGGATCGCACCGTAATCGGCGTCATGGGGCCCGACTTCTGGTTCCCGAACGACGGCACGCTGCTGTGGTTCCCCTGGGTGATCCGTCCCGAAGAGCTGCAGCCCGGGCGTTTTGGCAACCGCATGGTCGCCCGACTCGCTCCCGGCGCCCAGCTCGACGCACTCTCCGCCGAGCTCAATAGCCTGGCTCGCCGACTGCCCGAGCGCTACGAGACGTCGGCCAACTACGACGAGCTGATCGAGCAGCACCGCGCCATCGTGCGGCCGCTCGAAGAGGAGCTGCTGGGCGACGTCGCTGGCCCGCTGTGGATCCTGCTCGGCGCGGTCGCCATCGTGCTGCTGATCGCCTGCGCCAACGTCGCCAACCTGTTCATGGTGCGGGCCGAGCGCCGCCTGCCGGATCTGGCGGTGCGGCGCGCGCTCGGCGCCGCCCGCAGCCGCCTGGTGTTCTCGCAGTTGACCGAGACCGCCATCGTCGCTGGCTTGGCCGGCGTGCTGGCGGTGGCGATCGCCTGGGCCGGCGTACCGCTCTTGCTAAAAGCCGCCCCGGGCAACGTGCCGCGTCTCGGTGAGGTGGCGGTCCGCGAGACCACCCTGCTGTTCACCTTCGCCGCCTCGGCGCTCGCCGCTCTGCTGTGTGGCCTGGTGCCCGCCGTGCGCTTCTCCGCTCCGGATCTTTCGGGCATGCGTGAAGGAGGACGCGGCTCGACGCGCAGCCGCCGCTGGGGACGCAACGGCCTGGTCGCTGCACAAACCGCCTTGACCCTGGTGCTGCTGATCGGCTCGGCGCTCTTGATGCGCAGCTTCGACAAGCTACGTAACGTCGATCCGGGCTACACCACCCAGGACATCTTCACCTTCCAGATCGCCCCCGAAGGCGAGCACCTGACCGACGCCCCTTCTTACGCCCGCTTCCACACCGACTTCATGGCTCGGGTCGCCAGCCTGCCGGGGGTCGAGCGCGTCGGCATCGTCGAGAACGTGCCGCTGAACGAGGGCCTCGGTACCCAACGCTTCCTCACCGAGGCTACCGCAGGAGGCGAGGACGCCGGCACCCTGCTGAACTTCACCTGGTCGGCCGGTGAGTACTTCCAGACCATGGGCATCGAAGTGTTCGGGGGGCGCACGTTCCTACCGGAAGATCACGTCTCACAGCTCGGCAACGTGGTCATCAGTCGCCAGGCTGCCGATCTGCTGTGGCCCGGCGAAGATCCTGTCGGTAAGCGCCTGCAAATGGAGGGCGCGGAGACCTGGGAGACCGTGGTCGGCGTGGTCGACGACGTCATGCAATATGGTTTCCGCGGCGATGCCCAGCCGCTGGTCTACTTCCCGCTGGTCGGCCAGGACCCGGAGAACCGCCGCACCCTCTCCTCCCCAGGCTACGTTGTCAAGACGCCGCGAGCGTCAGAGATCGCGCCTGAGATCCGGGCCATCGTGCGCGAAGTCGCGCCCACCGCCCCGATGTACCGCATGTACACCATGGAAGGGCTCGCCGCCGAGTCGATGGTGCAGCTCTCCTTCACCACCCTCACCCTCGGCATCGCCTCGGCGCTCGCTCTGATCTTGGGCATGGTCGGACTCTACGGCGTCCTCTCCTATGCCGTCGCCGAGCGCACCCGCGAGATCGGCATCCGCATGGCGTTGGGAGCGGCGGCGAGCCGGGTGCGCATGATGGTCCTCGAACAGGGAGCGCGGGTCTTGGCGGTAGGCGTAGCGATCGGCCTCGGCATCGCCTTCGTCGCTACCCGGGCGCTAGGCGGGCTGCTGTTCGGCATCGAAGCCTTCGACCTCACCACCTACCTGCTCGTCGCGGCCGTCATGACCCTGGTCGGGCTAGCCGCCAGCTACCTGCCGGCACGACGCGCCTCGAGCGTCGACCCGATGGTCTCGCTCAGGACCGAGTGAGACCATCGGTTGGTTACGCCTCATGGGTGCCTTGGCTAGGCACCTAAATCCTCCTTCTTCTTATCCGGCAGGCGGAAGTTGATCGTCAAGTTGTAGCGGACCTGGACCGGCTCGCCGTCGAGCTCCGCCGGCTCGAAGCGCCAGTGCTCGATCGCTTCGGCGGCGGCCTCGGAGAGGCCGTGGGGGAGGCCTTTCAGCACCGTAACCTCGGAGACGACGCCGTCGGCCTCGATGATCGCCTCGACGATGACAACCCCTTCGACGCCGGCTTCCTTGGCGGCAGCGGTATAGACCGGGGGAGTTTTCTCGATCGGCAACGGCGGTTTGATATCCCCATCGACGACCACCGGCTTGGCAGGCCCGCCATCGACGACGGCTTTCTCGCCGGCCGGAGCGATCACCAGGAAGAGATAGGGGGCGTCTGGACCGTTGAGGCCACCGACGACGGCCTGCTGGCCGCGGTGCACCGTCAGCGGGGTGTCGGTGAGCGGTTTCGAGCCCTCGAAGAACTTCACCTCGTAGCTGGCGACGTCGGCATTGAAGCCCAATAGCTCGACGCTCAGGCGAACCTCTGAGGCGCTCTTGGGCGGGAACAGGTCTCGCGGCGCTTCGACGTCGAGCCGAAGCGTCGTGCGGTAGCTGATGTCGATCGAGCTGAGTCGCAGGCTCTTCGCCAGGTCCCGAGCCACCGCGCTGATCCGCTGATGCTCGGCCTGCAGCGCCTGAGCGTCCGGCCCTTGGCTCGCAGAGCTGCGGTCGACTCCAGAGTCGGCTCGAACCGGGATCACGGCTCCCGGGACCATCAGCACCCCCTGATCGCTACCGCCATTCTGACCGGGGTGACCGACCAGGAGGGTCACCTCAGTGGCGAGGTTGGCGTCGGACGCGCCGAGGGGCGAAGCGAGCAACAGAGTGGACAGGAATGCCAGGACGGCGAATGCTCTCTGATTCATGATGCGGGACCTCCGTTGGATTCTGCAGGGGGAGTCAAGGTCAAATACAGGGGGGTGCCGGAGTCGAGCCAGATCAGGGCGACCCCTGCTGGCACCGGCGGGGCTTCAACGAGGCCGACCGTCGCTTCGGGATCGGCGGGAAGGACCGCGGGCTCGCGAAGGAAGAATCGCGTGCCGAGCGTCATGACGCTCACAACCGCGGCGGCCATGGCAGCGAGTCGCAGCCAGGGAACCCCCGGGCGAGATGCGACCGGACGAGATGCCGATCGACGTGCCGCTGGCAGGCGTCGCAAGACCTGGCGAGCCGCCTCGTCCGCCGGCGTGGCCGGTGGACGGGTAGCCCACGCTTTGAACTGGGTTTCGAATCGATCGGGATCACGAGTCATGCTGTTCTCCGTTCAAGACGGCTCAGGCGTTCTCGGGCGCGGCGTCGATGGGACCGGACCGCGGCGGGCGTGATCTGCATCAGGTCCGCAATCTCGCTCTCGGTGTATCCCTCGACCACCGTCAGGTACATCACCGCACGCTGGCGAGGCGCCAACGCCTCGAGGCAGCGCTCGACATCGAGCTTGGAGTGCGGGCTGGTCTCGAACGCCGGCTCGGCAGCGGCGCCGAGCGGCAGTAGATCGCGCCAGCGTCGTTTGCGCCGCAGGCATTGATTCAGCACGATGCGGGTCAGCCAGGCCGACACCGCGTCGACATCCCGCAGCGCTCCCAGCTTCTTCCAAGCCACGATCAAACCATCCTGCACCGCGCCCTCGGCAGCTGCTTCCCCAACCACCGAGCGCGCCAGCCCGACCAGTCCAGCCCAATGCGCTTCGACCAGGGCGGCAAAAGCGGTGCGGTCGCCGTCAACGGCGCGTCGCACGAGATTGGGATCAGCCGGCTTCATGCTCCTTAGAGCCTGCAGCCAACGGAAAGCGTGTACAAGGACTCGCTAAAAACCCAAGAAAAACTGACCGTATCGCGACTTTGGCGTCGAAGAGCTGGGCTAACATCAAGCTCGAGGATGGATGCCGTGCGCTGCTCATAGAGTGTGCGGTGGAATGGAGGGTTCATGAAACGACTCGTAGCCCTGACGATCGCGGCGATTATGACGACCGCCGCTGCTACCCAAGCAGAAGACCGCCTGCCGGTTCTCCTGCGGAGCTCTATTCTCCAGCCGCCCGTCGAGAGCGCCGGCACTGGCCTGGCGCCCGAGGTCGGTGTGCAGGTCGACATCGACGAGCGCGGCAGGGTGACGGCGGTCGACGTGCGCTCGATCAAGCCGAGCAGCGAGCTCGACGAGATTTTTCGCCAGCACACCGTCGACCAGCTGCTGCAGTGGCGGTACGCGCCCGCCATCGTGGACGGCCGGCCGAGCGCGACGTCGCTCGAGTGGAAGGTCCAGTACCTAGCCGGCGAGGAGGTGAGCTCGACGAGCTCCCCCGGCGGGTACATACCGCCATTCTTGTTCGCCAAAGCAGACGCCGAAGCTCGTCATGCCCAGCTGCTGAGTCTGCCGCTCGATAAGCAGAAAGAGATTCTCAGGCGTTATGTGACCGTCGCCGAAAAGTACATCGACCCCCAGCGCCGCCAGAAGTACGAGACCGAGCGCTTTGTGGTGGTGACCGACGCCGAGCACGCCGAAACTGCCGGCATCGTGGCGCGCAATCTCGAGGTTTCGCTGAGTGTCGTCGGCCAGCTGCTTCAGCCTCACCTGATGCCGCAGCCCACGCACCTCAAGTTCATCGTCTACCTCTACGCCACGCGCAACGCGTTCAGCGCGATGCGGAGAGACCTGGCGAGCCTGAGCTTGGGCGAAGCGACCTACTATGCACCGGGGTTCATCATTTACCACCTGGAGGTCCCGTCCGGCGAGTACCTTCAGAGCTTCCTCATTCACGAGGCCTCCCACGCCTACTCCGACCGCCACGTGCGGCGCCCCGGATTCTCCTTCCCGCGCTGGCTGGAAGAAGGCTTCGCGGAGTACATGGGGAACTCTCAGATCAAGAAAGGCAAGCTCCTTCCCGGCCGAACGCTCAAGAGACGGTTCGTGCTCAACCACTACACGTCGGGAGCCCGAGCCCAGAATACCGTGGCCGGCTGGGATCTCGAGCGGGTCCAGCGGGCTCTCGCCCGAGGGGAAGGGCTGACGCTGCCGGAGCTGATCTCCGCCGACCGCGACGTCTTCTACGGCGACCGCTCCAACCTCTACTATGGAATGTCGTGGCTCTTCGTGCACTACCTGCGCCACGGCGAGCCCGGCTGGGAAGACGTCAACTTCGCCCAAATGATGCTCTACATGGCGGAGGGTTATCCCGCCAAAGCCGCGCTCGAGACCGCTTACGGCCGCGATACCCGGGACTTCGAAGCGCCGTTTCTCGACTACGTCAAACGCTTCTAGACACGGCCGTCTATCGCTCGCTTCTCAGCCGGAATCTAGTTACTCGGTTCTAGCGCCTGGCCGATCTACTGCCGCGAGGCGTCATAGAGCTGCCGATGGCGCCCCGCGGCGTCGCCATCCCCCAGAGACGCATAGCACGTCCACAGATAGTAGTGCGCGAGGGTCCGTTTCGGGTCGAGGCTCACCGCGCTCTCGAGAGCGCTCACCGCGTCGGTACAGCGCCCGAGCTTGGCGAGGGCGATGCCACCGAAGAAGAACGAGTCGCCACGCTGGGGATTGAGCTCCGAGGCTCGCCCGAAGGCCGACGCCACGGTCTCCCACCGCTCCAGCCGGTAGGCCGCCATGCCGAGGTTGTACCAGACGGCTTCGAGCCCAGGAAACTCCGGAGCCGCCCGCTGCAGCAGGTCGATCGCACCCTCGGCATCGCCGGCGGTGAGCCGCCGAGTGCCTTCATCGAACAGCACCTGCGGATCCTCCTCCTCGCTCCAGCGCTCGCCCTGCGCCGCCGCCAGGGCCTGCAGCTCACCCGCCTCGCCATACAGGTGGATCCGCAGTCTCTCGGCGTTCTCGAAATCCGGAGCGACCTCCAGGATACGGCGCAGCAGGTCACCCGCCTCCTCGTCTCTGCCGGCGTCGCGCAAATCCCAAAAGACCGGGATCAGCGCGGCGAGGCTGCCGCGGTAGAACGCGTCCGATCTCGCGTTGAGGCTGACATCGATCGCCGGCGGGGCCGGAGTGACCTCGACATGGTTGGCGAGCAAGATATCGACCTGGCGGGCCACCTCGTCATCCCGTCCCGCCTTGCCGAGCAGCCGGATATACGTGCCTCTCAGGTGGGCAAAGGTTCCTTCCTCGACCAGCGGACCCAAGATGTCGGCCGCGTCGCTCCAACGCTCCAGTCGGTTGGCGAGCCCGAAGCGCTCCCAGCGGATGCTCTCCGACGGCTGCACGCTTGCGAGTCGAGTCACCGTCTCGAAGGCGGCTTCGTAGAGACCGAGGCGGCGCTGAAGCGAAGCCATCAGGGTGAGGAGCGTCGGGTCGGGTGCGTCTTGCGTGCCAACGTCTTGCGTGCC
>JBCCEE010000181.1:0-15035 GCA_039030415.1 Acidobacteriota bacterium
AAACGGGAAAGTGGTTCTGCGAGGCTCGCGGAGTCGTATTCCCAAACGGGAAAGTGGTTCTGCGAGGCCCGCGGAGTCGTATTCCCAAACGGGAAAGTGGTTCTGCGAGGCCCGCGGAGTCGTATTCCCAAACGGGAAAGTGGTTCTGCGAGGCCTGCGGAGTCGCGTTCCCCTGCAGTTAGAGCGAGTCCCGCTGCCGAGCTACCGTCATGGGGCACAGCCCCTTGGACATACCGGCACCTCGAGGTGTTGAACGTCGAGTCCAGGCGGCTCGGGCGGCTTGGCCTTGACTGGCCGACAATCTCTCGACTGTTCGACTCCCTCTATCTCGAAGAGCGCTGTGTAAACCCGATGCAGCGTTTCTTCCAACATCCGGCGAGCTCGGCTGCCCGTGATCCGTTGCTTGGCATCGTACGATGCGATCATCGGTGTTCTCCAGACATCAAAGCTAGCGGGGCGGACTCCGTTGGCGCTCGCTGTTGGTGCTAGTTTGTGTGCGGGTCTTTCAGCGACTGAACGGTCCCTTCTGGAGGCTACAGCCGCGTTCTAGTTACGGCGCTAGAACCAACTGGCCAACTTTCTTCATGGGGGAGGGAGATGACGACTTGCCCAACGTGCTTCGCGGACTATCGGAGCGCAGTGACGGTCTGCCCTACGTGCACATCCAACCTGGAAACTCTCGAGCGTTCAGACGCAGTCCAGCGCCCTTCTCGCGAGCTCGAAGGGAGCAGGGAGGCCAGGGTCAGAGGCGGGGTCAGGGCGAGGCCCACCCGCTTCGAGCCTGGAACGGTCCTGGGCGAGCGCTATCGCGTGGTCAATGCCTTGGGCCGAGGCGGAATGGGCGAAGTGTACCGGGCCGACGATCTCGAGCTTGGCGACTCCGTCGCGTTGAAGTTCTTGCCCGAGAAAGTCGAGTGCGACGAGCGCAAGCTCGAGATGCTGCTGCTCGAGGCTCGCGTCGCCCGCACGGTCTCGCATACCAACGTCTGCCGGGTGCACGATATCGGCGTCCACCGTGAAGACGGCGAGAGACTCCATTTCATTTCGATGGAGTACATCGATGGCGAAACCCTCAGCTCCCTGCTGCGACGGGTTGGCAGCCTGTCCAAGGCCAAGGCCCTGCAACTCTCCAGCGAGTTGTGCAGGAGCCTCGCAGCGATACACGACAGTGGGCTGCTGCACTGCGATATCAAACCTGGCAACGTCATGATCGATGGCCAGGGCCATGTGCGACTCGCCGACTTCGGCCTGGCGATCGCAGGCTCCAGAGGCGCGGCCCGTGGAGGCACGCCGGCTTATATGGCACCGGAGCAGGTTGTGGGCTGCGAGGCGACTGTGCGCAGCGACATCTATGCCCTGGGGCTGGTGCTCTACGAGATCTTCACCGGCAACAAGGCCTTTCGGGCGAGCTCCCCATCGGACTATGCGTGGCTCCACTTGCAGGCTTCAGCAGCAGCGCCCAGTGAGCAGGTACATGATCTCGATCCAAGGATCGAAGCGCTGATCCTCGAATGCCTGGAGAAGATACCGGAACAACGCATAGATTCGGCCGAAGCGGTCGCCGAAGCCTTGGCGCGCATCGACCCGGATCGCTCGGTGCCCGACCGGCAGCTCGAGGAACAAGGAGACGTAATGCGCACGTTGCTGAAGTGTGACCTCGTGGGTCGGACAGCGCTGATCGAGGCTCTCGGCAGTCGTTGGGCCGCGGAGCTCGGGCGCCGCCATGGATTCTTGGTGCGCGACCTCGTGGAGCGGCACGAAGGGCTCGAAGTCGACTCGGCCGATAGCTTTCTGATCCTGTTTGTACGGCCGATTGGAGCGCTTCACTTTGCCCTCGACTATCACGAGGCTATCGTCACCCTGGCCCATGCCGATGGGCATGAGCTCGCAGCTCGTGTGGGAATTCACTTTGGTGAGGTGTGGCTGCAGGAGAGCTCGCCGGACGATGTGGCGCTCGGCGCCAGGCCGATCGAGGTCGAGGGATTGGCCAAGGGCGTGGCTGCGCGGCTGATGTCGATGGCTGAGAGCGGCCAGACCCTGCTCAGCCGTCACGCCTTTGACTTAGCTCGCCGGGCGGCAGTGGATTTCGAGAAGGCGTCAGAGCTACGTTGGTTGGCCCACGGTGCTTGGCGCCTCTTTGGCGTAGCCGATCCTGTAGATGTCTTCGAGGTCGGCCGAGAGGGCAAGGCACCTCTGCAAGCGCCCGCCGAGTCCGACGCGGCGCGGCGTTTGCTCGTCCAGTCACAGATCGACGGTTGGCGCCCGGCACTTGATCTGGTGGTTCCAGGCAGGCCCCATTGGCAATTGCAGCGGCGTCTCGGCGAAGGCGGCTTCGGTGAGGTGTGGCTCGCCCGCCACGCCAAGACAGGGGAGCGGCGGAGCTTCAAATTCTGTTTCGATGCCGAGCGTATGAAGGCTCTGCAGCGCGAGATAACTCTGTTCCGACTGCTCATCGAAGAGCTTGGCGACCGCGTCGATATCAGCCGAATCCTCGATTGGAACCTCGAAGAAGCTCCCTACTTCATCGAGGCCGAGTATTCGAGCGCCGGCAATCTCGCCGAGTGGGTGGAGAGCCAGGGCGGATGGTCTGAGATCTCCCTCGGGGTTCGGCTGGAGATCGCCGCCCAGGTGGCGACGGCTCTCGCGGCCGCCCACTCGGTGGGCATCCTGCACAAGGACGTGAAGCCCTCGAACGTGCTGATTCAGCCGAATCCGGACGGAGGCTTCACGGCTCAACTCGCCGATTTTGGCATCGGGCAGGCGACGGAACAGGAGCGGCTGGTGGCCGCCGGGATCACCATCCTGGGTCTGAGCGGGACGACGATCGGCGAAACCTCTTCATCCGGCAAAAGAGGCACCCGTCTCTACATGGCTCCCGAGCTTCTCGAAGGTCGCGCGCCGACCCAGCAAGCCGATCTCTATGCTTTGGGGGTGATGCTCTACCAGATGGTCGTAGGAGACCTGGGCCGGGCGCTCGGGCCGGGCTGGCGTCGGGATATCGAAGATCCCATTTTGGCCGACGACATCGCCTGCTTCGTCGACCGCAGTCCCGGGCGCCGCCCGGCCAGCGCGATAGTCGTGGCTGAGCGGCTTCGCAACCTAGATGAGCGGCATCGCAAGCACGAAGCCGCCGCGGTTCGCGAGGCAGCTCTCAAGACCGCCCAGCGGCGCCGCCGGGTCTACCAGGCTGTGGCTGCGACCTCGCTGGTGGCGTTGGTCGTGGTCTCGATCCTGGCCCTGTGGGCTATTCGAGCCGGGCAGCAGGAGCGCCAGGCTCGCAAGGCCACAGACAAGATCTTGGATTTCCTGGTCAGTGTCTTCGAGGTCGCGGATCCCTTTGCTCTGGACGAGTCCGCGAAGCAACGTGGCGAGACCATCACCGCCCGCGAGATCCTCGATCGAGGGGCCGAGCGCTTCGCAGCCGAATTCGCCGACGAGCCTCTCCTCCAAGGCCGGCTGATGAGGACCTACAGCGGAATCTACGCATCACTGGGGCTCTACGAGAAAGCCCAAGCGCTCGATGAGCAAGCGTTGGTCATAAATCAGCGGTGGCACGGGGCCGAGCATCCCAACACCCTCGATACCTTGCACGGCCTAGGTGTGACGCTCTACTTGAAGGGGGAGCTGGCCCGTTGCAGAGAGGTTTTCGAGCAGACGCTTGAGGCTCGCCAACGGGTGCTCGGGGGCGAGCACATCGACACGCTTCTGACGAGAAGCAATCTTGCTGCCACTCTTTTAGCATTAGGGGAGTATTTCGAAGCCAAACAGCTGATCGAGAAAACATTGGAGATCCAGACTCGCGTTCTCGGCCCCGAGCATGTCGACACCCTCGGGTCGATGGGTAATCTGGCGAACTGCCATTACGACCTGGGAGAGTTCAGAGAGGCCAAGCAACTCAATCAGAAGGCCCTGGAGATCCAAACCCGCGTTCTCGGCCCGGAGCATCCCCTGACGCTCGACTTGATGGGGAACTTGGCCAACAGCCTCGGGAGGCTAGGAGAGTTTCGTGAGTCCCAGCATCTCACCGAGCAGGTATTGAAGATTCAGACCCGCGTCCTGGGTGCCGAACATCCCTACACATTACTGACAATGAGCAATCTGGCCGATACTCGATCGCAGCTCGGCGCATATCGGGAGGCCAGTCGACTCAGCGCGCGAGTTTTGGAGATTCAGACCCGCGTGCTCGGGATCGAACATCCTGAAACACTGATGGTGCAGGCGAATCTGGCGTACAACCTCTGGAGGCTCGGCGACTATACCGAAGCCAAGCGGCTGTTAGAGGAGACCCTGGAGATCCGAACTCGCGTGCTCGGCGCAGAACATCCTGAAACCCTTCAAGCTGTTTCAGCGCTGGCCCTTTGCCTCTCGAGTCTCGGCGAGTCCGGCCGGGCTTTGCGGCTTCTCGAAGCGTCCCAGGCAGCCCTCGAGCAGCTCGAGAGTGACAGCCCGGTGGCCTTGTTCTCGAGGTACGCTTTGGCCATCACCCTGGGGCAACTGGGCGATCTCGATACGGCTGAAGAACACCAGCGAGAGGTGCTCGAGGTGGCGAAGGAGAGCTTTGGAGAACGGTACTGGTTGACCCTGGACGCCATGAGAAGCCTCGGAGAATTGCTTTCGCTGCGTGGCGATTGGAGCCGAGCGAAGGCGCTTCAAGAAGCGGCCTACGAAGTTCATGAGCGTGCCCTGGGGCCGGGCCATCCGAGCATTCAAGAAGTGAAAGTCCAACTGGCGGAAAACCTTAGGCGGCTTGGAGAGATCGAAAGGGCAAAGGATCTCGCCGAGACCGCTCGCCATCAGCTGGAAACTATGCTGGGGCCGCGTCACGACCTCACGACCCGAGCGACTTGGGGCCTGCTCGAGATCGCTAGGGAGCAAGAGGATCTCGACGCCGCCTCTCTCTGGCTGCAGAAACTGAGTTGGCTCGCCGAGAGTGACGAGGGAGATATCGACTCCACTGTGCAAAGAGCCATACGACAAGATGGATTTGGTGTCCTACGGGAATTGGATATGGGAGTAGGAGTCCTGCCGTCGTCTTCCTAGGCAGCCTAAAGACCATCAAGTTTTGATGCTCAGCGGCCATTAGCGGATGAGGCGTGAGGTGCCGTGGGCGGTGATGAGTCTCTCGAGCTCGATCAATCGAGGACGACTGAGCCAACTCGCTGAATCGCTTCGAAATGGCGATCGAAGGTCAGTACATCGACCCCAAGCTGGACTGCCGCAGCCGCGATCCAAATGTCGTTGGTCGGAATCTTCTTCCCGTTCCTTCGCAGACTGACGAGGATCTCCGCGTAGATCTGACCAGTCGGTCGGCTGAGCTCGATGACCTCGACGCTGGGGTTGTCGATGAAATCTCTGAGACCCTGGCGATTCGATTCCAGACGACTCGGTCGACCCAGCAGGAACCCCACGTCAAGCTCGCCGATTACGATAATCGGCAGCCCGAGCCAATCCGCACTGTCGATCATGGACGTCGCTCTTGGATGCCCCCGCATGAAGTTGCTGTAGGCCGAGGTATCCAAGAGATAGCGGTTCAACGCCAGAGCTCCTCATCTACCTCCCGAGTCGGAGCCGTCGCGGCTTCGAACTCTTGAAATTCTTCTTCCGTCCAACGACCCGCGAGTCGCCCAAGGCCGTTGGTCCGCTTTTGCCCGGGTGTGACCCCCAGGCTCTGCTTGAGAAGGTCAATAACGGTCTGGTTGAGAGAAGTCTGACGGCGCTGCTTCTCGGTATTTAGCGCAGAGGCGAGATCGGGGGGAATGTTTCGAACCGTGAGGTGCTGCATCCTTTCCTCCTTGCATTCAATCGTACCATGGAATGAATGCATCGCAGTGAGGGCACCTCAGAGGGCTGAAGCCAAGCTCTTTGACTCAACTCGAAATCAAGTCTCGATGTTCAGCGGCCACTGGTAGATCTGTGGCGTCTCGGGCTGGTACTTCTCGACGAAATCGACGACGAACTTGCGCAGCTTGATCAGCTCGGGATTGCTCTCGTCGTCCAGGTAGAGGTTGGTGGTGATGCCTTCGATCGGCACGAAGGGCTCGTAGGGCACCGAGAACGAGAAGGTGAAGTAGAAGGTGACCATGCCGGCGATGGTGCCGGTCTTGGGCAGAAACTGCAGCAAGGTCTTGGTGTCGAAGTCCGCTGACGGCTCGGGGATGTTGGCGTCCTGCAGGCAGGGTGGGAAGTTGGCGACGAAGGTGAGAGCCGGGTTGGCGGCGCGGATGAGACGCGAGGTGCCGTGGGCGGTGATGCGGTAGACCAGGCTGTGGACGACGCTCGCCAGCGCCTGCCTGGAGTCCATCTTCGGCAGCCCCCGGACGTTGCCGCCACGCTTCTTGCCGGACTGCTCGATCCACTTCTGGATCTCCTCGTTGTTCTGCACGTCCTGATCGGTGGGGAACTGCTGGTCGACGTAGCGGGTGACGTAGCGGCCGGTGGCCTGCCAGATGCTCAGTAGGCGCCCGGCGACCGGGTATTGATCCCACGGCTCGTTGACCGTGAAGTCGGCCTCGGTGATGCCGAGGCGTGCCAGGGTGGTGTTGGGATCGTCGTCGAAGAACTCGCGGCCGTCGGCGAAGGTGTTGATCAGCTCGAGGAATTGCCAGCCGCTCGAGATCGAGGTCGGCGGCGCGACGAAACGCCACAGCACGAGCAGTATGTCGTCGAACGGGATCAGGTAGTTCGATTGCGGCGCCAGCAGCTGGTAGATCGGGTTGTCGTCGGAGAGCTCGTCGAACATCGTCATCTGCATGGCGGCGGTGACGATGTGCCAGTGGTAGACGTGGCCGAGCCAGACGCCATAGACGGTGATCGAGACCTTCGCCGCCTGCAGCGCGTAGACCCAGGCCGCGTCAGTGGCCGCCTTACCGCCGGCGACCCCGCCCGGACGGGCGAAGATCTGGGCACCGGCACCCTCGTGGCCGGAGACGCGAACCAGCTCCGGCGTCATCGCCTTGGTGGTGGCGTCCTGCACCATCAGGGTGACGGTGCCGGGGGTGAAGCGGGTGAAGTCGTCGACGACCTGGGGCTCGACGCTCTCGAAGATGCGCTGGTCGATGGCCCACAGCAGGCCGGCGTCGGCCGCGGCGTCGAGCGCCGGGCTCCAGAAGCCTTCGAACAATGATTTGAGCTCGTCCAGGTCGTCGCCTCGGACCTTGTTGGGGATCAGCAGGTTGTAGGCCAGCCCGTAGTCGGCGATGGTGGGCCAGAATTCGCGCGTCGCGATCTCCTGCTGCGCGACGTCGACGGTGGCGGCCCAGGTGGCGAGATGGGGGGCGCCTTCCTGGGCGACGTTGGGCACCGTGGTCCACGACATGCGCCACTGGTCGGGTGCGTCGAGAGACAGCTTGGTGAGGTCCTCGTCTTCCGACGGTTTGTCCATGAGGTCGGCGAAGAGCTCCTGGCCCTCGTCTTTGAGGTGCTCGGCGAGGGTGGTCAGGATACGCACCGGGTTGCCCCCGAGCATTTCCTTGAGGCGCTCGCGGGCGACCGAAGCGCGAGCGTCCCAGGCTTCGCCACCGAAGAGGAAGGCGTGGGCTCGGGCCGTATTCTGATCGATGGTCAGGGTCTGAGTCAGGCTCTGGACGGGCTGCTCGATTTCCGCGGCGCGGATGCCGAGCTTGACCAGGGTCTCGATCATGCCGCCGATATCGACGGGGATGGCGGGTATGTTCCTGAAACCGAGCAGTCGCAGCGGCAGCTTGAAATCATCAGGCATCGTAGATCTCCCAGATTCAGCACAGAAGGGGGCAGAGAGCGGCGGTGGCAAAAGGCGGAAGGCGGTGGGACACTAGAGGACGCGAAATTCCACCGCCGATCAGGTCACTCGATCAGGTCATCCGATCAGGTCACTGTGCGACGCGGTAGATCTCGGCAGCGCGGCTGGCGGCGATGCGTTGGAATCGATCGGGCCGGAGCTGCGCCCACTGGCGCTCGATGGGAAAGCCCTCGGGAGTGGAGCGGAGGTAGCGTCGCTCGGCCGGGTGGAGGGCGAAGATCACCAGAGTGTCGATGCGCTGCTCGGCGAGACGCTGGAGCCACAGGTCGACGTCGTCTTGGCCGCGGTAGAGGCCGGGCTTGTGGTAGGGATAGCTGCGCGGATCGCGACGCCAATGCTCGTAGAAGCCGTCGTCGGTCGCGCCCTGGGTGTTGAGGTAGACCACGCGGTGGCGACGGTCACCGCCCATCAGGGCGTAGGGCACGTTGGCGCCGGCGTAGGCGATGCGGGCGGGCTCGGCCGCGGCGGCGTTGAAGGGCAGATAGCCGTCTGCCCAGCCACGGTAGTCGGCGTAGGCGAAGAAGGCGGGCCGGGCAGCCTGGGAAGCGGGCAGGGCGAGGCCGGTGAGGACGACGAGGCCAGCGATCACCCACAGGGCGGGTCGTGGGGTTCGCCGGAGGGCTAGCGCTGCCGCTAGGGCCAACGCCAGGCAGCCGGTCATCAGCCAGCCGGTCAGCAGCCAAGAGGGCAAAGCCACATCGTCGCGCGCCAGGGTGGTGAGGCTGCCGAGCAGGTCGCGCCAGGGTTGGGCGGCGAGAGCCGCCGCGGCGATGCCGACGCTCCACAGGGCGAGCGCCCGGCGCCGTCCGGCACGACGCGCCTGCTGCAGCAGCAGCGCCCAGCCGACCAGGCTGATCGCCAGGGTCGGCAGAGCGAAGCGCGCCTGGTTGTTGTGCGGCACGACGCTCACGAAGAAGGCCGCCCACAGCAGCGCCAGGGCCAATAGCAGGGCGGCGTGAGGCCGCCTTCGGCGTCGGCACAGGTCGCGGCGCGCTCGGCTCGCCAGCGCAATGAGGCCCAGCACCATCAGCAGGCAGGTCGTGAGGCCCCACTGCAGCCGCACCGACTGCCCGACGGCGCCCAGCCCGTCGAGATGAAACTCGCCGGCTCGCAGGGCTTCCGAGCCGTAGGCCCCGGGCAGCTCGATCAGGCCGAGCAGCGACAGGCGCACCGGAAACAGAGGATTGCCGGTGCGCCAAAGGTTGAGCACATACCACCAGCCGCCGCTGACGAGCGCGGCGGCGAGGAAGCGGACCAGGTCGCCGAGGCGACGACGCCCTAGGTCGCCGAGGCGACGACGCCCTAGATCGCCGGGGCGTCGCCCGAGGGTGGCGGCGACGAACGGCAGGGTCAGCAGCGCCACCAAGGGTAGGCCGATAGCTTTGGTGCCGGCGGCTAGGCCGCTGGCCAAGCCGCCGGCGAGGGCGGTGCCGGCGGTCGGTCGCTCGAGATAGCGCAGCCCCCAGTAGAGCGCCGCGATCGCGAAGGCGAGCATGAAGAGGTCGACGTTGGCGGAATATGTCCAGCGTCGCACCGGCGCCAGCCAGGGCAGGGTGGTGACCGCCAGCAGCGCTGAGCCACGGTCGACCCGCAGCAGACGGCAGATTCGGTAAAGCGCCAGGGCGAGCAGCGCCAGGCAGACCAGCTGGCTGACGTTGGTGGTGAGGTCGTAGCCGGTGAGCGCCATCTGCCAGGCGAAGAACAGGGCCCCGTTCTGGGGCGCGTAGGCCGCCGCGTTGTCGCTGAACACCGTCGGCACGTGGAAGATCCGGCCCTCCTGCAGCCAGCGCGCGGGCAGGTAAAGGTGGTAGGTCACCGCGTCCCAGTCGATCGGCGGCATCGGCAGGTGGGCGAGCACGTCGCAGGTGACGGCCAGCGCGGTCAGCACCATCGGCCAGCGCACCCAGTCTGGAAGGGGTATGGACGGCTGCTGCTGTGGCATCTGCGACGAGCGCGTCAGCCCCCACGCCAGGGCGAACCCGGCGACCGCGACGACGGCCAGGGCGGCGCCGCTCAGCCAGCCCGCAAAGCCCAGCCCGGCGACCGGCAGGGTGATCAGCAGCGCCGCCAGGGTGAGGGTTTGGAGGTAGCGTTCGGAATGCGCGACCGGAACGGGAAAGCACCGCGACGCGAGGCGCCCGGCCGCGGCCCAGGTCAGCCACGCGACCAGCCCGCAGAGCGCGGCGGTCAAGTGCTCAGCTCGGCCAAACGCCGGCGGGCGGTCTCGACGTGGGGCTGCAGCTCGGGATCGGCCTCGGACCACAGCTCGATCAGGCGTCGATACTGCTCCGCGGCTTGCCGAGGCTGTCCGAGCTGCTCGTGGATCTCGGCCCGCCTCAGGCGCGAATAGCCGAGGTAGGCGAGATCGAACACCGCCAGCTCGTAGAGCGAGGTGTACCAGCCCAGCGCTTCCTCGGTGCGCCCCAGAGCGAGCAGGGCTTCCGCTTTCAGATAGCGTTCCCGGGCGCGCGAGAACAGCGGCGAGACCATCGGCATCTCGTAGCTGTAGCGGCCGTGGCGCTCCGCCAGCAGCGACAGCACCTCGGAATGCTGACCGCGCAAGCGGGCGACTTCAGCGCGGATGCCGAGCTCCATGTCGCGCTCGAGGCCCGGGGCGACGGGGATCTCTCCCAGGCTCGCCAGCTCGTCGGCCAGAGCCAGCGCACGCTCGGTGTCTCCCTGGCGGGCGACCAGCAGGGCCAAGATGTAGAGCCGGTGGTGGGCTCGAAACAGGGTGTTGGGCTCGAAGAAGGAGAAGTCTTCGTCGGGCTCGGTCGGCCACGCTTCGACGGTGGCGATCAGCGTTGCCAGGGGGGCGCTGGCGATCGGCAGGAACGGTAGGGTGGCGGCCAGGGCGCGGTGCTCCTGCTCCTGCTCTGGCGCTCGGGCCGCGCTGCTGAGATGGCGATCCGCCTCCGCCAGCCGGCCCGCGGCCAGAGCCAGCACCCCGAGGTGGCGGTTGGCGAAGGCCTGGGCGCGTGGCGTTCCGCTGTTGGCCAGCAGCTCGCGGTAGAGCGTGGCCCAATACTCGCGGTATTCGTGGTTGTTCGACAGCGAGTAGCCCGCCAGCAGCCACGGCAGGCCGATGTCCGAGCTCATCAGGGATTGCCGGAGCTCGGCGCGCTCGGCGCTCGCACCGGGCAGCATGGCGTTGGAGAAGAGCGACTCGGAGGCGCGATCGCTACCCGCCAGCAGCACCTCGAGCCGCTGGTTGCGGACGCGGAGGGCAGCGTAGTCTTCTTCGTAGCCTTCGATGCGGGCGAGGTGGATGTGGGCCTGGCGGTCGTCGGGCTCGAGCTCGAGCACGCGCTCCCAGCTGCGGCGTGAGTGGACCATGGACTGGCCGCGCAGCGGGCCGAGGTGAAACTCGAGCTCGCCGAGCGCTGAAAGGGCTTCGAGATCGTCCGGCCGGCGGCTCAGGACCTCGGTCAGCAGGCTGCCGGCGGTGACGTCGTCGCCATCGTTGAGCGCGATGGCGATCTCCAGCAGCCGGCGGTCATCCGGCGTCAGCCGGTCGGCATGGCTGACGGCTTTCTGCAGCGCCTCGTTGTAGCCCTTGAGGTCGAGCGACCAGTTGTGCGCCAGGCCCAAGCGGTACCAGGCGAGAGCAAACTGCGGATCCTCGGAAACGGCGTCCTGAAACGCGACAGCGGCGTCTCGGAAGCGGCCGGCGCGCCAGGCGGTCTCCCCTTCCAAGTAGTGCTTGAGCGCCTGGAACGACTCGGTGGTCGTCGCCGCCAGACGCTTCATGCGTGAGGCCGCGCCGCGATTCATCTGCGCCAGCAGCTGGGTCGCCAGGTCGTCGACGAGCGAGAAGATCTCGCTGGCGGAACCCTCGGCGTCGGCACTGGCCGCCAGCCGGGGCTTGGCGTCGTCGATGCGGTAGAGACTGGCGTCGAACCGCAGCTGCCCGGCGACCTCGAAGAGGTTGCCCAGAATCAGCAGATCGGCGTCGAATTGACGCACCAGATCAAGAGCGCTTTCAGGATCGGAGATGTCGATCGGCTTGGCGATGCGGCGGCGCAGCAGTGCCCGCGAGTCGATGGAGCGCAGGTTGCCCGCGCCGTCGAGCTTGGTGCTCAGCAGGTCGACCATACCCTCGCTGAGGTACTGGAAGTCGTCGTCTCCGCGCACCTTGAAGGGCAGCACCGCGACCGCCAGCGGCGCGGTTGCCGTCGCCTGCTGCGGGTTCTCCGACGCCACGCGCTGCTGCTGATAGATCCAGCCTGCCGCCAGCAGAGCGGTGAGCAGGACTCCGGCGATGAAGGGCAGCAGCAGAGAGCGCCCACGGGGCGGGGCCGGGTCGTGCTGCGCGGTGGGCTCGGTGCGAGGTTCCGCCTTGGGCAGTTTGGCCGTTTCGAGCTCCGGCATCGGCAAGCCGATGACCGAGCTTTCGTTGGTGACCGGCAGCGCGAACGCCAGCTCGTTGGCGCTCTGATAGCGTTTCTCTGGATCCTTTTGCAGGGCCCGCTCGACGATCAGCGCCAGAATCTCGGGGGTCTCAGGGCGCTTCTCGCGCACCGGCGTAGGATCCCGGTTGAGCACGGCCTGAATGATCGCGGTCTGGTGGGGGCCGTTGAACGGGCGCTCGCCGGTCAGCATCTCATAGAGGATGACGCCCAGGGCCCACAGGTCGGAGCCTGGACCCGGGTCGCCGAGCGCCTGCTCGGGCGCCATGTAGTAGGGCGTCCCGATCGACAGCCCGGTGCGGGTCAGAGCCGCGTCGCCCAGCACCTTGGCGACCCCGAAGTCGAGCACTTTGACCTGACCGTCTTCGGTCACGAAAATGTTGCCCGGCTTGATGTCGCGGTGCACGATGCCCTCGCGGTGGGCTCTGGCCAGGCCGCCCGCTACCGAGCGGGTAATGAAGATCGCTTCTTCGATCGGCAAGGGGCCACGCTTCAGGCGCTGCTTCAGCGTCTCGCCTTCGTAGCAGGCCATGACCATGTAGGGGCGACCGTCGTCGGTCTCGTCGATCTCGTGGACGGTGCAGATGTTGGGATGATCGAGCTTCGAAGCGGAGCGGGCTTCACGCAGGAATCGCGATTTGGCCTCGGCGGTCTCGTTGAGCTCGAACAGCAGGAACTTGATGGCGACGACGCGGCCGAGGCGGGTGTCCTCGGCTCGATAGACGTACCCCATGCCACCTTTGCCGAGTAGCTCGTAGAGCTGGTAGTGGCCGACGGTTGCGCCGCTGAGCGACGCGATCGGCCGCGGTTCCCCTTGCGCTTCTTCCGGCCAACGTGCCCGGTCGAGCAGGGTGGTCGCGTCACCTCCTGCCCAGCTGTCGCCGGCGTTGGGATCGTCGATCGCGTTGCGGCGCGCCAGTACGGTCAGAGCTTCCGCCAGCAGACCGCTGTCGTCCTCGCAAGCCTGCTCGATAAACGACTTGCGCTCTCGCGGCGGGCGCTCGAATGCCTGCGCGAGAACTTGATTGAGACGTTCTTCGAAGCCGAGGTCCATGATGTCTTTGGCGCGGCATGAGACGCTCAGGGTTGTGAGCGACTCATCCAGCAGGCGGGTGGCTTCGCTTGGCGATCTCCTTGGACCGCTTCGAGGGGGCCTTCCTGCCGCTGGCAAGATATCATGTTTAGGCTATCGACAACCCGTGCCGCCGGGCTGCCAGGACGAAACCGAGGGAGGACTGTCCGCGACATCATGCCCACGACATCAACGGGGAGTGTCGCGGATCCGGCAGCGTACGCCGCATCGCAGGCCGGCAAGCCAGAGGTTCGCTATCATCCCGCAATCCGAGTGAACCGGACGATTGAACATGAATGAAGAATGTGAGCCGCTGGCCCCGCCGGCCGCCGAGACGCCTTGAACCTCCTGCTACTGGAGCCTGAGGAGATCGACGCGGCGAGCCGTGCGCGCTTGCGGGGACGCCGTGCCGAGCATATTCGCTCGGTGCTGCGGGCGGAGGCGGGGCAGACGCTGCGGGTGGGGGTCGTCGGCGGTGGCCTGGGGCAAGGCCGCGTCATCCAAGTGGACCGCGAAGCGGTTGAGCTCGAGATCGCAATCGAAGCGGCGACGCCCGAGATGACGACGCCCCAGACGACGACGCCCAAGACAGCGACGCCCCAAACAGTGTCCTGGGTCGATCTGATCGTCGGCCTGCCGCGCCCCGCGGTGTTGCATCGCGTGCTGCAGACGGTGGCCGTGATGGGGGTTGGGCGACTCGATCTGACCGCTTCGTGGCGGGTCGAGAAGAGCTACTTCTCATCACCGGTGCTGCGCCCGGAGTCGATCCGCAAGCATCTTCTGCTCGGCGCCGAGCAGGGCATGACGACACGTCTGCCGCAGGTCGTCCAGCATCGTAAGCTGGTGCCCCTGCTGCACGAGCTGGAGGTCGACCCGGACCCGCCGCAGCGGCTGCTGGCTCACCCGGACGCCGCCGAACCGATCGAGGCGGTGTGGACGCCAGCGCCGGGTAGGCGGCTCGAGATCGCCATCGGCCCGGAGGGCGGCTGGATCGACCGCGAAGTGGATTCATTCCTCGCGGCGGGATTCGTCGCCTGCTCTCTCGGGCCCTGGATTCTGCGGGTGGAGAATGCGGTAACCGCCGCGCTGGCGCAAGCCGATCTGGTGCGGAGGCGGGCCGCTGGCGAGTCGGCGGGCGCCCCGTGTTAAACTGATCTATCGATCTCACTTGAATTTACTGGACCTGCAAATGGAGGCGGCCAATGTCCGCGGGTTGGAGCTACTTCCTTGATTTCAAAGATCAGGCCTTCGAGCTGTCGGAAGGGGAGTCGACGGTAGGTCGCAGCCGCGCCTGCCATATCGCGATCGACGATCCCAGCGTCAGTCGCCGCCACGTGGTCTTGAAGGCCGATAGCGGTCGGATCCTGCTGCAGGACCTTGGATCCAGCAACGGCACGTTCGTCAACGGTGCCAAGATCGAGCACAGCGCCGAGCTGCATCATGGAGATGCTCTGGGGCTCGGCGACGCGGACGTCGCGATCCGGATCATCGGCATGTCGGCCTTCGAGACCGTGCGCATGGACGCTGTGCCGGCCCAGCAGCATGGCGACGCGACGCTGTTCCTGCAGGAGGCTTCGGCCAAGCTGGCCCAAGAGGCGATCAGTCACGAGCCGCCGCCAGCTGGCGGGCCAGCGGTCACCACCGCGCTGCCGACGGGCGTGCCGGATCACATGGCGCCACCGCCGGTGCAGCCGCCGGCTCCCGCCAACCACATGGCTCCGCCGCCGATACAGGCTCCGGCACAGCCCCCCGAGCCCGAGACAGCGCCTCTCGAGCC
>JBCCEE010000182.1:0-14907 GCA_039030415.1 Acidobacteriota bacterium
CCCGGTGCTCAACGCCCACCGACGTCATCAAACTCAGAGCATGAGCGCGGGCTTCAGACTCAGGAACAGCGTTTGCCAGCTGCGGCAGTACTATGCCACCGGCCATATGCCGTCGAATCTGTCGATGTCGGCTGTCGGCGATAAACTGTTCGCAGCTCTGGCCGGCGGCTCGTCGGGGACGAGCATCTACCTACCCACCAACGAGGTAACCATGAATCGACTGATGCGGAACCGTTCGGCACTCACTCTGCTCCTCGGCATCCTCAGCGCGGCTTCGAGCGTCTCCTGTGCTCAGGCTGAGGCTACGGCTGAGGCTCGGGCCGCGCAGCCCGCCAACCCGGGCTTTGGCAGCTACTGGTACCAGGGCAAGGCCGAGATCACCAGCTACCAACTGGAGCAAGCGCGCTATGGCGAAGTGCATCCGGGTCACGCGGTGCTGATCTACGTCACCGAGGATTTCTCGCGCGAAAAACACGTCAAGCTCGATCGTCCGAGAGCCGCCGGCGAGGATCGGGTGCCAATCCTCAAGCTCAATTTCACCAAGAGCTTCAACACCGGCATCTACCCTTATTCGATGATGAGCTCCATCTTCAGCCCGGTGGATCCCGTCAACGATCCGCGCATGCTCAAGTCCACCACCACCTCCCAGGAATGGTGTGGCCATACCTTCACCCAGTTGAATCGCGAGGCTGACGGCTACCGCATCGAGCAGCGCTCCTACTTCGAGGCCGAGGGCGACGAGAATCTGACCCTCGAGGGGGTGATCAGCGAGGACGAGGTGTGGACCACCATCCGCCTCAACCCGGCCAACCTTCCCACCGGCCGCCTGCAGATGCTGCCCGGCTCGATGTACGCGCGATTGCGCCACGTGCCCTTCGGGCTGCGCGACGTCGAGGCCAAGCTCGAGTCGGCCGGCAACGGCCTCATGGCCTACAGCCTGGCCTATCCCGCGCTCGACCGCACGCTGACCATCCACTACCGGGCGGAGTTTCCGTACGAGATCGAAGGCTGGGTCGAGAGCTATCGCTCCGGCTTTGGCAGTAGCGCCCCGCGCCTCACGACCCGTGCCACCAAGAATGAGCGACTGCTGAACGACTACTGGAACAACAACAGCCTGAGCCACGCCGGGCTGCGTGGCGAGCTTGGTCTCGAGTAGTCGTCTTGGCGTGAAGCCGGGGGTCGGAGATTGAAACCTGATGCCTGAAGCTGTAATCGATCCCAAGCCAACGCCTCTGATGGTGGCGGTCGAAGCCAATCTGCTTGGCCACGTCACGTTCCTGCAGGAGCGTCTCCCGGGCATGACGGTCGAGGATCTCGACGGCCTGGTGGTGGTGGATTCCGGACTGGCGAGCGATACCTTCAACAAGGTGCTAGGTGCTCGATTGAAGCCGGATGACGCCGACGCCAGGATCGCTGACGCGGTGGCCGAGGTGCGGCGTCGCGGGCGTCCCTTCACCTGGTGGGTGGGGCCGTGCTCGCGCCCGCTCGACCTCGAGCAGCGATTGCGCCGCCAGGGCCTCACGGAAGACGAGCGAGAGCTCGGCATGACGCTCGATCTCGACGAGACGCCAGCCGAGGTCCCGCTGCCTTCTGGGACGACCCTGGTGCGCGTCGCAGATGCCGCGCAGCTCGCCGACTTCGCGGGCGTGCTGGCCAATCTCAGGGATCCCCCCGACGAGGCGATACGCGGCTTCTTCGAGCGCGCGGCGGAGGTCGTCCTCGAGGCGAGCTGTCCGATGCGTTTCTTTGTCGCCTACGTCGAGGGCACACCGGCCGCGGTCAGTGAGCTGTTCCTGGGCGGCGGAGTGGCGGGCGTTCACATGGTTGCGACGGCGAACGCGTTCCGCCGCCGCGGCCTGGGCATGGCGCTGACCCTCCGCGCTCTCGACGAGGGACGGCGACATGGCCTCGACGTCGGGGCGCTGCAAGCCTCGGCGGAAGGGCAGCCGGTCTATGAGAAGCTGGGTTTCAAACCCTGCGGACGCTTCGCCGAGTACGCATTGGGCTGACGCGGGGTCGTCTCCTAGGCAGCTCAGAAGAGCGACAGCTGGCCCGACTCTGAATCGAGCTCTTCGTCCTGGGTTGGAGCGCTGGTCTCACCGGTCGACGTCGGGGCCTCTGCTGCGGGGGGACTGTCCGGCGGAGCCAGCGCGTCCACCAGGCCGGAAGCGCGACGCACGGCTCGCAGGATGGCGACGCGGAGAAGCTGCGGCGTCGCCACGACGGTGACGTCGCGGCGAGCGCGAGTGATGCCGGTGTAGAGCAGCTCCCGGGTCATCACCTGGGAGTCGGTGTCCCCGAGCACCAGCAGCACCTGGTCGAATTCGGAGCCCTGGGATTTGTGGACGGTCATCGCCCAGGCGGTCTCGTGCGGCGGCAGCTTGGCGAGCGGCAGGCGGCGCAGCTCGCTGCCGGTGTCGAACCAGGCCCACAGGCGACCGTCGACCGGCCAGCAGACCCCGAGGTCGCCGTTGAACAGGCGCACCTGGTAGTCGTTGGCGGTGACGATGATCGGGCGTGCCGGATACCAGCGCTCCTCGACGGGATGGCCGCTCGAGGAGAGATGGCGCTCGACGACGGCGTTGAGACGCTCGACGCCCCAGTCGCCTTGCCGACGGGCGCACAGGATGCGGAACTGGGCGAGCCGCTCGAGCGCCTGGTCCGGAGCGTCGGCAGCCAGGTAGTGAGCGAGGGCTCGATGCAGGGGCTGCAGGGAGGAGCGCGGGTCGCTGGGCGGGTCGTGGCGCACGACGTCGGGAAACTCGGGGTCGTCCAACACTTCGAGAGCCTGGTCGGCCTGGCGCTGACGGATCGTTCCGGCGAGCCTGCCGATGCCCGGCTGATCGCGGAATCGGTAGCTGACGCGCAGCTCGACCGCGGCATCGCGCAGCGGCGCGGGCGGTGAGCTGTCGGCCGGGCGGACTTCGAGCTCGCCACCGCCAAGGCGACGGAAGTGCTCGACGAGTTGGGCTGAGTAGCTGCCGTCCGGGTTGGCCGCGGCGCACAGATCGCCAAACACAAAGCCAGTCTCGACGCTGGCCAACTGATCCCGATCGCCCAGCAGGATCACCTGCGCGTCGGACGGCAGGGCGTCGAAGACCGCGGACATCATCAGCAAGTCGACCATCGAGGCTTCGTCGATCACCAGCGTGTCGACCGCCAGCGGTCGGCCCGCGCGATGGCGGAACCGATCGCGCCGCGGATCGAAGCCGAGCAGGCGGTGGAGGGTCGATGCCTGGCGCGGGATGCGCTCGCGATGATCCCCATCGATCGGCAAGCCGTCGAGCTGTTCGGCGATGGCTTCGCCGAGGCGCGCCGCCGCCTTGCCGGTAGGGGCGGCCAGGGCGATGCGGCGCTCCTCGTCGACGGCGGTCAGCAGGGCCAGGATGCGACCGACGGTGGTGGTCTTGCCGGTCCCCGGACCGCCGGTGATCAAGGCCACGCCGCGCCCCAGCGCGACCGCTGCCGCGACCGCCTGCCAGTCCACCTCGTCGGCGGAGGCATTTCCGGCGCGTCCAAACAGGCTGCGAAACAGCGGCGCCAGAGCTTCGGGATCGAGCTCGGGGCGCGGCCTTCTCAAGCGCTCCGTGAGGTGGCCGGCGAGCCGCTGCTCGGCGCGCCAGTAGCGTCTGAGGTAGAGGCGACCCGCGGCGTCGCGCACCAGGGGCGTGGGCTGGCTACCGTCACCGACCAGCTCGCTGGCGGCCAGCGCCCGCTGCCAGGCCCTGAGCTCGGGCAGCGGCGGCAGGGTCGAGACGCCTTCGGTGGGGAAGGGACGCCCGGCCCAATCCCGTGGGTCGATGCAGGAGTGGCCGCGCCCGCGCTGACGGCTGAGCAGGGCGGCGGTCAGGGCGAGCACGTCGCTGTCACCGTCGACGTCGCGGGCCGAGCGCCGGATCAGGCGGCCGAAGTGCACGTCAATCGGTGCCAGGGCAGTGCTGGCGGCCACGGCGTCGAACGCACTCATGCGGCTTCTCGGCCGCCGATCAGCTCATCGAGGGCCTCGATTAGCTCGGCGGGGGGACGATCCAGATACCAGCCGGCACCGGGCGATCCCTCGCGGACCGCACGCAGGAAGATATAGGCGGCACCAGCCAGGTGGCGGTCGTAGCGGTAGTCCGGGATCCGCTGGCGCAGAAAGCGGTGCAGGGCGAAGACATAGAGGTGGTACTGCAGCACGTAGTGATGGTGGCACATGGCGTCCCACAGCTCGGCGTCGCCGTAGGATGCCGCCGTCGGGCCGAGGTAGTTCGACTTCCAGTCGACGACATACCAGCGCTCCCGGTGGGTGAACACCAGGTCGACGAAGCCGGTCAGGTAGCCGCGCACGCGCTCAGCGCTGAGGCGAGCGAGACGCGGCGCGTAGTCGTCGCGGACGCGTCCAGTTGCATGGTTGCGGAAGCGCTCGCTCAGCTGGCGTGGCGAGAGGTTCGCCAGGGGGGTGGTGAATTTCCACTCGACCAGGGTGTGCTCGCGCGGCACGTCTCCCAGGCAGAAATCCGAACCAGGTAGCTCGACCGCGGCGAGATCGTGCAGCATCTGCCGGACGGCGGCGTGAGGATCGAACGTCTGGCGACGCTCGGAAGTCTCAGGGATCGGGTGGGAAGCTGCCGTCTCGAGCCCGAAGCGCCGCAGCCCATCTGCGATGCGCTGGTCGGTCTCGTCGGGCTCCAGCGCGCTGAAGTCGGTATGCTCGAGCACGAGGTGCAGGCACGAGCCGGCCCGCCGACCGCGCGCGAAGTGGAGCAGACTGTGGGGCTCTGCCGGGTCGTCCGTGCCCACGGGCTGCAGCGCCGGCGGCGTTTCGGGATCGCGGTGATCCGGCGACTCGGCCTCGCCGCCGCGACTCAGGCTGCTGAAGCTCTCGACCGTCCAGGGCCGCTCCACGCGGCCCTCGAACCGCCGCGGTTGTAAATCTCGAGCCGGCGGCTCGAGCCGGGCGCTCGGTCGCGCCCCCGAAGCGAGCGGACGCAGCACCATCTCTTCGGGGTGCCGCGCGATCAGCTGAGTCAGCTGGCGATGCCAGCTCTGGCGGCGGGTCCTAGCTTCGGCCAAAATGCGAGCCGTCCACTCGCCATCGGAGACGCTACTCTCCAAGGTGCTGGCAAAGGCGTTCGAGGCTTGCGAGTCTTGCGGCCCTGCGGGCTGCTTGTCGCTGGGACGCAGCAGATAGCTCAGGGACGAGGCCGCCGAGCCGTCTTTGCCGCCGACGTCGCCCCACACGACGTAGCAGCGGTGGCGGGCCCGGGTGAGCGCGACGTAGGCCAGCCGCAGGTCCTCGGCCAGCCGCTCGGCTTCGGCCAGGGCCAGGTGGTCGTCGAGCTGCTCCGAGCCGCAGTCCATCAGCACCTGCTCGACGCCGGTGTGGGTCTGCACCGGAGGGCGATCGACGGGTCGCGCCTGCCACAGGAACGGGCAGAAGACAATCTCGTACTCCAGGCCCTTGCTGCGGTGGACGGTCGAGATTTGGACCGCCGGCGCGTCGGTTTCAAGCCGCAGCTCGCTGCGCTCGGCATCGACCGATTCGCGGGCGCGCTCGGCCGCCAGCCAGCCGAGCAGGGCGGCCGGTGACAGGTTGCGCTCCTTCTCTTCGTGGTGCAGGACCTCCACGGCATGCAGCAGATTGGTCAGCCGGCGCTCGCCGGCGGTCATCGCCAGCAGGCTCCGGCGAACCCGGCGGTTGGTGAACAGGCGCTGAATCATCGGCATGAAGCCTCGCTTCAGCCAGTCGTCACGGTAGCTCGAGAAGGTCTCGAGGCGCTGGGCGAAGGCTTCGTCGTCGTCCTCCAGCGCGCGCAGGGCGGGGGCGTCGTCGCCCCAGATGCGCGTGCTCCAGGCGGCCCGCAGGCGGGGAGCGTAGCCGGGGTCGGCGACCGCCGCCAGCAGGCGCTCGAGCTCGGCCATCTCTTCGCTGGCGAAGATGTCGCCGGAGCGACCGACGACCGACGGCACGCCAGCCCGGCGCAAGGCGTCCTGCAGATCGACGGCCTGCTCGTTGGTGCGGACCAGAATAGCGAGGTCGTCGGGCGTCAGCGAGCGCTCGCCGAGGCGCACGTCGCCGCTCAGCAAGCGCACGACCTCGGCGGCCACCGCGCTACGGATGTGCTGGCGAACCTCCTCGCGGTTCTGCGTCTTGGGCAGCCACAGCCACTGCAGGGGAGGGCGGGAGGCGGCGGACGCTTCGGCGTCCACCAGCCTCGCTTCCTCGGACCGCGCCTCATCTTCAGACCGTGCTTCTTCCTCAGACCGCGCCTCGTCTTCAGACCGTGCCGAGACCGCCGGCTCGAAGGGAATGTTGCGCAGCACGAAGGGGCGCCGCGTGCGCTCGAAGATGGCGTTGACGGCCGCCACCAGGGGGGCGATGGTGCGCCAATTGCGCTCCAGGGTGTAGCAGCGATCCGCGTCGCGCTTGGCCGCCAGGTAAGCGAAAACGTCGGCGCCGCGGAAGCGGTAGATCGCCTGCTTGGGATCGCCGATCAGGAACAGCGGGCCGCTGCGAAAGAGGCGGCGGAAGATGTCGTACTGGATCAGGTCGGTATCTTGAAACTCGTCGATCAGCGCCACCCGGAAACGCTGACGGACGACGCGCGTCAGTAGCTGGCGGCGATTCGGATCGAGCAGAGCATCCCGCAGACGCCCCAAGAGGTCGTCGTAGGAGAGGATCTGGACATCGTGCTTGCGGCGCTCGAAGGCGGCGTCGACGTCTCGGATGAAGCGCCCCCGCAGGGCGTGGCGATAGCTCTCAATTGCCCCCGCAAAGGCGTCGACGACCGCGATCAGCGGATGCCCGAGCACGCCGCGCTGATCCTTCTTGAATAGCGTCGCCGTGAGTCGGGCGCCGGCCAGCTCCTTGATCGCCCGCAGCCCGGCCGCCCGCCCGCGACGGCAGAACGCGTCGGCGGCGAGCAGCGCCTGGGAGAGGTCGTTGCGGCCAAAGAACGAGTGCTTCTTGAAGCTGCGACGCGCCAGCAGTTGATGCGCGGCGTCGAGGCTCCACGCCGCCTGGAGGTCGCGATAGGTGTCCGAGAGCCGCGCGGACGCGGTGTCGAGGTGCGCCGGCTTCGGCACCATCTCGGTGTTGGGATGCCGACGCCACAGCCGGTAGTCCTCGAGGAACGTCGTCGGCGTCCAGCCCTCGTCCGCGGCCACGGTGGCGACGATCTCGGGGGCGGGGTAGAGCAGTCGACGCCACACGTCGCGCGCCGCCTCGAGCAGCAGGGGAGCGTCGTTCTCCAGCAGCTCGGCCTCGAACGGCATGCCGCTCTCGAACGCGCACTCGTCGAGGACGCGGCTGCAGAAGCCGTGAATGGTCGACACCGTGAGGTCGTCGAACGCGTTGAGCGCGTCGCGCAGCAGTTCGCGGCTCGCGTCGTCTCGATACCGCTCCGCGAGGTGGCGGAAGAACGGATCGGGAGGCTTGCCGGCGGGTGGCTCCGTCGTCTCGTCGGCGCTGAGCAGCCGATAGGTGTCGCGCAGCGCCCCGCGGATGCGCTCGACCAGCTCCTGGGTGGCGGCGTGGGTGAACGTCACCACCAGCAGCTGGCCGACGTCGCTGATCCGCCGCTCGAGCAGCAGACGCAGCACCAGGCCGGTCAGACAGTAGGTCTTGCCGGTTCCGGCACTGGCTTCGATCAGCGTGACGCCGTCGTCGATCGGAGTCGACTGTAGGTCGAAAACCCGGCTCACGGCGAGTCTCCGTCGACGCCGCAGATCCAGCGAGTGTCTTCCCAGTCGTTTGGAGTCCGCTTCACGACCCGGCGCGTTCCCATCCAAAGCCTGTGGCGTCGTTCTTCCCGGCTCCGCACGTCAAATCACTTCTCGAGGCTCGGCATCGTTCTCTGGCTCGGCCAGCTGATCCTACTGCTTGGTTGGAGTGCACATCGATCCCGCCAGGCACGTGACCACGTCTTGGCGGTGCATCCAACTATACTGATTCCAGAGCCTGGGAAGAGCAGGCTTTGGACCGCGATCGAGCCTCGAGTCAACGCTCCTGCAGTTCAGGATCGCGACTTCTAGCTGAGAACGTCCGCGGCCCGGGGCACCCACCGCGTGATCGAGCCGAGATCGCTCTACTTTCCTCCGAGAAACGCGTCGGCGAGCCGGAATCGAGCTCGAATCAGCCGTGATGAAGCGTCTTTGACGACGGATCAGGCCGAGTGGACGGCTGGGAAGGCGTCATCCTGTGATGCAACGGTGACTTTGGCGTCCGAACTGGACGCTGCATCAGGTGTTTCGGCGATTTTGGCGTCCGAACTGAGCTCTGCATCCGATGTTTCGACGATTCCAGCGTCCGAAATGAGCGCTGCATCGGATGTTCCGGCGATTTTGGCGTCCGAAATGAGCGCTGCATCGGATGTTCCGGCGATTTTGGCGTCCGAACTGGGCGCTGCATCAGATGTTTCAGCGATTCTAGTGTCCGAGCTCGACGCCGCATCAGCCTCCTGGATCAGCTCTGCGAGCTCACCCAACGCGCCGATAGGTCATGCGAGGGCGGAGCGAGCGCGCTCGAGGAATGCCTGAGCCCAGCCGGTCACTCAAGCTAAAGACATACTATCAACCCGTGTCGATCTCTTCCGCGTGGGTGAGCAAGGGCTCCCAAAGCTGCTGCGCCCAATAGGTGAAGGCTTCGTCGGCTAACGGATCGAGGTCGCGGAAGCATAGGGCGACGTAGGGATCGTCGAGATCGCCGGCAAAGCGCTCCCCAGACCAGGCCCGGCGAGCGGCTTCGAGCGCTGGGGTGCGCGAGCGGCTGCGAGGATCGGCCAGGCGACGCTGATGTTGAGCGTAGGCGTGGGAGGCGCGCTCGAACACCGGTAGCGGTCTCTCGGCGCCGCGGGCGTAGCCGGCGATCAGCCGGTCGAGGATCTGCTCGGCGTGCTCCAGGGCGCGGAAGCGGATGCCGCGATCGGTGCCGATGACCCGGGTCGTCACCGGCAGATCCATCGGGTGCTCGGCTTCCCAGACGTTGTGGGCGAGGTGCAGGATCCAGGCGCGCAGCAGATCCTTGGGCTTGAGCTGGGCGCAGCGAAAGCTCAGCCCACCGATATCGGTCAGCGTGTCGAGACGCCCGTGCAGTCGCCAGCCGACGCCCTGCAGCTCGATCAGGACCGGGTCGAGCGGGGTGAACGCGGGGAGCGTGGCGGCGAAGCTCGCGACCTGGTCGTCGAGCCGGTCGTAGTGGGCCGTACCGAGGTGTTTGAGCGGCAGCTCGCCGCGGGCTCTGAGCAGCTCCAGCTCATCGCTGGCGTCGGCTTCGGATCCCAGGCGCCGGCCGAGCAGCCATTGATTGATGCGGTAGCGATCGAGAAAGTCGACCGCGAACGGCTCGGCTTCTTCGCTCGCCCGCGGGCTGAAGTCGAGGGTCAGCTGGAGCACGTGGCGACAAAAGTGCCGCGCAGGGTTGAGCCAGTGGTCGATCAGGTCGCGCAGCTCGACCTCGATCTGCGGCATGTCGGGGTCGACCGCGCGCAGCGGCCGCGACGCCGTCTCCCCGGGTAGGAACGGAGTTTCGACGCCCTCGCCGCCATAGCCGCGGCTGGCCTGATAGTTGTCCTGGGCGTAGCTGAACAGGCGATCAGACGCCGCGGGATCGTAGTAATCCTGGCTGAACGGGTGGAGGCGATGGTCGACCACCAGCAGGTCTCGGAGCGTCGTCCCTTCAGGCGCGACGAAGGCGCCGTCGAGGGCGTCGAGCAGCTCGCTGACCACCACCGACGGCGCGCGCGTCCGGTTGTCCTTCTGCGATCTGCCCTGGTAGGAGAGGATCAGTCGCTGACGGGCAGAGAGCAGGGTTTCGAGGAAGAGGTAGCGGTCGTCCTCGCGCAGCGAGCGATCCCCGGGCCGCGGATCGCGGGCCATGAGGTCGAAGCCGTGGCGGGTATCGCGGCGCGGAAAGGCGCCTTCGTCGAGCCCGGCGATGCAGATGATCTCGAACGGGATGCTGCGCATCGGCTTGAGGGCGCAGAACGTGATGCGCCCGCTGATGAAGCCGGTGACCGAGCCGCTGTGCGTCAGCTGGCGGCGCAGATGGGCGCGCACCACGGCGAGCTCGAGCGGCGTCGTGAGACCCGCCAGCAGATCGGCCTGGGCGAGCTTCTCGAACGACTCCCTGAGGTGCTCGAGGGCGCTCTCTTCCGCCTCGCTCTCCGGCTGGTAGAGATCGTCCAGCAGGCCAGCGAGGGCGCGTGCCCAGAGCTGCGCTGGGCGGCTCTCGCGTAGCGCCTCCAGGTGCTTGAACAGCGTCTCGGCGAAGTCGTTCAAGCACCCCAAGAGCTCGGCGTTACCCGAGGTGTCGCCGGCATACGGGGCGATGCCCGCGACCAGTTCGCCGGGATCGCCGGTGGCGTAGCCCATGAGCAGACGATCGAGTCCCGCCCGCCACGAGTTGGCGGAGTCCGGAGGTAGCGCGAAGTCGGAGTGCCGCTGGGTACCGTCCATACCCCAACGGATTCCTGCCGCTTCGATCCATTGCCGCAGCAGCGGCACGTCGCTGGCCGCGATGCCGAAGCGGCGCCGGATCGCCGGTGTGTCGAGCAGATCGAGCAGGTCGCTCGGCAGCATGCGGCCAGCCACCAGGTCGAGGATCTGCAGGATGGTCTCGGCGGTCGGCTGCTCCTGCGCCACGTAGCGGTCAGCGATGGTGAAGGGCAGCCGCGGCGTGCCCTCCCACTCGACCCCGAAGACGGCCTCGATGTAGGGGCTGTAGGTCGTGATGTCCGGCACCATCACCAGGACGTCCGAGGGCCGCAGGCGGGGATCGCGCTCGAAGGCGTCGAGCAGCTGGTCGCGCAGTACCTCCATCTCACGCCGCGGCGAATGACAGACGTGGAGGGACAGCGAATCGTCGTCGCGACTCAGCTGTCGCCGGCCCGCCGTGTCGCCGTCGATATCGACGGTACCGGCGTCCGCCAGGTGCAAGATGTCGGACTGCAGGGCATGCAGCAGGGTGTCATCGCCGGGGTCCACGAAGTCGAGCTCGTGCCATGCCGTGCCCTCGGTGTCGGCGGCCTGCAGCAGGTTGAAGAACTCGCGACCCTGTCGCCCCAGGCCAGCGAGCAGCGCATGGCCGCGCTCGAAGTGGTCTTCGACCCCGGACGCTTGGTCGCCGCGCTGGCGCCGCCTGATCCGAGCAGCCTCGCGATCCGACCGCAGGTCGCCCCAGTAATGGTAGGTCGGGCTGGTGAAGTAGATGCGCACCGGGATGAAGCGCGCCAGGGCCACCGCTACGTCGATGAAGATGGGTGGCAGGGTGCTGACGCCGAAGACGCTCAACCTCCTGGGCAGCGCCACCGGCGGCGCTTCCGCCTGCCGCAACGCTTCGAGCAGGCGGGTGAAGCGCCGTGCCAGATGCTCCTCGCTGGGCGCGTCGTCGGGCTGTTGCGTAGGCTCCGCCTGCGGGCCGCGATTGAGGGCGCGCCACAGGCTAGCCTGCCAGGCGACTTCGGGCGACATTTCTGCTGATATCTTGGCCGGCTCGGGCCCGGCGCTGCGCGGCGAGGCTTCGGCAGCCGACTCCCAAGTTAGCATCATCTCGGGGCGGAAGAGCTGGTAGTCCTCGAACAGGCTGGCGAGCCGCGAGGCCAGCTGGTAGCGCTTGACGCCTTGGGCGTCGTCGGCGAGGTAGGGGGCGGCGCCGGTCAATTCCGTGCGCAGCTCGAGCACCGACGGCAGGTGCTCGAAGATGCGCCAGGTCAAGAGATCGCGGTCGAACAGCGACGTCGCGGGCTGCCAGTCGTCGTAGGCCACGTCGCCGGCTTGCTCGAGCTGGTCGGCCAGGCGGTGACAGAACGCGCCGGGGTAGGGCATACGAAGGCTAGCAGCGATCCCCAGGCGATCCGCTAGCTGCAGCGAGACCCAGCGATACATGCCCTGGCTCTGCACGACGACCACCTCGCGCTCCAGCGGCGGCAGCGGATCGGCCGCGAGGGTCTGTGCCAAGTGCTCGACGAGGACGTCGAGCCGGTTGCTGGTGTGAATGTCGAGGACAGCCCGAGGCATACCGGAGATGGTATCCGAGCCGCTGGTGGCTGGGGCCCGGGATCTCATGGGCCGTGGAGGCTGGACTCTGTTAAGCTGGCAAGGCGTCTCCGAACTTCTATCTTCGTTTCCGGGTATCGACCTGAGCGGGAATCTTCCTGCGTCTGCGGTGGCGCTGAGTCTGGCCATGAACGAGATACCCCGCATCAGCCGGCGCCGTTCGCCGAACCCTCAAACGCTCCTTCGCCGCATGGGGCTGGGGTCGCTTAGCGCGATGCTACTTGGCGCAGCGCTATGCGTCGCGCTGGCCTCGCCGGTGGCCGCCTGGCACGACACCGGCCACATGATCACCGCTCAGATCGCCTACGACGAGCTGACCGATCACGCGCGGGCCGAAGTCGATGGCTTGATCGCCATCCTGGCAGAGGAGCCGCCGCACCGAGATCATGCGGTTACTGCCTCGGTCTGGGCCGACGACCTGAAGCGACAGGGTGTGCGTATCTACGACCACTGGCACTACATCAATCTGCCGGTGTTTGGCGAAGGCTTGGTGGCTCACCCGGAGCCTGAACCGCGCAACGTGGTCTGGGCGATCGAGCAAGCCGTGCTGATCCTGCGGGGCGATGCGAGCGATCACCAGAAGGCGTCGATGCTGGGTTTCCTGCTGCACTTTGTCGGCGACGTGCATCAGCCGATGCATTGCGCCTCGCGCTACACCCGCGAGCTGCCGACCGGTGACCGCGGCGGCAACGAGCTGAAGCTAGACCACGAGTGGAGTAATCTGCACCTGTTTTGGGACGATGCCGCGGGTCTGTTTCCAGACTTTGACGAGCGTCAGTGGCAGCCGAATATCCGACGTTTCGCCGACGACGTCGTGCGTCTCGTACCGAAGACCAGCGTTCCGCAGTGGCGGCGGGGAGACGCCCGGGCTTGGGCCTGGGAAAGCCATGGCGTCGCCGTCGAAGCCGCCTATGCGGGAATCGAGGACGGCGCGAAGCCGTCACCCGAGTATGTGGCGCGGGCTCGAGAGGTCGCCCGCCAGCGTCTGGCGATTGGCGGCTACCGCCTCGGCGCTCTGCTCAACGATATCTTTGGCGGCGTCGCGCCTAATCCAGGTCGAGATGAACCGGAGCGTGATCGGAAGCGGTGAGGCCATGCTTCTTCTTGCGCCATTCGCGTCCGACGAACGCCGAGGCAACGCGCGATCTGAGCGGTTCGCTGAGCAGGATGTGATCGATCCGCATGCCGATGTTGCGGTGGAAAGCCCCGAAGCGGTAATCCCAGTAAGTGAAGGTGCCGGGGGCAACGCGCGGTGCGACCTCGTCATGCAGTCCGAGCTCGAGCAGGCGGGCCCAGCGCTCGTGCTCTTCGGGATGATAAGACGGGATACCGGCCATCTCTTCGACCGACCAAACGTCTTCAGGACGCGGCGCGACGTTGAGATCTCCCAGCACCACCCAGGGCTCCGACAGGTCACTGCCCCCGAGCCATTCACACAGGCTGTCGTAGAACGCTAGCTTGTAGGTGAACTTGGGTGAGTCAGCGGCCTGCCCCTGAGGGCAGTAGAGGTTGACCAGGCGGATGCCGTCGACCGAGGCGGCGATGGCGCGCGCTTGTCCCTCGTCGGCGGGCAGGCCGCGATGGACGTCGGTGAGAGGAGATTTGGCGGCGATCAGCACGCCGTTCCAGCTCTTCTGGCCGTGAATCGCAAGATAGTAGCCGCGAGATTCGAACAGCTCAGTCGGCACCTTCTCGGTCTCCATCTTGAGCTCCTGCAGACAGAGCACGTCCGGAGCCTCTTCATCCAGGTAGTGCCCGACGAAGTCTTCTCGAGCCTTGAGGGAGTTGACGTTCCAAGTGACGATGCGCATCGTGGATCCTTTCGCCGGGGATAGTATCCGAGATTCGATCGCTGGCTTGGATAAGATGAAGTCTTCACACGAGGAGGAGCCAGATGTCGGGCTTGAAGGACAAGTCGGTGTTGATCACGGGGGCGTCGTCGGGGATCGGAGCCGCCCTGGCGCAGGATCTGGTGCGTCGCGGCGCAAGGGTGGGCTTGCTGGCGCGCCGCAAGGATCGGCTCGTAGAGCTCGCCGAGGAGCTCCGAGAAGCGGGAGGTGAGGTCGCCTGGGCGGTGGCCGACGTCACGGACGACTATGCTTTGGCCGGCGCCCTCAGCGAGCTCGACAGCGAGCTCGGAGGCACCGACGTGGTGGTCGCCAACGCTGGCTACGGGCGTCCGGATCCGCCACACAAATTCAAGCCCGGGGCAGCGATCGCGATGTACGACACCAACCTCTTCGGCATGCTGCGGGTGATCGATTGGGTGCTGCCGCGCTTTATCGAAGCGGGGCAGGGGCACATCGTAGGCGTCGCCTCGGTGGCCTCCTACGTCGGCTTCACCAACAGCGCCGCCTACTGCGGCAGCAAGGCCGCGATGCGCGTGCATCTGCAGTCGCTGCGGGTATCGCTAGCCAACCACGGGATCGCCGTCACCACCATCTGTCCCGGATTCGTCAAGAGCGAGCTGACCGACAAGAACAAGTTCAAGATGCCCTTCATCTGGGAGACCGAGCCCGCCGCTCGGCTGATCGGCGATGCCATCGAGCGGCGCCGTGGCGAGGTCGTGTTTCCGTGGCAGATGCGCTGGCTCAAGCAGCTCTTGGTGCGCTGGATGCCGGTCGGTTGGCTCGAGGCACTACTGCGTCGCGGAGCCACCGCCAAGCGCTGAGCTCAGCTGTCGAGACCGGATTCGATGGCGGCCTGGACCCGCGCCATCGCTGGCTTCTGGCTGAGCCGTCGCCCGGAGCTTGTCAGTCGAAGAAGCTCAGCTGTCGAGACCGGATTCGATGGCGGCCTGGACCCGCGCCATGAGGGGGCGGAGGTTGTTGCGATCCTCGCCGGCGGTTTCGATCGGCGGATGAAAGATCA
>JBCCEE010000183.1:0-14852 GCA_039030415.1 Acidobacteriota bacterium
GGTGAGCGCTTGGGGCGGCTACCGCGGTTGCCATGGCAACGCCGAGGGTTACGCGGCCCCCGGCACGGTTCTGGTTCATACGCCCGAGTCGACCTACGGCAGTCTGCGGGTCGATGCGGGTCCCAAGCTGGCCGGCGCGGCCGGCAGTGTGGCCACCTTCCTGCCCACCCTGGGCAGCGGAGCGGCGGTCGCTACCGAAGTCGACGTTGCCGATCTGTGGCTGACCGGCGATAGCGATCTGTGGCCGCGCTGGGATGGCGCCTGGGTATCGCTGGCCGACGCCGGCGGAGCGGACCTCGGCCTGTTCCAGGTCGTAGCTCGCGACGCTGCGGGACGTCTGCGGCTAGCGGACGCCGCGTCCGCGGTCGCGGCGGCGACCTACCAGGGGCGCTATCTGTTCGACAGTATCGAGGTGCTGCGCGGTGCCGATCTGACCGCCGAAGAGCCGATTGAATCGGGCGCCGTGACGTTCGACGGCGTCACCGAGATCACCGGCGAGGTCGTCGCCATCGACGTGCTGGTCAAGAGTGGCGCCACCGTGCGGCCGGCTGCCGGCGGCGATCTGCGCTTCCAGGTCAGCGGCACGATGACCATCGAGGCGGGTGCCAAGCTCGACGTCTCCGGTAAGGGCTACCGCGGCACTACCACCGATCGCTACGATCCGGCGGGGGCGCCCTCCTGGGTCACCGCCTCGAAGTGTGGTGCGGGCGGCAGCCACGGCGGCCGTGGCAGCATCTACGGCTATTGGGAGTGCAGCTTTGGTCCCGCTGGCGACGTCTACGGCAGCGTCTACGAACCGTGGCTCTCCGGCGGCGGCGGCGCCATGGTCAACAACGACGACGGTGGCGATGGCGGCGGCCGGATCTATATCGAGGCCGGAGCGCTGATCCTCGACGGTGAAGTCTTGGCCCGCGGTGAGGGCCTCGACGCGGTCGATGTCGAGGCCGGCGGCGGCGCTGGCGGCAGCGTCCAGATCCACACCGGCGAGCTGTCGGGCAGCGGCCTGGTCGACGCCTCGGGCGGTAACAACATCCAGGTCTGCGTCAACTTCAACGATTGGTCGAGCGCTGGTGCTGGCGGTGGCGGCCGTGTCGGGCTCTATGCCGATACCTTGAACGGCTTCGATCCGGCCACGCAGGTGCGAGCTTGGGGCGGCTACCATGGTTGCCCGGGCGCTCTGCAGTACGCTGCGCCGGGGACCATCCTCACCGTCACTTCCGCGTCGACCTACGGCGACCTGCTGATCGATGCCGGCTCGAAACCGGGTGGCGAAGCGGCGGTGCACTCGACCTTCCTGCCGACCCTCGGTTCGGGCGATGTGGCCCTGGCCGAAGTCGACGGTGCCGACCTCTGGCTGACCAGCGACAGTGACCTGTGGCCGCGTTGGCTGGGAGCCTGGGTGTCATTGGCGGACGCCGCCGGCGAGTCCCTCGGCCTGTTCCAGGTCACGGATCGCGACGTCGACGGTCGGTTGCGCCTCGCAGGAGCCGCTGCCGCGACGACGGCTGTGACCTACCGGGGCCATTACGTCTTCGACAGCGTCGAAGTGCTGGCCGGCGCCGACCTGACGGCGACGGAGCCGATCGAAGCCGGCAGCGTGACGTTCGACGGCGTGGCCGAGATCACCGGTGAGGTCGTGGCGGTCGACGTCCTGGTCAAGAGCGGTGCGACGGTGCGGCCGGCATCGGGCAGCAACCTCAGCTTCAAGGTCAGCGGCACCATGACGGTCGAGGCCGGGGCCAAGATCGACGTCACTGGCTACGGCTACGAAGGCGCCTTCCGCGACTTCAGCATCTCCGGCTGGCCCAACGTGCCGGCCGAGGCGCCGCCTTGGGTGACGCCCTCGGTGTGCGCCTCCGGCGGTAGCCACGGCGGCGCCGGCAACTTCAAGAATGTTGGTGGCTTTTCGCCCAACTGCACCTGGGGTCCGGCCGGCGAGGTCTACGGTAGCGTTTACGAGCCGTCCCTGGGCGGCGGCGGAGGCGTCCACAACCTCGGCAGCTCGGTGCTGGGTGGCGACGGCGGCGGCACCATCACCATCGAAGCGGGAGCCTTGGTCCTCGACGGTGAGCTGCGGGCGCGCGGGCAGAGCGTGATGGAGACCGATAGCGGCAGTGGCACCGATAGCCCCGCTGGCGCGGGTGCCGGCGGCAGCGTGCTGCTGCAGGTCGGCCAGCTCTCAGGTGCCGGTTTGATCGACGTCACCGGCGGCGATCAAGACCAAGAGCCCTGTGCCAACACCTGGGACCAAAAGGGCGGTGGCGCCGGTGGCGGCGGTCGCGTCGGCATCTACGCTGATGACCTGTCGGGCTTCGATACGGCATCTCAGGTCAAGGCCTGGGGCGGCTACCGCGGCTGCTACGGCAACGCCGAAGGCTACGCTGCGGCCGGCACCATCCTGGTCTTCACGCCGGAGTCGACCCACGGCGGCCTGCGCATCGACGCCGGACCGCAGGCTCAGGGCTCGGCGACGACCGTCAAGACCTGGCTGCCGAATCCGGGCATCGACACGATGGTGGAGTTCGAGGTGGCCGGCAACGACGCTTGGCTCACCGGCACCAAGGTCTTCCATCCACGCTGGGTGGGCGCGACCACCCACCTGATGGACGCCGCTGGCGAGACCCTCGGCCGCTTCTGGGTCATCCGCATCGACGCCGACGGCCGAGCTCTGCTGCAGGATGCTGCTACGGCGATCGCTCAGACCGTCAGCTACGAGGGTGAGTACTGGTTCGACACCTTCGAGCTCGGCGGCGGCGCCGGTTGGAATTCTTCCGCTCCGGTGTTCGTGATGGACGAGCAGGTATCCCTGGCGGAGACCGAGCTCAGCGTCGCCGAGGACGATGCGGCCGGTGCGATCTTCACCGTCACCCTGCCGGAGGCCAGCACGCTCGACATCTCGATCGACTACACCACCGTCGACGGCACGGCGATCGCCGGTGACGACTACGTCGCGACCAGCGGCACCGTCGTCATCCCGGCGGGTCAGCTGTCGGCGCCGGTGACGGTCGATCTGATCGCTGACCTGGTGCACGAGCCGGCCGAGACGTTCGAGCTCGAGCTCACTGCCGCTACCCCCGGCGTGGTGGTGGCGAGCGCCGCCCGAGCGACCCTGACGATCCAGAACGACGACGTCTTCTCGCAGGTCACCGTCGGCGACCGCTTCGTGGTCGAGCCGGAGACCGGCAGCCGGGTGAGCGCGGTGCGCGTCACCCTCGATCCGCCGGCAGCCGAGCAGATCACCGTCGATTATCAGACCGCCGGCGGCACGGCGACCCCGAGCGTCGACTTCACGCCGGTCACCGGCACGCTGACCTTCGAGGCCGGCGAGAGCTCGAAGACCATCGGGGTCGACATCCTGGCCAACAGCGAGCAGGAGTCGGCGGAAGCCTTCTGGCTCGATCTCACCGCGGTCACTCGCGCCGAGCTGGCCGACGCCCGCGCCGAGATCACCATCTACGATGGACAGACGCCGGTGCCCGACGCGCCGCACGCGGCCGGCTTCTTAGTCGACTACGAAGAGGACGCCTACCACATCGTGCAGGAGAACCCGAGCTGGGAGCAGTACAACGGCGGCGCGCTGTGGAACCACAAGACCATCGCCAAAGTCGGCGCCGGAGATCGTCTGCGGCTCCGCACCCGGCCCGAGCTCCTGCGAACCGATCACAAGCTCGTGCTCGGGGTGCTCAACGACCGCTGGAACGGCTTCTCGATCAGCGTCGGCGACTGGACTTCCCCGGTGCGCTACAACTCGCAGCACAGGAGTCCTGAGTTTCACGACGAGATCGAGATCACGATCCCGCGCGACGTCATCACCGACGAGACCTTCGAGGTCACCTTCACCCCTGGAGGCAACAACACCTACACCAGCGCCTACCTGACGAGCTTCAAGCTCTATGCGGCGACCGACGATCAGGACTTCCAGCGTGGCGTCAACTACTACTGGGCCGGCACCGGCTGGGCCTGGCACAGCGGTGAATGGAACCGCAAGCGCATGGCTTCGCTGAACCACGGCACCTCGGGGACGATCCCGATGACGACCTCGAGTCCCGACGACGGCCATGTCTTCTACCTGACGACGGTCGACGATCGCGCCAGCGCCTTCCGCATTCAGGTCGGGAGCTGGACGTCAGGTGTGGTCGCCGCGCCTCAGGATGGTGGCTCGCCGTTCGTCGAGCTAGCGATCGATATTCCCGCCGGCACGATTCCTGGCGAGAGCTTCGACGTCACCGTGGTCAACGAGACGCTGGACACCGCCTTCGTCGGCAAGCTGCACGCTATCGAGGTGCGGCTGGTGCGCAAGGGCAACGGCTCGGCTCTGGTCGACTACGAGGACGACGCCTACCAGATCTCCCAGGATACCGACTGCGTGCTCTACAGCAGCAACCTGTGGAACGGCCGGACGATGTGCAAAGGCAAGCGGTCGGAGGTCTCGACTGGCGCGACCCTCAACCTCCAGACCCGACCCGAGCACCTACTGTCCGATCACCAGCTGATCCTGGGCACGCTCAACAATCGCTGGGAGGGCTGGCAGATCACCGTCAATGGCTGGACCTCACCGGTGCGCTACAACTCGCAGCACATGAGCCCGGCGGTCCACGAGGATCTAGTGCTCACGATTCCAGGGTACGTGGTGACCTCGACCGAGCTCGACGTCCAGCTGACCCCGGGCAGCAACAACACCTTCACCAACCACTACATCACGCACTACCGCCTGATCGCCAACACCGGTGACCAGGATCTGCAGCGCGGCGTGACCTTCCACTGGGCCGACGGTTGGGACTGGCGAGGGGACGAGTGGAACCGCAAGCGTCTCGCGAAAGCGAACGCCGAGGAAGGCAGCGAGAAGATCTCGATGACCACCTCGGATCCGGCCGACGCTCACCTCTTTTACTTCACGACCCTCGACGATCGCGACAGCTCGGTCCAGATCCAGGTCGGCAGCTGGACCTCAGAGTGGGTGACGGCACCACAGGATGGTGGCTCGCCGTTCGTCGAGCTGGCGATCGAGATCCCGGCGAACACCATTCCCGCCACCGACTTCGAGGTGACGGTGATCGACGGCACGACCGACAACGACGGCAAGCTCCACCTCACCGAGGTAAGGCTGGTGCGTCTACCGGAGCCGCCCGCCGCGCCGACCGCCGAGCTTTCGGTCGGCCCGACGGCCAGCGCTACCGAAGGCGATCCGGCCGGCATGATCTTCGACGTGACGCTGTCCGAGCCGACGCTGGTCGACGTCGCGATCGACTACGTGCTGCGCGACGACACCGCCCTGGCGGGCGTCGACTACCAGCCGACCAGCGGGCTGATGACCCTGCCGGCCGGCCAGACCAGCGCGCAGATCGTCGTGCCGCTGATCGCCAACACCACCATCGAGCCCCATCGCACCTTCGAGCTCGAGCTGACGGCAGCGTCGAGCGCGGTGCTGGGCGCAACCCTGGCGGTGGCCACCCTCCTCGACGACGACCGCCCGAACCTGTCGATCGGCGACGCCGTCGTCACCGAGCCCACCACCGGCAGCGCGTCGGTCGAGGTAGCGTTAACCCTCGACGCCGCGCCGGTGTTCGAGGTCACCGTCAGCTATCAGACCGTAGACGGTACGGCGGTGGCGGGGGAGGACTACACGACCCAGACCGGTAGCCTGACCTTTGCACCCGGTGAGACCAGCCAGACGATCTCGCTCACCGTGCTCGCTGACGGTATAGCCGAGCCGGCAGAGGCGTTCAATGTCACCCTGGGCGTGCCGTCCGAGGCGGTCCTCCTCGATGGTGACGGTGAGGTTTCAGTGCTGGATTCCGGCGACGCGCCACCGGTTGCCGCCTTCACCGTCGACTGCAGCGGCCTGCGCTGCACCTTCGACGCCAGCGGCTCCACCGATGACGTCGGAATCGCCACCTACAGCTGGGACTTCGGTGACGGCACTCAGCTGTCGACCGCCGAAGCGATCGTCGAGCACCGTCTGCCGGCCGTCTTGGGAGGTCAGTTCACCATCCAGCTGACCGTCATCGACGACGGGGACCAGCAGGCCGGCGCAACCCAGGACATTACCGTGATCTCACTGGAGCAGCTCCTACCGCTGCTCACGCATTAGAACCAACGACGCTTTGTTTCGACCCTCTTCAATCCATGTCATCGAGGAACTGATCATGAAACCATTTTTCAGCGGCTGGTCGATCTACCTGCTCACCACCTTGGTCTTGGTCGGCTGGGCTGCGCCCTCACTCGTGGCGCAGGAGGAGCCCTCACCCGAGGAGCGGCAAGAGCTCGATCGCATAGCGCTCGAGCTCAACCCTGCCGACAAGGTGGCCGGGCCGGTCACCTGCACCGACAACAGAATGCGCGGAAAGTTCGCGGATCTGGTGAACTATTTTTATGAGCGCAAGGATGGCTTTGCCTCTTGGCGGCTTCAAGCCGATGGTGTCGCCTGTGTCAACGCCAGTGGATTGGGATGCGTCGACACCAACATCGTCATGCTCAAGGGCTCCGACGAGGAGTCGCTCGATATGAACGCCACCTTCGACCGCTGGCTGAGCACCGCGGCCGTAGCAAAGGTCCTGGATCAGGAAGTGCAGATCGAATTCACCAAGAATCCGAGCGGTTGGGCGGTGTGCCGGGTCGAGCGATTCTGGGTCTTTGAGTGATTGCAACCTCTCATTCCGCAGCCTTCAGCACCCTTTGGACCTAAGTTTGGGCCAAAGCAAGGAAAGACATCATGAATCGACCTCAACAAGACATACCTACAGCGTTCTTCAAGTGTTTCACTCTGGCCGCTGTCATCACGAGCCTCCTGCTGGCTGTCGTGCAGCCGATCGCCGCGGAACCGCGAGAACAAGAGCTCGAGCTCGATCCAGGTACCGAGAAGAGCTCTGGAACCATCACCTGTGGCGACAACTATGTCCAGGGGAGGTTCGACGACATCGTCTGGAACTATAGCGAGCGTGACGATGGCCTCTCTTCGTGGAGGCTAAAGGACGACGCGGTGCTCTGTGTGCAACAGAGCTCTCTGAACTGTGACAGTCCGAGCCGCATCTACATCAAGTTGGTGAGCGACAGCTCGGCCAACAAGAATGAGACCATCAACCGATGGCACTCCAACGCCGCCCTGGCCGAGGTGCTCGGGCTGGAAGTCGTGATCACCTGGTACAACCTGGGAGGCTCCTGGCCCGTCTGTGCGGTGAAGCAGTTCCAGGTGAATCGTCCGGTCTAGAGACCGGCCGTCGTGCTCGGTGCTTCTCCCGATCCCGTGGTGCGGGTGTAACGGCCCGCGCCGTGAAGTGACAGTACTTTTCAGACAGGGATGCCCTGTGATGCGCGGCGCTGCACGTCGCCCCAAAGATCGATCTCCGAATCCGCAGGAGCGAGACTTACCATGATCAGACATTCGTTCGGAGCCTCGAAACCGCGACGCCTGCGCTGGGTCTTACTGGCCGTGTTGTTGGCGACGCTAGCTAGTGTCGCCAGCGCCGACGGCGTTGCCTATCAAGCCACCTCGGACTACGCCCTGAAGCTGGGCGACGAGCTCGTCGCCGAGGCCGAAGTCTTCTACTCGGCCCGGCACGTCTCCTATCTGGTGATCTCCCGCCACCTGGAACGACCGCTGCTGGCGCGTATCCCAGAAAAGGAAGTCGTCGAAGTTTCGGCGGACTCGGTGAGCCTCGACGCCCTGCAGGGCGAAGCCTGGCTATCGCCGTCCGAAGAGCGCCGGCTGATCGGTTTCGAACGGCGCCTGAAAGAGATCCGCTTCGAGCTGCAGGGTGAGCCGGCGGCCCTGGTGCCGGCGCCGCCGGTTCTCGGCTGGCGGTCGCCGGACTCGCTCCGCGCCAAGAGCCACGTGATGCGCAGCGGCTTCGCCCGCGCCGACAAGACCAGCCTGGCTCGCAAGTCGTTGCCGCTCGCTCCAGACCGTGAGCTCGTGGTCGAGGTCTTCTTCGGCTCGTGGGACGAATACAGCCAGCTGGTGATGCCGAAGATCATGCAGCTCGAAGAAGACCTCGCCGGCAACCCCGTGCAGTTCCGCTACTACGGCCTGCCGCGCCGCATCGCCGACGATCCCATCGGCGTCGAACATGCGATCCACGGCGTGCCGACGGTAGTTGTCTCAGAGAACGAAACCGAGCTCGGGCGGCTGGTGGGTCGGCCGCTGATGCAGCCCGGTGCGTCGCTCGAGCAGCTGCTCACCGGTGGCGTCGAGTAGCCCTCGAGCTAAGCCTTGGTAAGAGCTGCGACCTGCTGGCCACTCGGTCGCAGGGTCGCGGAAGGCGTTGTGACGGCAAGCGATTAACAATGAACCATGCCTTGCGAGGAGGTGCGAGATGCTTCGATTCCGCGAGACGTTCGAGAAGACTCGGCCTAGAAACCCGTGGATCCCAGTGACGTGTGCTTTCTTGGCTCTGGTCGCCGGGGTGTCAGCGATCGCCGAAGACGAAGAGCCTGCCACGACTGCGGCGATGCGAGAACAAGTCGACCGCCTGCGACTCGAAGATGCCGGCAAGGCGGCCGGGACGGTGACATGTGAAAACGATTCCCTCCAAGGGAAGTTCGAAGATCTAGTGAGCTACTTTCACGAAGATCGCCTCGGAATGACCTATTGGCGCGTGAAATCCGAGGCCCAGGCGTGCCTGACAGCGAGCACGCTCAGTTGCTCTTCACCCCACATCTTGATGCTGAAGTTCAATTCGGAGACCAGCACCAACGTGAACTCCACAGTCGACCGTTGGGTCTCCAACGCGGCGCTGGGCGAGGTCATGGGGCTGGATGTCAAGATGATTTTTTACAATGCCGGTGGCAGTTGGCCGGTGTGTAAGATGGATCGCTTGATCGTTTTTCGCTGATCGCAATTGCAACCTTTTACGGGTTGCGATTCCAAAAGAGCCCAGGGCGGCACTGCGCTTGCCCTGGGCTTTGCTATTTAGCCCTGCTGAGGCTCGAGGCTCGCCTAGCCTCTCGTACCAGCCGCCGCCCTGATACGGCCTGCCTAAAAAAAGGCTTCTTTGGCTCGCCGTGTAACAACGGATTCGCGGCGGTGACTATACCGACCAGATCGAGCTGACCGCCCACCAACACCGGCGCCGAGGACACACCATGCGATTGAACACCCTGAGGATGAAACGCGCTCGCGCCCGCCATTGGGGGGCCTGGAACCAGGAGTTGAGGATGAGCCGAACGAACGGTGCATTGCCAGGGAGCCGTGCCCTATACCTATTTCTCGTGGCCTGGCTGGCCTGCAGCCTGGCGGCGTTTGCGACTCCCACCGTGGAGATCACTTCACCCGTCGACGGCGGGGTGACGCCGATCTCTGAGATCGCGCTCAGCGGCCAGGCGCAGGGCGTCGCCCGCCTGCGGGTCGACGGCGTCGAGGTCGCGCTCGAGGACGGTCGCTTCGAAGCGGGGCCGTTTACTCTTGCCGAAGGCGAGCGCGCCTTCCTGATCGAGGCCGAAGCCGCAGACGGTACGCTGCTCCAATGGGTGCATCGCGTAGTTCGAGACAGCCGCGCGCCGCGCTTGAGCCTGATCCAGCCGCGAGCTGGAGCCCACCTCAAGGAAAACTCGGTGGAGCTGGTCGGCACCGCCATCGATCGCCACCTGGAAGCGCTGTGGGTCGACGACGAGCCGGTGACGGTAACCGCCGGGCGCTTTCGCGTCCCCCTCGAGCTGGCGGACGGTCGCAACACGGTCACGCTGCGCGCTATCGATGTGGCGGGCAATGAAACCCTCGAGAAGGTCGAGTTAGAGGTCGATCGCACCGCGCCGATCCTGACCCTCACCCAGGCGGACGCCGAGGAGACCTTGACGAACGGTGCGACCTTCAGCGGTCCGGTGCGGCTAGCGCCCAGGGCGAGCGAAGGCGAGCTGCGCGTCACCCTCAACGGCGCGCCGTGGAATCCCGAGCAGCCGATCACTCGAGAAGGCGACCACACCGTCGAGATGGTCGGGGTCGACACGGCGGGCAACGAGACCCGCCGGGAAGTTTCGTTCACCATCGATCGCACGGCACCCGAATTCGAGGCCGTGGCGCAGGACGGCGCCGAGGTCGCAACCCATGAGCTCACTCTCGAAGGCCGGGTAGCCGGCGCCGAGACCGTCGAGGCCGGCGGCGAGCCGGTCCAGGTCGACCCGGACGGCCGCTTCCGCGTTCCCGTCGAGCTCGAAGAAGGCTCCCAGTCCGTCGCCCTCGTAGCCCGCGACCGCGCCGGCAACCGTTCCGCCACCCGCATCACCCTCAAGAGCGACACGGTGGCCCCGGTGGTCGTCATTACCAGCCCGGCTGACGGCGCCATAGTCGCCAGCAGCCCGATTACGATAACCGGCACGGCCACTGACGATGACCTCGTCGAGGTGCGGCTCGGCGCCACGACAGCCACCCTCGACGGCGCCAGCTTCACCCTCGCCGGCATCGCGCTGAGCGAAGGCGCGAACGCCCTCACCGTCGAAGCCGAAGACGGCTCGGGCAACGTAGGCTCGGCGAACCTCAGCGTCACCCTCGACACCGTGGCCCCAACTCTCGAAGTGCGGGTCGACGGCGCACCGCTGGTCGACGGCGCGGCCTTCACCGGTTCGATCACCCCCGAGATCCTCGCCACCGATCCCCACGCGGTCACCGTCACCGCCACGCTCGACGGCCAGGCCTACGTCTCCGGCACCACCATCGAGACGCCGGGCGCCCACTCCCTGACCGTCACCGCCACCGACGCCGCCGGCAATCCGGCAGCGCCGGTGGTGCTGGCGTTCGAGACCCACCAGTCGCCGCCGGCGCTGCTGGCGCTCGCGCCGGACGACAACACCCTCACCGCGCTCGCTACCGTCGGACTCACCGGCCAGTGGCAGGGGGCCGACAGCCTGACGGTCGCCGGCCAGCCGGTGACTCTGCTGGCCGACGGCCAGTTCGCCACCGATCCGCTGACCCTCGCCGAGGGCACCAACACCTTGACCCTGGTCGCCACCGCCGCCAACGGCCTGTCGACCACGGTCAATCACCGCATCATTCGGGACGCCACGGCGCCGACCCTCACCGTCAGTGCGCCGGCCGACGGCGCCCTGGTGAGCGGTGCCGCGATCGACGTCAGCGGTACGGCGTCAGACGCCCATGGCTACCAGGTGGTGGTCAACGGCGTCGTCGCCGCGGTCTCCGGCTCAGCCTTCCTGGCCCGCGACGTACCGCTGGTCGAGGGCGAAAACGTGCTGCTGATCCGCGCCGAAGACGAGCTCGGCAACGCTCGCGAGCTATCGCGCACTGTGGTCTCCGACACCGCTGCGCCGGTGGTGACCTTCACCGACCCGGCGGTTTCCGGCACCATCGTGCCCGGCCCGACGATCCGGGTTGAAGGCACCGCCGTCGACCCCCACCTCGACCGCGTGACGGTCAACGGCGAGCCCGCTACCCTGAGCGGCGACAGCTGGGTCGCCGACGTGCCGATTCCCGAGGGCGAGAGCACCCTCAGCGCTGAAGCTTTCGACACCCTGGGGCACCGCGGCGAGGCCAGCGTCGCCGTCGAGCGCGACAGCCAGGCGCCTGCAGTGTCGATCACTGAGCCCGACGAAGGCCACGCGACTACCGCCGCCAGCGTCGACGTGCGCGGCACGGTCGAAGACGAGCCCGGCGTGACGGTGACCGTCAATGGCCAGGCGGCGACGATCACCGCCGGCACTTTCGAGGCGCTGGCCGTGCCGCTGGTCGACGGCGAGAACCTGCTGACCGTGCGCGCCACCGATCCCCAGGGCAACGAAGGCGTCGACAGCCGGGCCGTGGTGCGCGACAACCAGGCGCCGACCTACGAATCTTCCGATCCGATCTCGGGTGCTTTGGCTCTGGGCGCCGGCACTGTCTTCGAGCTGACCTTCTCCGAGCCGCTGGCTGATCCAGAGCTTGTCCCCGGCGCAAACGCCATCCGGCTGGAAGCCGCGGACGGTGCCGGCGGCTGGACCGAGCTTTCGACTGCGATCGAAGTCACCGGTACCGAGCTGCGGATCACCCCGAGCGTCGCGCTGCCGACCCAGACCGAGCTGCAGCTGGTGCTCACCACCGGCCTCACCGACCCGGCCGGCAACGCGCTGGCCAATCCCACTATTCTCGAGTTCACCACCGCCGACCACGACGCTCCGGTCGCCCCCCAGGTGACGGCGCCGCCGGCCTTCCTGTGCGCCGCCGAGGTGACGGTGGCCGGCACCAGCGAGGCCGGCGCCCGCCTCCGGATCACCGGCGGTGCCGCCCCGGTGGTCGGTCAGGCGTCGCCGACCGGTGACTTCTCACTGTCGGTGGAGCTGCTGCCGGGGCTCAACGCCCTGGCGGTGGTGGCCAGCGACGACGGCGGCAACGACTCGGCTCCCACCCAGGTCGAAGTGGTGCGCGACTGCCAGGCGCCCCAGGTGGTCGACGCCCAGCGCACCGGCGACGTCTTCGAGATCGTCTTCGACGAGCCGCTGGCGACTTCCAGCGTCGCCTCCGCCGTCACCCTCGCTACCGCCGCTGGCCCGATCGCCGGCTCGGTAACGGCCAGCGGCTCCGCGGCCACCTTCACGCCGTCCGCTGCGCTGCCGGCGGAAGATCTGCTGCTCGAAGTGTCGACCGCCGCGTCCGACCTCGCCGGCAACACCTTGGCCTATCCCTTCAGCCGCTGGTTCGAGCAGGCGCCGGGGGAGAGCTTCTTCTCCGGTACCGCCATCGACGACGCCACCGGCCGCCCGCTGGCCGGCGTGCAGGTGGTGGTCACCGCTACCGACGGCGTCGCCACCAGCCTGCCGCGTCCCGAGCTGACGACCGATGAAACCGGCCGCTTCGTGCTGGCGGTGCCCGCCGGCACCCACGACGTTACCTTCGCCCGTCCCGGCTACAGCCCGGTATTCCGCCTGGTCACCACCCAGGCCGGCGCCGGTGCCGAGGTCTTCGATCCGCGCCTGACGCCGGTCGAGGCCGTCGACACCATCGCGCCGGCTGGCGGCACCGTCACCGCCGCCAGCGGCGTCTCTTTGAACGTCCCCTCGGGAGCGCTGGTGGCGTCGGCCGAGATCGCTCTCACGGCGGTCTCCGGCCAGGGGCTCGCCGCTCTCTTGCCCTACGGCTGGTCGCCGCGCGCCGCCACCTGGCTGCGCCTCGATCCCGATCAGGCGCTCGCCGTGCCAGCCACCCTCAGCCTGCCGGTGGGCGCCCCCGAGGGGACTTCCCTGACCGTCGCCGAGCTCGACCTCGCCACCCTGCAGTGGCGGGCGTTGGGTACCGAAACGGTGACCGGCGGCGTCGTCAGCGCCGCGATCTCGACCACCGGCGCCTACGCTGCGCTCGAGCGCGACGCTGGCGTGACTGAGCCGCTCGCCGGTGAGATCCTGCCGTCCCTGCCGGCGCCTTCGTCGGCCCTGGTTTTGTCGGCCGACCTCGGCTTCGATCCCGAGCTGGTGCTGCCCAATCAGCGCAGTCGGGTGACGGTCATCTACACCACCTCGGAGGAGGTGGCGAGCGGCCTGCCGCTGACCCTCGAGATCCAGGAGCAGCTCGAGCTGCTCGACGGCTCGCAGCGCAACGAGGCGCCCTACCGAGCCGACCTCGTGCTCTACCGCAGTGCAACCGGCGACGCCGCCTCCGTCTTCTGGCTGCAGCCCTCAGCCGCCGCCCGCAGCCTGCCGGTGCGGGTGGGCAGCGAAGTCGTGGTGGTCGAGACCTATGCCGACGAAGGCGTGCGCGGCAACGTGCTGGGGCCGAACGGTGGCACCGTCGTCGGCGATCAGGGCGACACGTTCGACGTGCCGGCCGGCGCTTTGCCTGAGCCCACCGCGGTGGTGCTGCACCGGCGCGCGATCGCCGATCTGCCGCTGGCCGCCCCGAGCGGCGTGGTGATCGACGGCGTCGTCGAGCTCGAGGTCGAAGTGCCGCTGGCGCTGCCCGGCACCCTGTCCTACGCCTTGACGCCGGCCCCCACCGGCGAGCTCGGCGTGCTCTTGGGTGTCGTCGAGGTCGACGGCACGCCGCGCTGGCGTGCCCAGGCCGCCCTGGCGCCGACCGCCAGCGGCTGGATCACGACCGACGACGGCCTGCCGTGGCCGGGCGTCACCGAAGCCGGACTTTACGCCTTCGCGCGCTACACCGAGCCCCACGGCGCCGCCTGGGGCGTGCTGACCGCGCCATCCGGCGGCGCGGTGAGCGGCGGCATCGTCAGCTCGCCAGCGGTCGAATGGATCCAGCTGTCCGACACCCAGGGCCGCTACGTGCTGCCGCTGCCGGCGGACGGGGCGACCGTCACCCTGCGTGCCGAGGACCCCGCCACCGGCAACACCCGCGAAAGCCAGGTCACGATTGCCGCTATTGGTGAGCAAGTCGAGCTCGGCCTGCCGCTGCAGATCGTGGCGCCGAGCGTCGTCGCGGTGACGCCGGCGGATGGTGACGTCGGCGTGCCGCTCGGCGTCGAGCCGACGATCGAATTCTCAGAACCGGTGGATCCCGCCACCCTCGCCGCCGGCATCACGCTGCTGCGCGACGGCGAGCCGCAGGCCATCACCTTCTCGCTGCAGGGCAACACCGTCCGCGTACTGCCGTCCGCGGCGCTGTCACCCGAAACCGACTACACGCTGACCGTGGGTTTAGTGGTGCAAGACCTCCAGGGCTACGGTTTGACGAGCCAGGTCAGCGTCACCTTCCAGACCGCCGTCATCGCCCTGCCCGACTCGATCGATCCGCGCCGCCTGCGCGTCATCGAGCCCAATCCGACCACCGGCCTGGCGCGCGTCGAAGGCCTGTCCGGCGCCGTGCCCGGCGAGGTCACCGTCACGGTGGCCGTGTCAAGCCCTGCACCTGCCTTTGCAAACACACCAGCAAGTACACCAGACACACAAGGGCAGGTGTCAAGTACAGCAAGATCTGGCACGCA
>JBCCEE010000184.1:0-14831 GCA_039030415.1 Acidobacteriota bacterium
CGATATCTCCCGAGCCGCCGACCTGAATATTCCGGTTTTGATTCGCGGCGCAACGGGAACCGGTAAGGAATTGGTGGCCCAAGCCTTGCACCGCGCCTCGAGCCGACGCGACAGCCCCTTCGTTGCGATCAATCTCGGTGCCGTGACCCCAACGCTGGCAGCGGCAGAGCTGTTCGGGGTAGTCAAGGGAGCGTTCACCGGTGCGGAGCGCAAGCGCAAGGGCTGCTTCGAGCGGGCCAGAGGAGGTACCCTCTTTCTCGACGAGATTGGCGAGGCGCCGGGGGAGGTGCAGGCCTCGCTGTTGCGGGCCCTCGAAACCGGAAGCTTTCTTCCCGTTGGTGGCGAGGCGGAAACTGCCTTCGACGCCCGCGTCGTCGCTGCCACCGACGCGGACTTGGAGTCCGCGATCTCCGCCGAGGGCTTCCGTGCACCCCTCCTTCATCGCCTTGGAGGTTACGAGATTCATCTGCCGGCCCTGGCCGAGCGGCGCGACGACATGGGTCGCCTGCTGGTGCATTTCCTGAGCCAGGAGCTGATGGCTTTGGGAGAAGGGGACCTGATCGAAGCATTCGGCAGCCTCGAGCGCCCCTGGCTTCCTGCCAAGCTGGTGGCTCGTCTAGCTCGATTCGATTGGCCAGGCAACGTCCGCCAGTTGCGTAATGTGGCGCGTCGTTTGGTCATCGAAGGGCGCCATCGAGCTCGCCTCGAGTGGAGCCCCCAGGTCGACAAGCTGGTCGGCTCTCCCGCCGTATCGGCAGGCGAAGCGAGCACCCGATCGGCGGCGGCACAGCTCGATCCATTGCCTTTGACTTCCCAGCTGCAGGCCGAAGGGAAGACCGCCTCCGGGTCGGAAAACGCGGTGGAGGCGCAAAGTCTCGAGACCCTGTGTCTGGTGACCCACATCGCATGGAATCGTCTGGGAGACCCCCTCGAACCGGACAGCATCAAGGCGTTGCGATCCCGAGTCGTCGGCGGGCTACGCCGCTTGCTCAGAGAGCGCAGAGGATTCGAAGTCGCGGACTTCGACGATTCCCTGGTCCTGATCTTCGGGAGACCTCTGGACGCCATCGGGTGGGCCCTCGAGTATCAGGAGCTGCTCCTGGGGTTGAGTGAAGGACACGACTCGGTCTCGTTGACAGGACGGGCCTCCATCCATCTCGCGGAGCTTGGCGTTCGCCGCAATACAGAAGCCGAGATAGCCCGCGGCGCGCGGCGGGTCGAGCTGGTCGAGGATGCCGCAACGAAGCGAGCTCTGGGGCTTGCGGCGCAGGTTTTGAAGTGCACGACCGAGAAGCAGATCCTCCTGACCCGCAACGCGTTCGATCTAGCCCAACAGGCCCTGGTGTCGGGGGAAAGACTGGCGGATCCAGCCATCCACTGGCTGCGACATGGGGTCTTTCGTCTACCCAGCTCGCCGCACGGTTCCCTCTTGCAGAAAGCCCTCTTGCAGAATGCCCTCTTGCAGAACGCCCAGCCAGAGGCTGTCGAGATTTTCGAAGTGGGGCATCGGGACATCGCTCCTTTCACCATCGATCTCTCCCCGTCAGAACGGTCTACGATCGTTTACCGCTCGCCGGCGGAGATCGACGAAGACGAAATGATCGAAGCTTTGCGGGCCCACGCCTTCAATCTCCAATCGGCGGCGGACTTCTTGGGTATCTCACGCCCCTCCCTCTACAAGCTCATCGCAAAGAGCTCTCGCGTTCGCAAGGCCAGTGACCTCAGTGCCGACGAGATCGCACGCTGTCGCTCCGAGCACGGGCCCGATCTCGCCGTCGTTGCCGAGCGTCTCGAGGTCTCGAGAAGGGCTCTGCGACGACGGATGACCGAGCTCGGCCTGGAGTGACTCCGCAGCTTCAGGCAGTCAGAGTCAGAGCCACTGCTCGTCAACCTCTACCACTTGGCCCAGGGTGAGGTCGTCCTCCTGAGCTTTCGCCAGTTGCTCGGAGAGCTCTTGGAGAAAGTCAGCGGAGCTGCCCCAATAGATGTCGATGCGTGGCGTGGCTCCGAAGTACCTCGTGAGATAAGAGCGGGTCCGTTCGACATCTCTCGGACCGTACTCCTCCGGATCGACCTGGACGCCGACATGGGCATGGCGATCGAGGCGGGCCGCCGCGTTGAGATTCATGATCATGCGAAAGAGCACCCGGAAAGCCCAATCCTCCAAGGGGAAGCCGAGAAAGATGAGAGTGCTCTCGGTCAGCGTGCTGGCGACGACCCGCGGCATGAGTTTGTAGGTTGAGGAAGCGATCAGGAAATCGAGGAAGTCGTCTTCCGTGAGAACCAGCGATTCCCAACGCCCGAAGATGCCAAAAGGCTGATAGACCACCGGTTCCAGAGCGCTTGGATCCACCGAAGCGGGCTCGGTGGGATGGTTCTCCGCCGTCGGATGCCAATCCGTAGCGAGGAGCTCCGGAGAACGTCCCGATGCCTTCAAGGCCTTGAGGAGCAACGGATCGAGGCCGGCGTTGATGTAGAGGGGCGCCGCCAGATCGACCAGGACACGGATCGGCGTGGGTATGGCGTCGGCGTGGAGCTGGCGGTCGCTGAGCACATCGAGGAGTTTGCCCAGACTGAGCTCACGCTCCTCCTCGCTGAGATCGGAGGCGCGTCGCAAGGCCTCGCGATGAAACTGGCGCAAGACCGCATCGCGCGCCTCGATGGGACTCTCGTCAACGCTGAGGTACTGGGCAACCTTGGCCAAGTCGGTGCTCTGATGCGGTGCCAAAGGAAAACTGTACTCCTCGGCCAACCCCTGAGCCCGTTCACGGATGGAGCCAAAGAGATGCTCACAGACGTCCGGTCCGAGAATAGGGACAAAGCGCTGTTGACGCACGCTGCCAGTGAGTGAGCGCCAGCTGGAGATCTCGCTCTCGCGGCCCGCAAAGCCCGGCTGATACCAGATCCGGCCCCGTTTCACGCGCAGGTAGAGGATCAGGATCTCGGGATGATCGGGCGCCGCCACACGGGCACAGGCCAGGGCACGATCGACCTGGCCATCCTTCAGCAATTCGCGAAAGAAGACAGGCAAGGCTTGAGCTAGGAACTGCGTCGAGACCTCCCCTGACACCGCCAGCAAGGCCCCGAAGACCGTCGTGGCGAGCTGCGCCGCAACCGCCGCAAGGGCCTGACCGGCCCCTTCGCCCCGGCCAGCACGCAGAATCACGAGGCGAGGCGGGCGTTCGAGCCGAGTGAGCTGAGCGCTCAGGTCACGGACCGAGACGAGGGCTTCGGATGAATCCTCCTGCTGCAAGCAGAGCGCTGTTTCCCGGTACCGCGCTGTCACCGGATGGGCGACGAGATAAAGGATGTCGATGCCGGCGCGCAAATGCTCGGTGAGAGTTTCGAGGGTCAGAGGCCCGGCCCGACCGACGATCTCATGGGGGATCTCAGCCAGGGCTTGCTCGGCGTAGCGTATCTCCTCGGCGGCATCAAAGGCGCTGTCGCCCGCGGGATGAGCACGGGGAGCGGCGATGGCCAGCAGAGCATTGAGCCGCATCTTGGGTCGCAGTCGAATCGGACGATGATCAAGGCTTGTCACGAAGCGTGAAAAGAGCACGTTCTCGAGCGAGATCAGGCGCCTGGACCTGTAGGGATCTTCGAGCAGCTCCCAATGCAAAGACCAAAGCTCGGCGGCCGCTGCCTCAATCGACAAACGCACCCTCAAGACCAAGGCGGCGGCCTGCGCGGCCGCACATGCCTGGGTGTAGAGGCGAAGCACCTCCGGGCTCGTGAACAGACTACGGGTCAGAGCGGAGCCATAGCTTGCATCGCTTTGAGGCTGAGCCGCGAGAGCATCGAGCTGTTCCAGATCGAGATGGATCACCGACCGGGCGGGTGGCAGCTCGGTGTCGCTCGTCGGATGGGTGAAGCGCAGCTCCACTTCGTAGCTCTGTGCTTCGAGCTTGCGCAGTCCGATCACCAGCTCGGCGTAGATGACTTCGTGCTCGGCCGGTGGTACGGCCCGGGAAGCGTCGAGCTCGAATGAGCTGTCGACAAGCTCGCCGCTGTCGAGCGTGTCACGTTGCGAAGCGCCGCTGGAGGTGGACGGTACGGTCTCTCCGGTGGCGATGGCGATGAGCTCATCCCTCACCAGAGCAGCGTTCTGTGGCCGGTAGAGCGGGTCTTTCTCAAGCAAACGATCGAGAAGATCCGAAAGGCGCTGTGGCACCGCCGGGTTGAGCTGCCAGAGGGCCGGCGGATCGTGGGTCAGCACCTGCTGCAGGGTCTCTTGGGCAGTCTTTGCCTTGAATGCTGGCCGAGCTGCCAAGAGCTCGTAGAGAAGCACGCCGAGAGAAAAGAGGTCGGACCGCTCATCGACCGCGCGCCCCATCGCCTGTTCAGGAGCCATGGCCCGTGGCGTGCCGACGATGCGGCCAGACTGCGAAAAGAGGGGCTCTTCAAGCGCCGCCGCGCCTTCGGCAACGGCCGGATCACTCGACAAGGCCGTGACCCGGAGCGCCAGCCCGAAATCGAGCACCTTCACATGCCCCGAGGGCAGCACCATGACGTTCTCGGTTTTGAGATCCCGATGGATGATGCCGTTGTCGTGGGCAGCTTCGAGGGCCGAGCCGATCTGGCGGGCGTAGTCTAGGGCGAGCCCCACGTTGAGCGGCCCAGCGAGGCAGCTCTCGGCGAGGGTAGGGCCGTCAATGAGCTCCATCACAATCCAATCGCTATCGGCATCTTCCACGAAGTCGAAGATTTGGACGATGCTCGGGTGGCCGAGCTGGGCGAGGGTAAAGGCTTCGCGCTGGAAACGTTCCCGGGCCTCTCGGGGCGCGTCACCGTGCAGACTCTTGACCGCCACCCAGCGGCGGAGACGGGTGTCGAAGGCCTTGTAGACCTTCCCCATGCCGCCCTCTCCGAGCAGCGGACCGAGCTGGTAGGGGCCGAGCTCTTTAGGCTTCGGGAGGGGTTCCCCGTCCATCTCAGAAGCGATAGGTCAGTTGGCCGTAGAGCTGCCGCCCGCGGTTACTGTGGTAGCTGGTGAAGTAGCCCAGCGATTCATCGGCCAAGGGCGGGTCTTCATCGGCGATGTTGTGCAACCCGGCGCGCAGGTGGAAGTTCTCGAAGCGGTAACCGAGCCAGAGGTTCCACACCTGCCAGGCTTCCACCTTCCAAAACTCGCCGGTAACGTCGTGGGTCGCGCTGAGGTCATAAAAGTCGTCGACGTATTTGAAGGCCAGCCCGGCGCTCCAATCCTCGTAGCGCCAGGCCAGGGAGCTGGTGGCCCGCAGCACCGGATTGCCGTTGAGCTTGCGGCGGTCGACGGCGGCGGCTGCGGCGGCGCTACCGAAAGCGTCGAGCAGCGGCCGCAGTGACTCACGCTCCTGATCGAAGGTCGCGAGGTAGGTGACGTCGGTGCGCCAATGCCACTGACCACCGGCGCTTTCGAGCTGTAGATCGACGGCGAGGTCGAGGCCTTCGACGGTACGCGGGTCGAGATTCAGGTAGGGATCGAGCACCACCGAGGCGACGCCCACCGGCTGACGCTGATCCCCGGGGTTGGCGGCGTTCCAGGCGGCGAAGGCGGCGAGGTCGAAGGCGGTCACCGGCTCACGGATCACGCTGGGATTGAAGCTGCCCTGCCGACGCAGCAGGAAGTCCAAGGCCAACTGCGCTTGCACGCCGAAATTTTCGATCACGTTCTCCTGCTCGAATTGCCAGTAGTCGAGACTGATGTCGAAACGCCGAGCCACCGGTAGCCGCAATTCCGCACCGAGGACCAAGGTCTCGGTCTCCTCCGATTCCAGATCGGGATTGCTCACCCGAATGGAACGGCGATAGGCGCCGCCTGTGTCCTCTGCCTGGCCGGTGACGGCGGCGCGATAGAAGTCCACCTGCCCTTGATTGAGGCGACTGATATCGCCGCGGTTGAGCTGCACCAGATTGGGCGCCCGGAACCCCTGGGACCAAGCGGCGCGGAACAGCAATCGCGAGGATGGGAACCACGAAAGCGCCACCTTCGGCTTGATGATCTCTTCCCCGGTGTCGCGAATCACTTCGCCGCGCACCGCCATCTGCAGGTCGAGACGGTGCACCCCGGCAACCTCCATCGTCGGCGACACCAAGGGCAGGATCGAATCGCCGTAAAGGGAAAAGACGTCACGATCACCGGCAGAGTCCGCCGTGGAGCTCACTCCTATGATGTCGCTCAGATCACTGCCGCTGTCCCCGAAGCCGCCGCCATTGAAACGGAGGGTGCCGTCGACCCTGGGGTCGCGGTCGTCGGTGTATTTGTGCCGCCGCCACTCGCCACCGAAGGCCACACCCACATCCCCACCGGCGATGCGGAAGAGCGAAGCGTTTGATAGCCAAAAGTCGGCGGTGGCGAGGGAGGATTTGCCACGGTTGACCAGGCTCACCCGAACGGCGTCGAGAGTGGCTTGGGAGTTGGCATTCGGAGCGAAGGGGTTGAAGGCGGCGGGGGTGTCGAGCGACAGCTGCTGGAACAAGGCGGTCTTCGAGATCCTATTCCTCTCTTCATCGCGGGCCGTAGCTTCGGTGTAGAGGCCCGCCGCCTCCCAATCCCAACCGTTCCACAGCCCGCGCACGCCGCCGAGAATGCGCAGCATGTCGGAGTCGACTTCGATGATCCGCGGGCCGTGCTCGAGGGGACGATAGCGTCGGATCAGGATGTCGAGACCGTCACTGGGAGCGTCGATGCCCGCCAGGCGGCTGGGACTCCCCACCGGCCCGAAAGGATTGTAGTAGTTCTGCCGCGGCACAATGATGGACGCGAGGTCGTTGTCGATGGGTTGGGCAGCGCGGCGGGAGCGAGTGGACGCATCGTAATAGGTCACTTCGGAGAAAAATTGCAGACGGTCGTTGATCTGGTGATTGAGCGCGGTAAAGAGCTGGCTGCGCTCGGCGTCGGGGGTGAGCTGGTGGGGAAGGTTGAAGTCGTACCACAGGTCCGAAGATTGGGAGCCATCGTCGAGCTCCAAGGCGCCGAAGGGCACGCCACCGGAGGTACCGGGGGGCTGGATGTGAAAGCGGCCGGAATCGCTGGTGATGCGTGATCCATCCAGGCCCACGGCGGTGCCATCGAAGGTGCCGTTTGAACCGACGCCACCGGCCACAAACTCGCCGAAGGGGCTACGGGACGAGAGGTTGCGGAAGTCAGTGTCCCCCGCCCAGTCGTCGGGTAGGAAGGGCCGTTTGTCGACGCTGGCGGCGTACTCACGCTCGCTGGCGAAGAGACCGCCACGGTCGAAGCCGGTGGCGAAAAAGGTGATATTGGTACGGCCTTCATTCAGAGTCTTGCCGTAGGCCAGATCGAGGACCTGCTCCCGGAAGTCGGTGCCCACCGAGCCGGTGCTGCGATAGCGCAGACGCATCCCCTCGTAGTCCGTGTCGAGCACGGTGTTCACCACTCCGGCGGTGGCGTCGGCACCATAGAGGGCCGAGGCGCCGTCGCGCAGCACCTCCACGCGTTCGATGGCGGAACCGGGGATCTGGTTGACGTTGACGATGGTGGCCGGGGTGGAGCCCTGACTGAAGGGGTGAGGCGTCATCCGGCGACCGTTGAGCAACACCAAGGTGTTGCCGCCGCCCAGCCCGCGCAGGTTGACGGTGGCGATGTCACCGCGGGCCGAATTGGGGCCGACCACGGATTCGTTGAAATTCATGCCGCCACTCTGGGCGATGTTGTTGAACATCTCACCGACGGTGGTCTCGCCGAAGGAAGCGAGGTGCTCGATGGGCAGCGTCGACACCATCACGGCGCCGGTATCGCCGCCGCCGCGGATGTGGGTGCCAGTGATGAGGGTCTCCTCCTCAAAGGTCAGTGCCAGGGTGAAATCGACCGTCGCGGTCTGGCCAGGCGCTACCGTCAGCGGTTGTTCGGCCGTGGGGAAGCCCGGCAGACTGGCGATCAGAGTGTAGGAACCGGCGGGCAAGGACCCGGCGGGAAACCGGTACTTGCCGTTTGCGTCGGTGCTTCGGACCTCGGTGCGGACTCCCTGGACGGTGAGGGTGACCCCGGGCAGCTGGATGCCGTCGATGTCGGCCACCGTGCCGCGAACGGCGGGTGGGCTCTGGGCTTCGAGGGAGCTCCCCGGGACGAACAAAGCGCAGCTGGCGAAAACGAGGGCGAAGAAGGTCGCAAGGGCAGGGACGCGACGGTGGGGACGCATAGGCACTCCTCTCGAATTGATTCTCAGGGGATAGAGAACGCGCATTTCTTCCCCACAGGAGACCAGCCATGTACCGTTCCTGGCACGAGACGCTGGGCCGAGAACCTCCGCGGGCTCACCCAAGCAAGCGCGATGGTGGCGAGACGCTCGGGTCGTCGCTGTGCCTGGTCAGACTGTCAGGGGGCTAGCACCGCGACTGGCCCAGTGGCGGTGGATCAACGCTCCCGCTCGAGGCATTCCCGATAGACATCCCAGGCGTCGACATGGGTCTCGATCGCCGACCGTGGCGCCTGCCGGAGAGAGTCGAAAAAGATCGGAACGCACTGCTTACAAGCTGCTTCGCTGAGCACCGCGGTGACATAGTCTTCGCCGAGCTGGGTGACGCGAAAATCCTTCGGCAGACAGTCGCGTGTCCGCGCGCGCAGACGGCTGCGCAAGACGCGCGAGTCGCCTTCCGGGACATGCCAAAGGCGCGCCGTGTGATCCTGTGAAGCGGTCACGACCCAGGTACCGTCCGGGCTGAAGGACGCGCCCACGACAGATTCCCGATGGCCGCTGAGCACAGCGAGCACATCTCCCGAGGCAACGCTCCAGATCCTCGCCGTCCGATCCTCGGAAACGGTGATCACCCGCCCACCGCCAGGGCTGAAGGAGGCTTCGAGAACACTTCCTTGATGCCCGGCCAACTCGACCTTCAAGGCGCTGAAGGGAAAGCTGAAGGGATGGGTCGAGATCCTGACCACCCGCCGATCGTTCTTCAATCTGCGGACGTACCGCGAGCCGTCGGGCCTGAGAGCAACAATCAATCCCCAGGTGAACCGCCTGATCTGACGCCTTGTCGTGGGATCGATCCATTGCGCGCCCGGAGTGGTCCGCACCACCAGGGAGCCATCGGGGAGGATCGCCACGCTACGGGCGGCGCTGCGGAGCGGGATCGGGGCGGCGATCTCCTCGCCGGAGGTGGCACTCCAGATCCGCACGGTGGCGTCGGCTGAAACGGTGAAGAAACGCTCACCGTTGCGGCTGAACACGGCGCCCGAAACCTCGCGCCGATGCCCGCGCGCGACCATCAGCTCTTCGCCGGTCCGCGTGCTCCAAAGACGCGCGGTCCCATCCGCCGACGCGGTCACGACCCGCTCACCCTGCGGGCTGAACGCCGCGTCCAGGACCTCCCGAGTGTGTCGACTCAAGAGATGGACCGTCTGCCGCGTGGCGACATCCCAGATCCGAGCCGTGCCATCCGCGGAAGCGGTCACGATCTGCTTACCGTCGGGACTGAATCTCGCGCGGTACACCGTGTCCTCGTGCCCGCTGAGGATCGCCACCTCACCGCCGTCCTGGACGAGGTCCCAAACCCGCGCCACCGCGTCGCGGGTCACCGTCAAGACGCGCCGGCCGTCGCTGCTCAGCGCCGCGCTCCGGAGCCTGTCGGCATGCCCCCGCAAGACGAGAATCTCCGCTCCGGACCGCGCGTCCCAGAGTCGCGCGGTGCGGTCGAATGACGCGGTCAAGAGGCGGTCCCCATCCGGGCTGAAAGCTATGCTGACCACCTTTTCTCCATGGCCTCGCAGGGCCACCGGCGGCTCCCTGGTGGTGGTGTCCCAGATCCGCACCACAAGATCCGCCGACGCGGCCGCGATGTACCGTCCCGTCGGGCTGAAGGCAACGGCCGAGATGGGGCCGGGAGCCCCGTCCAAGACGAACCTCTCTTCCCCCGCCGCGGCATCAAAGAAGCGTAGATCGCCGGCCTTGGAGGCGATCAGAAGATGGGTACCCTCCGGGCTGAATGCCGCGGCGACCATGCTCCCCGCGATCGCTTCTCCGGCGATCGCTTCGCGCTCCGGAAGATCGACGCCGGCAGCGCCTGTCGCCGTGTCGAAGAGGCGTGCCACGCCGTCCTCGGACCGGGTCACGACCCGTCGACCGTCAGGGCTCAGAAACGCTCGGTCGATCTCCTGGCCATACCCACCCAGCGCCACGATCAGGGCGCCCGTCTCGGCGCTCCAAAGGCGCGCCGTTTGGTCTTTGGACAAGGTCAGGACACGCGTTCCATCGGCGCTGAAGCGGGCCTCCACCACCTCGTCTCGATGCCCGACGAGAAACAGCAGGCGCCTTCCGGTCTCGGCATCCCAGATTCGTGCGGTGTGGTCGGCGGCGGCGGTCACCACCCGGGTTCCATCGGGACTGAAGGCCGCGGCATGAACCCGATCCTGATGCCCGACAAGGCGGAGGCCTCGACCGCTTTGCACCTCCCGGATCTGCACGAAGCGACTCATCCAGGTGCTCAAGACGCGCTGGCCGTCCGGGCTGAGCACCGCGCGGCTCGCCTGCTCGAAGGTCGCCGTGGCCACGCTGGCAGCCAGAGCATTGTTGAACGTCGCAATCCCGCGTACATGCTTCTCGGGCCGCCGGATCTCGAGGGCGACCAGGCTTGCCCGCGTCGTTTCCCCTGCTTCCAGCAGGCTGCTGGCCAGAGCCGTGCGCGCCAGGTCGCGAGCCGTGTTCTTCTCGCGCTGGGCGATCACGCTGGCGCCAAGCGCCACGATAGCGAGGAGCAACGCTCCGATCATCAACCCCCGCAGCCAGCGTTGATGACGCCGCGCCGTCCGCGATGCCGCCAGAAAATCGCCCTCGGTCTCCGTCATCCAGGCCAGATTTTCTTCCGCCCAGAGCTCCCCTTTGCGCAGCTCCTCCGCCTGCAGAAGCATGCCTGGTGGCCGGCCGTGATCTCCCCAGATCTTGGCCGCGCTTTGCAACGCCGAGAGGCGCGCCTCCTGCCAACGGGCATTCTCCCTGCGGATCGGCTCGATCAGACGGTCATGAGCCAGCTCGTACCAGGTCGCTCCAGCGCGTTTCTCCGAGCGGACCAGATGCGTGTCGAGCAATTGACTGATCCAGATGTTGTCCAGGCCACCGCTCTGCTCTGGCTCGCTGAGGACCTGACCCCGCACTCCCCCAGCCGTGATCAAGCGTTCACCCATCCAATCGCGGATTGCCCGCTCTCGCGCCCGCTCAACGCCCAGGTTTCCCGTGGAGACCGGCTTCTTCCCATCGCCTTTGCGATGCTCCCGAAAGAGGATCGCGGTGGTCAGGACAAAGAAGCCCACCGGCTGAACCATCGATCCGAGGAGCAGCACCTCAGCCCGCGACAGATTCCAGAAGGCCACAGCAGTGTATGCGGATCCGGGAATGGTCAACGCCGCGAACGCGACGGCAATCCAAGAGGAATGCTTTTCGCACCTCCAGATACCAATACCGCTGCGGATCAAGCCGACTCCCAGGAGGCGGGCCAGCAGGGTGAGGTCTCGGTTCATCTCCTTGTACAGGGCCACAGGAATCTTGGTGATGAGCGCCTCGATCGGTTGGATGCTCCAGAGCAGCAAGCCGATCCCGAAGGCGAGATGGTTTACAGCGAGCAATCGCACCAGAGAGAGACGCTGATGCCCGGTGTCACCGGAACCCGGGTCGCCGGAACCCGGGTCGCTGGAGCCTCTGGCGCGCCTGGTCTGTTGGTTCCTGAGATAGAACACGCTCAGGAGGCCCATCATCACCATTGGCATCAGGAAGACGACGATCGAGGCGAGGAGGTTCGCCCGATTCCATTCGTACGACGTACCGATCCTCGGAGCAGAGAGGTAATAGGCGAAGAGCATACCGAGGAATGAAAGCAGGCCCGAAGCGACGAATAAGCTCTGTGCCAGCAGCGCCGAGGCCCTTGAGCGCCACACGGCGAATCCGGCCCAGATGCCGACCACCCCGATAGCGGTCCACAGCCAATCCCAAGGAAACGTGGCAAATTCCAGGGTCGGCTGCTGGCGAAGGATCGCCAGGGAGACAAGCCAGTTGAAGAGGGCCAGAAAGGTGACCCCGAAGGGGCGACGGCGATCTCCACGCTCGCTCTTCCCGTCCGAGGTCTCGGCGGGCTTCGTGGCCTGCAGGGATTTCGTGGGGCCATCGGGGCGGGCGGCGTCCTCAGCCCGGGCCTGGGGGTTGGCGATCTTGTGGACGCTGGCCGCGTAGTAGGCGCCCAAAGCCTCATCGACGTCGGCGAATTGTTCGAGGTTGTCCGCGTCGATCGAGAGATCCTCAGGCGGCATTTCATCCCAGAGTCGGCGGCAGACCACCTGCAGCTGAACGGGCTCGATGTGTTGACCGATCTCTTCGCGAAACGAGCCGTCCGCCTGCTGCACCTTGACGCGCGAGAGATCCGCTGCCAGCTGAGTCGCGGCTGGGAACTGGCGTCCTCCGATGCGGGCCAGCTCGACCATCACCTGCTTGGCCTGCTCCGGTTTGAGCAGGTCGATACGAAAGCGATTCTGCAGTTGGGTCGGCACCCGCTGGGCATAGGGGGCGAGAGGGGCGAGATAGTCCTCGCGCAGGATGAACAGAGCCCAGACAGTAGGATTGCGCAAGAGCTCTCCGAGCTGGTCGAAAAACTCCTCCTTGGCCCCCACGGCCAGAGGATTGACCGTCAGGATCTCCTCGAACTGATCGAAGATGAGGACAGTATCCGGCGGAGCAGAGCGTCGGCGCGGCCGGCCGGCGAAATACTCGGCCAGCGTCTGGCCGCTCAGGGACTGGGGCGTGCGCCGCAGCCTCTCGGGGATCTTCTCTTCGAAGCCCAGGATGGTGCTGAGCACGAAGTGGTTTCCCTCCGCCCCAGGCAGCAGGTTGACGCGTGTCGGCCCCCAGATGTCGAACGCCGGCTCGAGTCGGGGAATCAATCCGGCTTGGATCAGGGAGCTCTTCCCCGCTCCGGAAGGCGAGTGGAGCACAACGATCCGATCAGCGGTCAGCAGATAATAGAGATCCTTGATCTCGCGATCTCGGCCGAAGATCGGTTCCCCGGGCTCAAAGGGCCGTGGACCGACAAAGGGATTAGGGCCAAGCATCGGAGCCATCGATCTCTTCCGGGCGCAACGCGCAGGCGCCGCAGATCCGTCGCCAGCTGGCGGGCGTGGTCTGGTAGCCCGAGCTATCCCTCAAACCCATCTGGAGGAGAAGACAACCCCTCGGCGGTTCGGGAGCCCGAGCCAACGTCCGAGTGCTCTGCTTCTTTCTCATCCTCGAGACGACCTCATCCCAAGACGGCCCTCAACCACAGCCCGTCGCCTCACCGGCGCGTCGGGATCCTACCGCATAGAGAAATCAGCGCCAGCTCCCTACAAGCTCGCCGAGCTCGGCCCCCGCCGAGCTCGGCGGCCATTCAAGGCAGACTGACCTCGACCGTCCCGCCCGAGGTCACCGCCGCGCTGCCGCTCCACGAGCGGCCGTCGGGGTGTTCGACGGTGAAGCTCCACACCCCTGGAGTCAGGCCGGTGATGAGCGCCTGGCCGGCTCTCATCCGCCACTCACCAGGCGTCAGGCTCGGGGCGCTGGCGGAGACAAAGGGACGACCGTCGGGGCCGGTGAGCAGCATCCTGGCCATCATCTCCTGCTCGAGCTCGGGCACCCGCAGGTGCAGGGTGCCGGCGGTCGGCAGCACGACCGAGCCGTGATCGCCGGGCGAGCTCACCGTCAAGCGGGTGGCGGCGCCGTCACCGGCCTGGACCACCAGGTCCCAAGTGCCGGCCGGCACCGTCGACACTCGCGCTCGGCCGTCGATCACCGGCACGATGCTGGAAGCGAGCTGGCGTCCCGACGGATCGAGCAGGGCGACGTGGGCCGACGCCACCGAAGCGCCGGACTGCAGGGCGAGGCTGAAGGTCACGCCCTCGGTCGGGGTGAGGGTGATCTCGACCGTCGGTGCCCCTTCCCCGGCGACCGACACCGTCGCCTCGCCAGGGGCGAAACCCGGCTTGGTGACGACGACCCGCCAGCTGCCCTGCTGCACCCGCAGCAGGCGGAACGCGCCTCGGGCGTCGGTCTGGATGGTATTGCCAAAGTTGAGCCGGCTCGACACCAACGAATCCGGGCTGCCGTCGAGCCGTTCGGCGACCACGCTGGCACCGGCGACCGGCTCGCCGTCGACACCGCTGCGAACCGTGCCGACGATAGTGCCGGTCGCGATCTCGATCCGCAGGTCGTGATCCGCCGACAGCTCGACGGTCTCGACCTGCCGAAAACCCATGCCGGTCGTCGCCATCACCTGATAGGTGCCGGCCGGTAGGTTCTCGATCCGGAACCGACCGTCGGCGCCGCTGGTGCCGTGCCCCGAGTGGGTCATCGAGCTGTTGGCGCTGATCATGATGCCGGGCATCGGCTCACCGTTGTCGAGCACGATGCCGCTGAGGGTGAAGCCGGTTCCGAACTCGATGTCTTTCACCACCTCGAGCGCCCCTTCGGGGACTTCGACCTGCAGGGACGACGCCCGGCCGGAGCTCGACACCTGCGCCTGCACGTTCCAGGTGCCGGCGGCCAGCGAGCCGAAGGTGTAGGCGCCGTCGAAGTCGACCTGCCCGCGCCGCAAGCCACCCTGCTGACTGTAGGCGATCAGCTCGAGGGCGCCGAGCTCGTCGAGCTCGAGACCTACTATCCTCCCCTTGAGGGTGGCGCCGGAGCGCAGCTGGAGCAGCACCCCGCTGACGTTGGCCGCGATGTCGATCGGGTCGTAGGTAGCCGGCGCATAGCCCTCCAACGAGGCCCCGACCGTGTACTTGCCGGCCGCCACGTCGCCCCCGGCCCCGTCGAAGTGAACGTGCAGAGGTCCGGGCACGGCTTGCTCGCGCAACTCACGGGCCATGCCGACGA
>JBCCEE010000185.1:0-14829 GCA_039030415.1 Acidobacteriota bacterium
CCGAGATATCCACCAGCACATAGACCTGGCCGGAGAGCTTCGGGTTCGATGCACAGTCCGGTGACCGGTTTCCGCAAGGGCTCGAGCACCGCGGTGCGGTGCATCGACGTCGCGGCCCTGGTGGCGGCGGCGGTGGTGCGCAAGAACCCACGTACGCGGGTGATTCCGTTCTCGGACGACGTGGTCTCTGCCACCTTGAATCCCCGCGCCCGGGTGATGCACAACGCGCAGCTTCTCGCGTCGCTACCTTCCGGTGGCACCAACTGTTCGGCGCCGCTACGTTTCCTGAATCGCAAGCGGGCCAAGGGAGACTTGATCATCTATGTTTCGGACAATCAGAGCTGGGTCGACTCGCAGTGGGGCGGTCGCGGCACCGCCACCCTCGCCGAGTGGACCAAGTTCAAGCACCGCAATCGCGAGGCGCGCATGGCCTGTATCGACATTCAACCCTACACTGCAACCCAGGCGCCGGAGCGGCACGACATCTTGAACATCGGAGGTTTTTCCGATCAGGTGTTCAAGCTCCTCGACGACTTTGCCGAGGGACGCACTGAGAAAGGTTATTGGGTGCGGCAGATCGACAGCATCGAGCTCGAAGCTGCTGCCTGAAATTTACGGTTTAAAGGTTCGCTTTGGGTGGCGAATGCTGGTGGAACTACATGACTTTTAATCACGGGGTTGCGGGTTCGAGTCCCGCCGGCTCCATATCAACGGAGCCGTAGCTCAACGGTAGAGCACGACGTTTCACCGCCCCTTGTCGTCACCCATTTTCATTGGGTTCGATCTCGAACCCGCATTTGTGAGCTGGTAGGTCGCGCTGATGGAACGAGCACGGGCGAGGACTGTTTGAGCCCGGGCCTGTCACGGTCGCCCAAACACTAGTTTGAGCAATGAGGTTAGAAGACACGAGTTTGCTGAGGCGAGCTCCACAGGCCGCGCGCAGTCCATCAGCGCGACCGTCTATTGATCCTTCTTGGATTGAATCTTTTTGAAATTGGACTCTAGAGATACCGAGGTCATCATGAACAAAGAGAACAAGGGTAAACCTTTCGTAGAGACCGGCGAGGCGACCGCGCTGCTGCCGATGGAGGGCCGCACCAAGCCGATCACCGTGATCGGTACCGAGGCCATCCGCACCACCTTCGACGACGTCTGCCTGCAGCAGGCCCGCAACGCGCGCAGTGCGCCGGGCGTGGCCGAGCTGGTGCTCAATCCGGACGCCCACTGCGGTTACGGTGCTCCCGTGGGCTGCGTGCTGGCCTCGCCGAGCCACGTCTACCCGGGCCCGGTCGGGGTCGACATCAAGTGCTCGATGAGCCTGCTGCAGCTCGATCTGCCGGCGGATGCGATGATCGGGCGACGCGATCGCCGAGCGGTCATAGGCGCCATCCTCGAGCGGGTGCCAACCGGTGCCGGTCGCGGTCAGCGCCATGCGCCGAAGGCGCGACGCGTCGACCCGGAGCTCGGGCGGCGCGTGGTGACCGAGGGCGCGTCGGCCGGCGTGTGCGAGGCGCTGGGGATTCCGCCGGAGTGGGCCGAGCGCTGTGAGGACGCCTTTCATCTCGGGCACGACGCCACGCGCGATGCGCTCGACGCTCGCCTGGAGCGACACCTCGCGCTGGGGAACCCGCAGCGCTTCGCCACCAAGATGACTCAGCTCGGCTCCTACGGAGGCGGTAACCACTTCGGCGAGTGCGAGGTCGTTCATCTGAGCGACGACGCCAAGCGCGGGGTTGACGATGCGGCCCGAGTCTTCGGTCTGCGAGACGATCACGTCGCCTTCCTGTCGCACTGCGGATCGCGCGGTTTCGGGCACGACCTGGCCTCTGGGCAGTTCAAGGCCCTGCAGCGGAAGTTCGCGACCTGGGATATCCCGCTGCCGGGGCAGGATCGTCAGCTGGTGTACGCCCCGCTGGGGACACCTGAAGCCGATGCCTACCTCGACGACATGGCGCTCGGTGCCAACTTCGCGACGGTCAACCACCTGTTGATCAACGCGCTGGTGCTGGAGGCGTTCCAGGAAGTGATCCCGGGAATCCGGGGGAGCCTGGTGTACTTCATCAGCCACAACATCGCGCGTCGCGAGATCATCGACTCGAAGCCGATGTGGGTTCACCGCAAGGGGGCTACGCGAGCCTTCCCGGCGGGGCACTTCGCGCTGCGCGATACGCCGTTCGCGTCCACCGGACACCCGATTCTGCTGCCCGGTGACCCGCAGAGCGGTTCGGCGGTGATGGTGGCCGAGGCCGGTGCCGAGCGCTCGTGCTTCAGCGTCAACCACGGCGCGGGGCGTCGACTGGGCCGTAAGCAGGCCTTCCGTACTCTCGATCAGTCGGCGGTGGATCGCTCGTTCGAAGAGCGCGATATCCTCTCCAACTGCCGCGCCTATCCGCGCGACGAGGCGCCGGACGCCTACAAGGACTTCAACGAGGTCCTGACGTCGGTCAAGCAGGCGGGACTGGCCCGCGAGGTGGCCCGGCTCGAGGCACGGTTCGTGATCAAGGATGCATCCAAGGCGGACGACTGATGATCGAAATCGATGGATCACTGGGCGAGGGCGGCGGCCAAGTCTTGCGCTCGGCCGTCGCCCTTTCCATGGTCACCGGCACGCCGATCAGGGTCATCAGGATCCGGGCCGGGCGCTCCAAGCCTGGGCTGATGCGTCAGCATTTGACCGCCGTCAAGGCGGCCGCGACGATCTGCGGCGCTCGGGTTCAGGGTGGCCGGATCGGCTCGACGCGGCTGCGCTTCGAGCCGGGAGCGATCCAGGGCGGCGACTATCGCTTCGCGATCGGCACGGCCGGCAGCACGACCCTAGTGCTGCAGACCGTGCTGCCGGCGCTGATCACCGCGCCGTCGCCGTCGACCCTGACGCTGCAGGGCGGCACCCACAACCCCATGGCGCCGCCGTTCCCCTTCTTGGCCGATACCTTCCTGCCTTTGATCAACCGCATGGGTCCGACGGTGACCGCGACCCTGGATCACTACGGCTTCTTTCCGGCCGGAGGGGGAAGCCTGCGCGTCGAGGTTCAACCCTGCGAGCGTCTCGAGGGCTTCGAGCTCTTCGAGCGCGGTGAGGTTCGCGAGCGCAGGGCGACCGCGATTGTCGCCCGACTGCCGAGCCACATCGCGGAGCGCGAGCTGAACAAGGTCAAGAAACGAACGGGTTGGCGACCCGAAGAGATGCACCTGGAGGAGGTCCGTCGGACGCTCGGTCCCGGCAACGTCGTGGTGCTGCAGGTCGCCTTCGAGGCCGTGACTGAGACCTTCATCAGCCATGGCCGGCAGGGCTTGCGTGCCGAGTCGGTCGCCGTGCGGGCGGTACGAGAGCTGCAGGACTATCTGAGTAGCCCGGCGCCGGTCGGCAGGTTCCTCGCCGACCAGCTGCTCCTGCCGCTGGCCTTGGCCGGTCTAGGCGCCTTCGCGTGCCAACCACTCTCGCGGCACGCCAAATCCCAGATCGAGCTGCTCAGCCGGTTTCTCGAAGTCCCAATTCGGGTCGAGAAGGGCAGGCCAATCACCACAGTCCGAATCGGCTGACGGCTCCCGTCCTGCCGGTGCGGAGCGGCTGAATCCGGACTCGCGGCGGCGGCGAAAACCTCCCGCAGTTGTCGAGAGAACGCAGACGGGCTGGCGAGGTTCATCCGATTGGTACGACCGCGCGAGCTTTGACCCCGCGACCGCTTTGACCCCGCGACCGCTTTGACCCCGCGGCCGCTTTGACCCCGCGGCCGCTTTGACCTCGCGGCCGGTAAATAGTAAGTTGCAAATATCATGATTAAAAATGCGACGTACGCCTGGCTCGTCCTGGCCTGGCTGATGTTAGTGGCCCCCGCCTCGGCTCAGGATCTGGTGATCTACGACGACGCTCTCGCGCCCGGCTTCCAGAATTGGAGCTGGGCGGTACACGATCTGGAGAACCCGGCGCCGGTGCGCTCAGGCGTCAGGTCCATCTCCTTCGAGGCCGACGGCTGGGGCGGTCTGTACTTCAATGCCGACGTGCCGCTCGATCTCGCCGACTGGTGGGCCGTCGAGATGGCGATGCACGGCGGCAGCACTGGCGGTCAGCAGATTCGCCTGCTGGTGCGTTTGGGTGACGCCGTCCTCGGCGACATCGCCATCGATCCACCGGCAGCGGGAAGCTGGCAGACCCGCACGCTGGATCTGCGCGCCGCCGGCATCTCCTTCGGCAGCTTCGACGGTCTCATCTTGCAGGACGCGAACGGTGGCGATCAGCCGACCCTGTACCTCGATGACATCTCGCTGCTCGAAGACACTTCGGGGCCGCCGGCGCCGACGCCGGTCGCGGTTTCGGTCGATCCCGGTGCGGACCGTCGGGCGATCAATCCCGAGATCTATGGCGTGGCGTTTGGCGATACTGATCGCTTCGCCGAGATCGGCTACCCGGTGCGCCGCTGGGGCGGCAACTCGGTGACCCGCTACAACTGGCGCAACGCGGTGCACAACACCGCCTCGGACTATTTCTTCCAGAACATCGTCGACGAAGTGGCTGACCCCAGCACCCTGCCGCACGGCTCGAGCTCGGACGCCTTCACCGACGAAGCCCTCGCCGCTGGCGCCGAGGTCATCATGACCGCGCCGATCATCGGCTGGACGCCGGTCGACGAGCGCGCCAAGAAATGGGCCTTCTCGGTGGCTACCTACGGCGAGCAGCTGGGCGACGAATGCAGCTTCTACGATCCCAACCCGCCGCCCTGGTGTACGGCCGACAGCGGCAACGGCACCTGCGATCCGGCGGTCAACACCACCGGCTTCTGCTCGCCGGACGGCGTGATCGTCGGCAACGATGCCGCCGACACCTCGCAGCCCATCACCTCGACCTTCGTCTCGGACTGGGTGCAGCACGTGGTCTCGCGGGTCGGCACCGCTGCGGAAGGCGGCGTGCGCTACTGGGCGCTCGACAACGAGCCCATGCTGTGGAATTCGACCCATCGTGACGTCACCCCCGATCCCCTGACCTACGACGAGCTGTGGAGCCGCAGCCTCGACTACGCCACCGCGATCAAAACCGCTGATCCCACGGCCCAGGTGCTGGGCCCTGTGGTGTGGGGCTGGTGCGCCTACTTCACCTCGGCCGCCGACGCCACCGTCGGCCCGACCTGCGTCGACGGTCCGGATCGCCAGGCCCACGACGGCCTGCCGCTGCTCGAGTGGTACCTGGAGCAGGCCTGCGCGGCCGAAGTTGCGACCGGCGTGCGACCGATCGACTACCTCGACGTCCATTTCTATCCGCAGGGCGGGATCGCCGGGCTGGAAGGGCCGGCTGAGGATCCGGCGAACGCGGCCCGCCGTTTACGCTCGGTGCGCGAGCTGTGGGACCCGAGCTACGTCTCGGAGACCTGGATCAACGAGCCGGTCAACCTGATCCCGCGCCTGCGCTCGTGGATCGACGCGCGCTGCCCGGGCGTCGGCCTGGCCATCACCGAATATCGCTGGGGCACCGACGACGGCGCCAGCAGTGGCCTGGCCCATGCCGAGGTGCTGGCGCTGTTCGGCCGTGAAGGCGTTGACCTCGCCACCCGCTGGGTCGCCCCCGAGCCCGACACCCTGGTGGAAGACGCCTTCGAAGTCTTCCTCAACTACGACGGCGCCGGCGCTCGCATCGAAGGCGACAGCGTCCGCGCCACCTCGGACGCTCCCGACGCCCTCGGCAGCTACGCTGTCTCAGGCAGCGACTCACGCCTGTGGGTGCTGCTGATCAACCGCGAAACGGCTCCCCTCGAAGCGACCGTCGGGGTCGCCCAATCCGTCCAGCCTGGCAACTGGCCGATCTACCGTTTCGACTCATCGCAGGGGTTGGCACCGGCCGGCAGCGTCACCGCCGGCGCGTCCGGCTTCGTCGTCGAGCTGCCGGCGCGCTCCGTCACCCTGGTGGCGGCCCAGCTGGGAGGCGCGGACATCTTCGCCGACGCGTTCGAGAGCGGCGATTTTTCGGCTTGGACGAGCGCGGTGCCGTAGCTCCTAGGGATCCGGGTGGCTCGCGGACGGCGAGTCGACATGGCGGCGGTGTAAGATCCGCCGCCATGAGCTCTTCAGCACCAGCCAACGGAAAGACTTTTGGCGGCCCAGCTTTCAGTGGCCAGACCTTTGGTGGACAGACCATGTTCGGGCCGCTGCGTCGGGTGCTGGTCAAGCGGCCCGACGAGCATTTCGCGGTCGACGATCCGGAACGCTGGCACTACACGGCGACGCCGGAGCTCGACGCAGCGCGCCGCGAGCACGACGCACTGGTAGAGACGCTGCGCCAGGCGGGTGCCAAGGTCGAGTATCACGCGGAGCCGCAGCCCGACCGGGCGGACGCGATCTATGTCTTCGACCCGGTGTGGATTACCGACCACGGCGCGGTGGTTTTGAGCATGGGGAAGACCCTGCGTCGTGGTGAGGAGGCGGCGATGGCTCGCCGGCTCGAGGAGCTTGGTGTGCCGACGCTGTTTGCTCTCGAGGGCGAGGCGCGGGCCGAAGGCGGAGACTTGATGTGGCTCGACGAGCACACGCTAGTCGCCGGGCGAGGCTTTCGCACCAACGATGTCGGGATCGAGCAGCTGCGTCGAGGGCTGTTGCCCTACGGCATCGACGTGCTGGCGTTTGATCTGCCCTACTACACTGGCCCGGACGCCTGCCTGCATCTGCTGTCGATGCTCAGCCCGCTCGATCGCAACCTGGCGGTGGTCTACCCGCCGTTGATGCCGGTTCCCTTCTGGCGGCTGCTGGCCGAGCGCGGCATAGAGCGGGTCGAGGTACCGGAAGACGAATTCGCCACCATGGGGCCGAACGTGCTGGCGCTGGCGCCTCGGCGCTGCCTGATGCTCGAAGGCAATCCGGTCACCCAGAGCCGGCTCGAAGCCGCGGGGTGTGAAGTGATGACCTATCGCGGCCGCGAGATCTCCTGGAAGGCCGAGGGTGGCCCGACCTGCCTGACGCGTCCACTGCTGCGCGAGCTGCCTTGACCCAGCTGGGCTCGACCCCAGAACAATCGATAAACGGTCGCGGGACGACCGTGGGCGACCACTGATACACTGTCGGGATACCATCCATCCCTGCACCTGATATTTGCGCCGCTGAAGTGTGAACCTTGGAGAATAGAGATTTCAATCTCCTCGTTGTCGATGACAACGAGATGAACCGCGACATGCTGTCGCGTCGCCTGGAGCGCAAGGGCTACCGGGTGCGGGTCGCCGAAGACGGTGAAAAGGCGCTGACGATCGTCGACCGTGAGCCGGTTGATCTGGTGCTGCTCGACATCATGATGCCCGGCATCGACGGCGTCGAGGTGCTCAAGATCCTGCGCCGCAAGTACTCCCAGGTGCAGCTGCCGATCATCATGGCCACCGCCAAGGCCAACAGTGACGACATGATCGAGGCGCTCGACAACGGCGCCAATGATTACGTCATCAAGCCGCTCGACTTCAAAGTCGTGCTGGCACGGGTTCAGACCCACCTGCGCACCAAATCAGCGACGCCGGTTGCCAAGAGCGGCGAGCCAACGGCTGCAGAGCTGGTGCCGGGTGCCGTGCTGGCCGGCAAATACCGCTTGGGCGAGCCGATCGGCGCCGGCACCTTTGGCGCCGTGCACCGTGCCACCCACGTCGACCTCGATCATGAAGTGGCGGTAAAGATCCTGCAGCCCAGCGTCACCGCCAACGACGAGACGCTGAAGCGCTTCCGCCAGGAAGGCGTCGCAGCCTGCAGGGTGCGGCATCCCAATGCCGTCGCGGTGTCGGACTTCGGGGTCAGCGATACCGGGGTCGCCTACCTGGTGATGGAGCTGCTCGAAGGCGCCGGCCTGGAGCATGAGATTCGCGGCAAAGGGCGCCTGTCTCCGCAGCGCTGCCTGGAGATCTTCGAGCCGCTGTGCAACGTGCTGGCGGAGGCTCACGAAGCGGGCCTGGTGCATCGCGACATCAAGCCCGAGAACGTCTTTCTGCACCGCGGACCCCAGGGCGAGCAGGTCAAGGTGCTCGACTTCGGCATTGCCAAATTGGTGGGAGAGGCCGTCACCCAGGAGAACCTTACCGCCGAGGGTTGGGTGCTGGGAACGCCCGCCTACATGGCGCCCGAGCGCATCTCGTCGACCGATCTCAACGACCGAGCCGACGTCTACAGCTTGGGCGTCATGCTGTTCGAGATGCTGACCGGCAAGCGACCCTTCACCGCCGTCAATCGCGATCCGATGTCGATGATCATGATGCACGTCAACTCAGCCGCGCCGACCCTGCGCAGCTTCGCCCCCGATCTGCCGGTGGAGCTCGAAGAGGTCGTAGCGGCGGCGATGAGCAAAGATCCGGATCAGCGGCCCAGCGCGCGCCAGCTCGGTGAATCCCTCAAGCGTACGGTCGAGCAGCTACCGGACGAGGTCGTGGCCGCGACGGAGACGCAGGAGCGTCCCGCCGTCGACCATCATGCGCCGACGATCTCGTTCGCGGACTCCAAAAAGACTGAGGTTGAGCAGACGCAGAGCGGCGAGGGCCTGATCGGTCGTTGGATGCGCAAAATCCGGCAGGCGTTCGACTGAGTCGCCGGGAAAAGGAGATCGCCGGCTCATGAGCATCCGCCGCAGGCTCTTTCTGTCGTTCTTCGTCATCCTTGCGCTCTTCGGCCTCAACATCTTCTTCGATCGGCTGGGCAATGCCGAGCGCGAGCAGAGCTTCGCCAACGTCCGCGACGCGGTCGACGGCCAGCTGCTGGTGGGTGATATCGAGCAGGCGCTGCAGGAGCAGCGCAATACGGTGGCGGACTTCCAGGTGCTGGCCGATGCCGGGGTCGCCAGCCTGACGCCGGAAGCCGTCGCCGACCTCACGCTACGGCTCGACGGCATCGCCAACCAGGTCACCCGGCTGCAGCGCCTGGCGTCGACCGGTGGTCAAAGTGACAATGCCGACTACCAGCAGCGCGTCGCCGCCTTCAGTGCGCTCTACCAGCAGCTGCAGGCCGACTGGAGCGCTTTCTACCAGAGTCTGGAAGTGGCGCCTGAGGTCGACCCCGATGCTGATCCGGAAGCCGCCGCGACCGCCGCTGGCGATTCAGGGGCGGACGGTGAATCGGAAGCTGGCGACGGCTCGCCGGAAGAAGACCCCGCTGATGAGAGCTCAGCGGGCGAGTCGACGGAAGGCGCGTCGACGGCGGCTGAGTCGACCGGCGAAGAACCGACCGGCGAAGGACCAACTGGCGAAACGGCGACTGGCGAAGACCTGCTGGAGGAAGTGCCTGCGAGCCCGCCGCCGGATCCCGTCCAGCAGGCGTTCGAGCATCTGAGAGTTCTCAAAAACGAAGAGCGCCAGCGGGTGGAAGCGTCGACCCGCGAGTTCAACGACGTCACCCATCGCACGGATCGCATCGGCCTGGGCATCTTCGCACTGTCGGCGCTGCTGGCTCTCGGTATCGCGCTGCTGGTGTCGTCGCATTTGAACCGCGGCCTGCGAGCCTTGCGCTCGGGAGCCAAGCGGATCGGCGAGGGGGAGCTCGAGCATCGCATTCCGAGCGGTGGACGCGACGAGCTCGCCCAGCTGGCGGATTCGTTCAACACGATGTCGCAGAACCTGCTGGTGGCTCGCAGCAGGGTGGAAGAAGCGCGGGCCGCGGCCGAGGAGGCCAATCAGGCCAAGAGCACCTTCCTGGCCAACATGAGCCACGAGCTGCGGACGCCGATGAACGCCATCATCGGCTACACCGAGATGCTGACCGAGGACGCCGAAGACCTCGGCCAGGAAGACTTCATCCCGGATCTCAACAAGATCCTGGCGGCCGGCAAGCACTTGCTCGAGCTGATCAACGACGTGCTCGACCTTTCGAAGATCGAAGCCGGCAAGATGACGCTCTTCCTGGAGGAGTTCACCGTCGGCGACCTGATCGACGACGTCACCGCCACCATCCAGCCGCTGGTCGACAAGAACGCCAACAACCTGCGGGTCGACGTCGATCCGCGCGACGGCCTGCTGAAGGCCGACGAGACCAAGGTGCGGCAGACTCTGTTCAACCTGCTGTCGAACGCCAGCAAGTTCACGGATCGCGGCACGATCACGCTGCAGGCACGCCGCCGCCCGCTGGTCGGCGTGCCGGACGAAGGGGCCGACGGCTGGGTCTTCAGGGTGACCGACACCGGCATCGGCATGAGCCCCGAGCAGATCGCTAGGGTGTTCGAGGAGTTCACCCAGGCCGATTCGTCGACTACCCGCAAGTTCGGCGGCACCGGCCTCGGGCTGACCATCAGCAAGAAGTTCTGCCAGCTGATGGGCGGTGACATCACCGTCGAAAGCGAGCAGGGCAAGGGCACGACCTTCACCGTCCAGCTGCCGGCGGTAGTGCGCGAGCTCGATGCCGAGCGGCCGACTGCGAAGCCGAAGCTGGCAGCCGGCGCCGCGGCACAACCGGAGGCTTCAGCCGCCGCTCAAACCGTCCTGGTCATCGACGACGATCAGACCACCCTCGATCTCACCGAGCGCTTCCTCACCCGCGAGGGCTTTTCGGTGGTGTCCGCGACCACCGGCATGCGCGGCCTCGAGCTGGCCAAAGAGGTCCAACCCAACGCCATCACCCTGGACGTGATGATGCCGGGGATGGACGGCTGGTCCGTGCTGTCGCAGCTCAAGAAGGATCCCGAGACCGCGAACATCCCGGTCATCATGCTGACCATGCTGGACGAGAAGGAGATGGGTTTCGCGCTCGGCGCCTCGGAGTACATGTCCAAGCCGATCGACCGCCAGCGCCTGTCGTCGTACCTCGAAAAGTACCTCGGCAGCTCCCGTGCTGGCGGCGGTCGCGTGCTGGTGGTCGAAGACGAAACCGACACCCGCGAGCTGATGCGTCGCGGCCTCGAAAAGGACGGCTGGGTGATCGACGAGGCTGAGAACGGCCTGGTGGCGCTAGCCCACCTGAGCGCCGAAGTGCCGGACCTCATCCTGCTCGATCTGCTCATGCCGCAGATGGATGGTTTTGATTTTTTGCAGGAGCTGCGGGGCACCGAAGCATGGCACAATATTCCGGTGGTCGTGGTCACCGCTCAAGACTTGACCCCGGAAGAGCAGGCTCGCCTCGACGGTCAAGTCGACGCGATCCTCAAGAAAGGCCAGCGCGACCATCTCTTGGGTCACCTACGCGACCTGGTGAAAGACTGCATCGCTCGTCACGGCTCAGAAGGAGCCCCATCGGATGCCTAGAATTCTCTTGGTCGAAGACAACGAGCTCAACCTCGACATGCTGTCGCGTCGCCTAAAGCGGCGCAAGTTCGAGGTCCTGATCGCCGAAGACGGCCAGCAGGGAATCGAAGTCGCTAGGGCCGAGCGTCCCGACCTGATCCTGATGGACATGAGCCTACCCGTCCTCGACGGCTGGGAAGCGACGCGTCGACTGAAGGCTGATCCGGAGATGCGGGATATCCCAGTGATCGCGCTCACGGCGCACGCGATGGCGGAGGATCGGGAGAAGGCTTTGGCGGCGGGATGTGATGACTATGACACCAAACCGGTCGAGCTGCGTCGTTTGCTGCGGAAGATGGCGGCGTTGATGGAGGCTGAGTAGCAGCTCGTCGCCGAGTACCCGAGGGGCCGGGACGGCTTTCTAGGCTCGAGAAGCCTATGGGCTCTCTCTAGGGTCCTGCGGCAACGTCCACGAATCTGCCGGCGTGAGCGGTATCGAGCTCGCGGTCGACTCGAGCTGATGGCACAAGAGTCCGTGCCACCCAGTCTGCTCCAGAGGGTGTCTTTCTATTACTGTGATGGCTACGTCCCCTCTCCGTTGGGCAACGGCAGGTCTTTTGTCGACGGTCCTGGTCGTCCTTCCCGCGCTGGGTCAAGGCGACGCTGTGCCTGCACAGTCAGCCGCCGCCCAGCAGTTCGAACAGATCGAGCAGGCGAACCGTCTTCTCAGAACGGCCTTCGAGCTCGGCAGATCAGGCCGTTTCCGCGAAGCCATTCCGCTGGCCAGGCAGGATCTGGCCATTCGTGAGAGGTTACTTGGCCCCGAGCACCTCGGAGCTATACCTAGCCGACACAACCTTGGGGTCCTGCTACTCAGGGCGAGTGAATTCGAGGAAGCGAGACTGCACCTCGAAAGGGTCGTCAGAGCTTCGGAGCGTGTGCATGGTCCCGATCATGATCTGACGGCCGCTAGCCTGGCGGCTTTGGGGCGAGTCCTTCACATGCAGGGCGATCTCGAAGGTGCGCGCCCCCATCTCGAGCGAGCCTTTCGCATTCATTCCCGGACGACCTTGCCTGCCGACCGCCTCGTCCTGACAAGCCGCTCCAATCTGGCGGCACTGCTCCGAGACCTGGGGGACTTCGAGGGTTCTAGAGAGCTTCTGGAACAGGGTATCGAGCTGTGGCGAGTGCACCGAAACGAAGATCGCGAAGGTGTCTACCTGTTGACGCGCCTGGGGGACATCTACCTGAGACTGGGCGACCTTTCGAAGGCCCGTTCCCTGGCCGAGGAGGCCCACACACTGAACCAGGAGCTTTGGGGTCCAGAACATCTCGAAACGATGACCAGCCTGTGGCTGCTGGGCCGTGTCTCTCGCGCCTCGGGGGATCCGCGAGACGCCGAGCGCCGCTTCGAGGAATTCACTCGGATCCAGGAACGGGCGGTGGGACCGGAGAGCTTGGCGACCGCTTCGGGATTGACCGCACTCGGTGAGACTGCGATGGATTTGAGAGACCTCGGCAGGGCGTTGAGACACTTCGAACGCGCGTTCGGCATCCGTTTGCGGGAACTGGGTCCGCAACATTATGAAACCCAGAGAAGCCGCCGGCATCTCGCCGGGGTCTATCGGGAGCTGGGCCGATATGAGGTAGCGCGATCCCACTACGAGGGCGTCCTGCGGTTTCAAGAGAGAGTGCTCGGTCCGAAGCACCTGGAAACGTCTGGGACCCGCTCACGCCTCGGGGATCTACTCGAGGATATGGGGGAGCTCGAGCTGGCCCGGGAACAGTTCGAAGAGGTGTTGAAGATTCGTGAGGAGGTGATGGGAGCCGAGAGTCCTACGACAGCGACCGCCCTCCACCAGCTTGGCGGGATCCTTTTCCACCTGGGGAGGAGTGATGAGGCTTTGGCGCACCTCGAGCGTGCCTTGACGATCTGTAGAGTCGCTCTGGGTCCGGAGTACCCTACGACTCTTGCCGTGCAGCGCGACCTGGCGGCGGTTTTGGAGAGCCGCGGTGAGATCGCCCGAGCAATCGAGCTCACCGGTCAGGCTCTCGAAGCCGAAGAGAAGCTCCTTGACACCGTCATCGCCGGTGGCTCGGAGCAGGAGAAGGCTCTCTTTCTGGCGAGATTCAAACCCCGCAACCAAAGCGCAGTCTCCCTTCACGTCCGTTCGGCGCCAGACGATCCACAGGCCCTGGAGCTGGCCTTCAGGACCATTCTGCGCCGCAAAGGCAGAGCGCTCGACGCCACCGTGAAGGAGCTCCGGCTGGCCCACTTTGGTGCCGACAGCAGCGAGCTTCTGGATCGACTGAGGCGCTCGCGGAGCCAGAAAATCAACCTGCTGTTAAACCCACCCGAGAGCCTTGAGCTACCAGCACGCTTGGCCCGAATCAGGGACCTCGACGACGAGATCAGGAGCCTGTGGAGACAGCTCACGGCCCAAGGTGTCGAGCTCAATAGGCCCTCGCCGCCCGTCACCCTGGCTGAAGTTCGCGAGAGCATCCCGGCGACGGCGGCGCTGATCGAGTTTTTTGCCTTTCGTCCCGTCCTTACCCAAGCATCGGATCCAGCCGGTCGTTGGGGCGAGCCTCACTACGTGGCTTACGTGCTCCGTCGCACGGGGCCACCCCGATGGGTCGAGCTTGGAGAAGCCGAGGCGATCAACCGTCACGTGGTCGCGCTGCGGAAGGCGATCTCCGAAACGCGGCCCGACGTGCGACTTCGGGCCCGTGAGCTCGACGCCTTGACCCTGGAGAAGGTACGGCCGCTTGTGGGAGATGCCGAGATGTTGATTCTCGCTCCTGATGGTGAGCTTCAGCTCGTTCCCTTCGCGGCCCTCGTCGATGAGGCGGATCGCTATCTGATCGAGAGCTTCTCGATCCTCTATCAGATGAGCGGGCGGGATCTCGTACGTCGCCATAGCGAGGCGCCGCGACGGCGCCCTAACGGCGAGCCGCCCCTCGTCGTCGGTGGCGCCGTGTTTGATGCCCATGCGGATTCGAGCTCCCGGCGCTTCGCCCCTTTACCGGCGACCGTCGAGGAAGCTCGGGCGATCGGTGAGATCCTCGACGTTCCGCCGAGTCGGGTGCTGATCGGGAACGAAGCGACCGAGGCAGCGGTCAAGCAAGTCCAGGGGCCGCGGATACTCCATCTAGCCACCCACGGCTTCTTTCTTCCCGAACCTTCCGCCTCAGAAGGTGAAGCTCTGGGTGAGACGCTCTGGCGGACGAACCGCAGCAATCCGCTGCTGCGCTCGGGCCTGGCGTTGAGCCGAGGAGGCCGTCGCCAGCCAGCCCAAGGTGACGACGGAATCTTGGTGGCGCTCGAGGTGGCGAGCCTCGATCTGTGGGGCACCGAAATGGCAGTGCTTTCGGCCTGTGAGACCGGCGTCGGTGAGATCCGAATGGGCGAAGGAGTTTTCGGTCTCCGTCGTGCTCTCGTGCTCGCCGGAGCCAAGAGGCAGGTCATGTCCTTGTGGCAGGTAGCGGACAAGCCGACCCAAGTATTGATGGCGGGGTGGTATGAGCGCCTGATGCAAGGCGTATCGCCGGCAGAAGCCATGCGGCAGGCGCAGCGCGCTGCCTTGCGGAGTGGGACCGTACCCGTCGCGGACGCGGATTCGCGAAGTGTGAAGCGGCTCCACGAGACCGTCGACCTGCGTCTCGCCGGTACGCG
>JBCCEE010000186.1:0-14826 GCA_039030415.1 Acidobacteriota bacterium
CAGGGTAGCGCGCTCGGGCGTGAGGATGAATTGCCCGGCGCGGGCCTGTGATTCGGTCATCAGCAGTAGCTCGAAGGCCGCGACGTCGCGCGGGAAGCGCTCGTGGATCTGCACCAGGCCATTGGCCGAGTCCTGCAAGACTTTGAATACCGACGCCTCGGAAGCGGCGACCACTTCGATCAACGGACGATCCGGCTCGGTGCCTTGATAGATCCGCACGCGATCGACGCCCTGGCCCTTGAGGTAACCCAGCACTTCGGTCGTGATCTCGCTGTTGGGATAGGGCTTGCGCCGTAGCGACAACAGATCGAGAAAGCCGGCCTGCGTCGTCGGCGGGCCACCCGGCGTCTTGGCCGTCGCGGCATCCCGACGCCGGACCTCGGGCAGTGCCAGGCTGCGTCCTGAGATGAACTCGCCGAACTCGGAGTCCTCTTCCTCGAAACGAGCGCCCTTGGGCAGCAGCGTTTCGCCGCCAACGCCCTCCAGCAGCTTGGCATTACCGTAGTCGATCACGTTGACCGCTTCGGTCTTTTCGACATCGATCTCCGAAGCGTCGTACGACGCCTCAGTGCCGCTGGGCAGAATCAAAATCGCCTTGTCTCCCTCGATGCGATACTTCGTCTTGGTCGTGATCTGGGAGCCGTCTTTCAGGAACACGATGTAGCCCCAGGCCGGCGCACTCACTGCCGCCAGCAGCACAGCGACGATCAGACCCTTGAGCAGCAGCGGTCTGACGCCGATTGTGGTACCGCGACCGGACGGAGAATCGAGCTGGGGGCGGTTCATAGTGCGCTCCTGAGAGATAGGTCTTGACAGCGATCACGCTGGAAGCTCGCGCCTGGCAGAAAGTCCGCCGTGCGGCATCTTGTATAATAACGCGATCTGCCCGGCCCGCCCAAGCGCTCGCGTCAGCTACTCAAACAGCCCTTTCACGTTCGATTCCAAGCTGCCGTTCGATTCTGAGCTGACGATGGAGTAAGCCTCTGCACCGCAAACTGCTCCACCGAAGAATACCGGTTACTCTAGCGATTGCCTGGCGCTACATGCTCGGCGAGCGCAGCCAGATTCTGTCCTCGACGGCCTGGGCCGCCTTCATCGCCACCGCCCTGGGGGTGACCGCCATGGTCATCGCCATGGCGATGATGACCGGCTACACCGAAGATCTGCAGCGCAAGCTGATCGGGCTGCAGGGCGAGGTGATCGCATCCCCCCTGGTCCAAGGCGGCTTCGAGTCCGACGCCGAGCTGCTCGCGCGGGCCAGCGAGATCCCGGGCATCCGTCGCATGGGCCGGGTGTCCTACGGCGAAGGATCGATCTCGAGCCCGGCCCTCCCGGACGGCGTCAGCGTCGTTCTACGAGGCGTCGAGCCTGCGACCAGGGGCGAAGAGGGCAGCGCCGGCACGCTGTCGCCGCTACCGATGTCGGGAGCCTCAGCCCTGTTCGCGCCCGACGCCGCTGCCCTCGCGGCGAACGAAAAGGGCGTGCCAGGAGTGCTGCTCGGCCAAGAGCTGCAGCGCCAGCTGGGTGTCGAGCTCGGAGACCCCATGCGACTGGTGGTGCTGGATCTGAGCGGCAGCAGGCCGCGTTTTCGCTATCGCAGTGTGCGGTTCGGCGGCACCTTCGTCACCGGCTTCGCCGAGTTCGACGCCAGCTGGATCCTGCTCGATCGCGAGGTGCTGCGCCGAGCGCGCGGCGATACCGGGCTCGACGTGATGGAGTTCAAGCTGGTCGACCCCGGTGAGACCGAGGCCGTCGCTCAGCGCATCGAGGCAACGCTCGGCGAAGCCTGGCTCGTCCAGCGCTGGCAGAAGCTCAATCAGCAGCTGTTCGCGGCGCTAGCGCTGCAGGAGGGACTGCTGTTTCTAGTGCTCGGCCTGATCGTCCTGGTTTCGACCTTCAACGTGTCTTCGACCCTGGTCATTCTGGTGCGCGAACGTTTGCGCGATATCGGCGTCCTGGGCTCGCTCGGCTTGGGTCCCCGTCAGCTGTGGTGGATCTTCGCCCTCTACGGGCTGTGCCTCGGCACCCTGGGTACCTTGACCGGGGTGCTGGTAGGCAGCGGCTCGGCATGGTTGATCACCGAATTCGAGCTGGTTCGCTTCGGACCCGAGATCGCAGCCATCTACTTCATCGACTCGGTACCGTTTCGGGTCGAGCTCGTCGATTTGATTGCTATCGTGACATTCGCCCTGGCCGTCACCCTCGCAGCCAGCGCCTTGCCCGCACTCCGCGCGGCGCGCATTCGTCCTTCGCTAGCGCTGCGTGACGAATAGCTGGTTTACGCTTTCCCCAGAATGGCCGAAGGGGACCGAGAACCGGTCCCCTTGGTATAGGTCGCGCGGCCCGAAGGCCGTGGATAGGTAGGATATGTGATGAGAACGGAGCTTAATTGCTTGTATTTTGCTCCGCCAGTGGCGCTCAGTTGAACCGAATCACGGATGTGATCCGTCGAGCCCCGGCGGGATGGGTTGTTGTCTATCAACCCTCTCTCGAGAAGTATTACGTCGTAGGCAACAAATTCGTTTCACAGAATATGGGGAAATCGACATTTTTTTCCCGTGTCCGGGGTGGAACCCCTCAGGCGTGAGGTCGGAAGCCGGTTTCCAGGGATAAACTGCGAGCCTGGATTCGGCAGCCCCCGTTTAGTGGAGAATGCCACCTATGGCCCTGCGGACACCTCCCCCTAGCCCTGAAGATCGCGCCGAAGTCACCCGAATGGCCGTGCTCTGCGCCGCCTGTGACCACCTCCAGGTGCTGAGATCCAAGCGCAGTGTGTTCGTACGCTGTGGCCTCGCCGACAGCGATTCCAACTTTCCCCGCTACCCTCGCCTGCCCATGTATCGCTGCCAGGGCTTTGTCGCTGTTGCTCCGGAGCCAGAGGCCTCCGGCTAGCTGCTCCCCCTCCTCGAAGGGAGATCGAGGAGGATTCGCAACGGGACCTCGCTCACAGCTTGCGCGCGTAGAGGCCGATGAAGGCGTCGGTCCAAGTTTCGCCGCTGTCACGGGAGACTCGCCAGTGCTGCTTGACCCGACCGTCGGCCATCGGCGTCCAGGCGATCTCGTGCTTCAGCGGCTTGCCGTCCTGCCCCGGGGTTTCTCCAGCCAGCACCATCTTGCCGTCCTTCAGCTCGCCGTCGAGGGTCAGCAGGCGACCGGTGGTGTCGACCCAGGTCTGATGCCAGCCACCACCCGGAGTGAAGATGTTGTAGCTCTCACCCCGCATGCCGGCGCTGGTCCAGTTCTCCTTGATTACGCAGCCATCGAGGATCTTCTCGATCCGATTGGTACCGGCAACCGTGCCGTCGGGCTGGGTAACTTCCCACTCACCAACCCAGAAATCAAACTGCCGGTGCTGCTCGCTAGTGCAAGGCTTGGGCGGTGACGGCTTGTTCTGCGAGGCCTCGCTCTGAGAGCCAGCGGCCTGGGAGCCAGCAGTCTGGGCCAGTACGTTGCCGGACGCTATCGTGGCGACAGCCAGCGCAACGGCAATAAGTGTCCTGGGATTCGGCTTCATGGCAGCTCCTTTCGAGTCACGACGGACCGATCGAGTGTGGCTTGATGCTCCGTAAGGTACCACCCGCATCGCGCACCGGCCAGCCTCCTATGACTCAGCAGTGACCAACGGCGAAAGGCGTGGGATGAACGCCGCGGTCAGCTGTTGACAGCTCAGCCGTGACACATGCCAAAGACAAGGGATGAACGCCGCGGTCAGCTGTTGGCAACTCAGCCGTGACACATGCCAAAGACAAGGGATGAACGCCGCGGTCAGCTGTTGGCAACTCAGCCTTGCCCCATAGCAAACAAGGGATGAACGCCGCGACCAGCTGTTGACGGTGGCAGCCGGAAGACTTCTGTTAGCCTGTAAGTGCCGAATACAACCTCGGGCGCATCTCAGCTCGAGCATGACCGGCCCCGAGTGATCACGTTCCGCGATGAGGCGAGTCGAATAGGAGGCGGTTTGGCGAAGAACATCAACGAGCTCGGCCCCTTGACCCAGGCTCGCAGATCGGAGGCAGAGGCCCGCGGCGTAGCTCATCTGCTGACCACCCTGGGCAAGGAAGCGCCGGTCGACGTCGGCTCCGTTACGCGCTGGCTCCATGCCTGGAGCGATGGTGACACGAGCTCTTTCGATCAGCTCGTACCGCTGGTCTACAGCCGCTTGCGGCGCCTGGCCGGCAGCTTGATGAAGCGCGAGCGCCCCAACACCCTGCAGCCCACGGCTCTGGTGCACGAAGCCTTCATTCGCCTAGTCGACCAGAAACGCATCAACTGGCAAGACCGACGCCACTTCTTTCTGATCTCGGCGCGCATCATGCGGCGCATCATCATCGACCACGCCCGCGCTCGACGCTCGCTGAAGCGCGGTGGCCAGATCGAGAAGGTCGCGATCGATGAGGCGCTCGAAGTCTTCGAATCACGGTTCGAAGAGTACGTCGCCCTCGACGACGCGCTCGAGCACTTCGCCAAAGTGGATCCGGCCAAAGCCACGCTGATCGAGCTGATGGTGTTCGGCGGCCTCACTCAAGAGGAGGCCGCCGAGACCCTCGGTATCTCGCGGCCGACCGTAGCCCGCCACTACAAGGTGGCACGGGCCTGGCTGCAGCGCGAGCTGACGCGCGAAGCGGCACCCAAACCCCAAGGCACATAGCCCGCACGGCCAGCTCGCGGTCTGGAGATCTACTCGATTCGCGTCAGCGAGACGTCGTCAAACGCAAGAGTCCCGTCGACGAACTCCGGGTTGTAGCCCTTGGAGCCGATTTGGAGCCAGGTGAGTCCTTGGGTTCCACGCAGCTCATCCCCCTCAGACGGCAGGTTGTCTTGGGTCGTCGCGACGACGCCATCGATCCACAACCTCAGGAGCCCATTGTGGGCCCCAGGATCGGAGCGTCGATACTGGATCTCGAAGACATGCTCTCCTGACACAGGGGTCCAGTCCCCAAAGCGGATGCTCCCAGTGTAGTAGCTCGATAGACCAGCACGCGGCGGGCCGGTGGTCGAACCCACCAGCGAAACTGCGAAATCCGTCACGCCGAACAAGGCATCGTCGTCCGAGCCCAAGCCCACCGGTGAGATCAAGCGCCCCGCCGTGAGGTTGAGCAGGCGGGTATCGACCTTGAAACGTAGTGTCATGGCATTGTTAGCTGCCGGAGACGCCCGCGAGATGAAGCTCGCGCTTTGCGGTAGCACCGCGGCTTCCAGCCCTCGACCGCCAGTAATGGCGCTGTCAGCATCGACTTCAATACCTGGGCCATAGACGTGATTCCAACCGGCCAGGGCGCCCGACTCGAAACCTTCGAAGAAGACCCGCTCCTTGACGGACTTCTCCCGTACGCCGATGCCGGTGAGGCGATCCAGGTCGATCTCGAAAGGTCCGGCTCCCGGCGCCAAGATGCCGCCTAGATGAGCCGTATCGATATTCAGGTTGAAGCGGTAGACCTTGGGAGTCTCTACCGCCATCCCGTCGACCCGCAGCAGAGCCTTGAGCTCACCCCCTCGATAGCTCCAGAGCAGCTTGAAATGGACCACGCTGTTCGTCGGGTAGATCGGCTCAGAGGACTCGACTCCGGCATGGCCCTGGACTTCGGCGACCAGCGCACCATCGCTTCGCAGCAGCAGCCGAACCGGCGCCTGCTCGGGATCGAGCTGTGGCCCCTGAAGTACCACGATCCAGGCGTCCGTCTGATCTCCAACGAGCCTTCCGCCGCCAGCGCGGTAGCAGCCTCCGAGCTCGTCCTCGTCATCGTCGTCACCGCTGCCGGGAGCGTAGGGTACCGAGATGTAGGCGTCACCATCCAAGGCGTCGATGATGTCGACCTTCAGGCTGCCGGCTCCCGAGATCGGATCGGCGGTGGACACTCCTACCGTGTTGGCACCGTAGCTCCGGGGCAGATAGCTCGGCGGAATGCCAGGCTCGAACTCCTCGTTGATCATCGGAGAGGTAGTCGGTAGATGGGCGAACAAGAACACCGTGGCCGTAGAGGTTTCGCCTTGAACGGTCAGAGTGTAGGTCAGCTGATCCGAGCCGAGCGCCCAGAAGGACGTCTTGGGAGTGAAGACATAGGACGTCCCGACCGTGCCGCTGTGGTCCGTATCCCGATGCAGCGGCTCTTCGGAGATCCAGATGTCATCGATGGTGGCTCCGGTATCGTTCTCGAGCAGATCGTTGAAGTCGATGAAAGTCTGGTCGTTGGACTGATTGAATCTGACGACGACCAAATCGTCCTTCGCCAGCAGGTCGGTAGCCTGGATCGCGGGGGCGGAAAGGACCAGGGACGCGGCGATCCACGCCCCCATCAGTAGCTTCTTATTCCTCATGATGGCCTTCCTGATGTTGTTGTGTTGGAGAAACTCAGCGTTCTGCTACTCGGTACGCGTCGCCGAGACGTCGTCGAAGACGAGCGCACCGCTGACGGCTGACGGATCGAAACCCTTGGAGCCGAAGTGGACCCAGGTCAAGGCCTCGGTTCCGCGAATCTCGGGCAAAACCAGATCCAAGTTGTCCGGCAGATTGACTCGAGTAGCCACTTCGACGCCGTCGATCCAAAGTCGGAGCAAGCCGTTGTCCGCTCCCAAGTCCGAGCGGCGATATTGGAGCTCGACGATGTGCTCGCCCGAGAGAGGTGTCCAGGTCGCGAACTGCGCCGGGTCGGTATAGAAGGTCGAGAGGCCGGCACGCGGGCCTGCAGCATTGCCCAACAGCGCCAATGAGAAATCGGTCGTGCCGAAGAGCGGATCACTATCCGAGCCCAGACTCACCGGTGTGATCAAGCGACCCGCGGGCAGATTCAGCAGCCGGGCGTCGACCTTGAAGCGCACCGTCAAGCCGTTGTACGCAACGGGAAACGCTCGCGAGACAAAGTTCGCACTCAGCACGGTGGACTCGAGACCTTGGCCACCGGAGATCGCGCTGGCGGGACCGACTTCGAGCCCCGGGCCGTAGATGTGATTCCAACCCGTCAAAGTGCCCGATTCGAAGCCCTCGAGAAAGAAACGATCCGCGACGGGCCCACCACCTTCACTGCCACCGGTGATGAGATCCAAATCGATCTGGAGCTTTCCGTGGTCGCCCGCCAGAATGCCACCGATATGGGCCGTATCGATCTCGGGGGGTCCGCTAGTGACCTTGGGCGTCTCTACCGCCATCCCGTCGACCCGCAGCAGAGCCTTCAGATCATTGCCTCGATGGCTCCAGAGCAGCTTGAAGTGGACGACTTGGTTCGTTGGATAGACCGGCTGCGAAGACGCGACCTCCGAATCGCCCTGGACTTCGACCACCAGGGCGCCATCGCTTTGGCGTAGCAGGCGGACCGGTGCCTGGTCGGGATCGAGGGTTGGCCCCTGTAGCACCATGATCCAGGCTTCGGCCTCCTCTGCCGGCGACCTTCCGCCGCCGGCACGGTAACAGCCTCCAAGCTCGTCCTCGTCATCGTCATCGCCGCGATGGTAGGGCAGCGAGATGTAGGCATCGCCGTCCAAGGCGTCGACGATATCGATCTCGAGGCTGCCGGCCCCAGAAATTGGGCTGGTGGTGGAAATCCCCACCGTGTTGGCACCCGAGCTGCGGGTCACGAAGATCGGCTGAGTACCGGGCTCGAACTCCTCGTTGATCATCGGCGAGGTGGTCGGCAGATCGGCGAACAAGAACACCGTAGCCGTCGACGTCACGCCTTGTACGGTCAGCGAGTAGGTCAGCTGATCCGAGCCAAGCCCCCAGAACGACGCACTCGGGGTGAAAACGTAGGACGTCCCGACCGTACCGCTGTTGTCTGTATCCCGGTGCAGCGGCTCCTCGGAGATGAAAACGTCGTCGACCGCGGCTCCTGAGTCGTTCCACAGCAGGTAGCTGAAATCGATAATTGTCCTGTCGTTGAGCTGATTGAATTCGACTATGACCAAGTCGTCGTTTGCCAATAGGCTAGTAGCCTGTGACGCGGGGGCAAACGCGACGAGAACCGCGACAATCGATGCGAATGTCAGTAGGTTTCGTTGACTCATGATGACCTTCCTGATGTTTGGTATGAATGACACGGCTGGCGAACCGCACATTCGAGACGCGTAAAATAAGAGCTCGTTTGTATCAACCGAGTTGCCGCATATCGGTCGATCAAGCGACATTGCCGACGCCACCAGTTCAAAGACGGGCGTTTCGTTCAAGTGGTATCACCCGGTAAAACGATGGACGCTTCCAGACCGGACTCGGCGACCCGCTGGCAGCAGATCGAGCATCTGCTTGCTGAAGCCCTCGAGCTGGCGCCGGAGGAGCGCCAGGCGTTCATCGAGCAGGCGCCCATCGACACCGAAATGCGGCAAGAGCTCGGCTCTCTGTTGGCTGCCTCAGATGGCGACCTGACGCTGCTAGATCGCCCGGCGGCCGCACGCCTCAGCGAGAGCGTGCCGGAGATCGAGCAGGCCGGCCCTTATCGCGTCATCCGGCCGCTGGGTGAGGGCGGCATGGGCAGCGTCTACCTCGCCGAGCGCAGCGACGGCGTACATTCGGCGCGGGTAGCGCTCAAGCTGCTGCACGGCTCGCTGGTCGCCCCACTGCTGATTCAGCGTTTCGAGGCCGAGCGCGAGATCCTGGCCAGCCTGCGCCATCCCAACATCGCCCAGATGCTCGACGGCGGTACGACCTCGGCCGGCCGGCCCTTCCTGGTCATGGAGTGGGTCGAGGGCCTACCCATCGACGCCTACTGCCAACAGAATCACCTCGACGTCAGGCAGCTGGTGGAGCTGTTCGTCAAAGTCTGCTCGGCGGTGCACTTCGCGCATCAGAACCTGATCGTGCACCGCGACCTCAAGCCCGGCAATATCCTGGTCAATGCCAACGGCGAGCCCAAGCTGCTCGACTTCGGAATCGCCAAGCTGCTGGCGCCGGAAGCGCTACCCGGAAGCGCCATCGTCACCGGCACCGGCCTGACGCCGCTCACCCCAGCCTATGCCAGCCCGGAACAGGTTCTGGGGCGGCCGATCACCACCGCCACCGACGTCTACTCGCTGGGGGTCTTGTTCTACGAGCTGCTGTGCGGATCGCGCCCCTTCGTCGCCACCGAGCACAGCTCGCTGGATCTGCTGCAGGCGATCTGCGAGCAAGAGCCGCGCAAGCCGTCGTCGCGGATCAGCAGGCGACCGAAGCAACCGCCCGAGCCAGCCCGCGATCCGGCGCTGCAGCGTCGGCGGCTGGCCGGTGATCTCGACAACATCGTCCTCAAAGCCCTCGCCAAGGAACCGGCGCAGCGCTACCCGTCGGCCGAGCAGTTGGGGGCCGACCTGGTACGCTTCAATCAGGGCCTGCCGGTGCTGGCCCACCGCCGCAGCTGGGCCTACGTCGTCGGCAAATTCGTACGCCGCAACCGGCTGGCGGTGGGCGCCTCATCGCTGGCCGTCCTGCTGCTGCTGGCCACGTTGGCAGCGCTCCTGCTGCAGCGCCGCCAGACCATCCTCGAGCGCGACCGCGCCGAGTTCACCACCCACTTCCTGGTGGAACAGTTCCGCGGTGCCGATCCGTGGGAGAACCCGCGCGATGTCACCGCCCGCGAGCTGCTCGACCGCGGCGCCGAGCGACTGCGCGACGTCGAAGCCCCTGCCGCGGTACAGGCCGAGCTGAGCGCCGCAATGGGTCATTCCTACGCCGGCATCGGCCGGGCCGAGGAGGCGCGGCCTCTACTCGCCCAGGCGCTCGAGTTCGCTCGCCAGCAGGACGACATCGAAGAGGTCGGCGAGCTGACCGAAGCCTTGGCGGAGCTCGAGAGGTCCGCCGGCCGCTACCACGAGAGCTTGCGCCAAGCCGAGGCCAGCCTCGAGATCCGGCGCCAGGGAACCGACATCACGGCGCTCGTCAGCTCGCTGTCCACGGTCGGCAAGAGCCTCGAGAAGCTCGGTCAAACCGATGAAGCCGCGACCTACCTCAGCGAGGCCTTGGAGCTCGCCACCCTCGCCGAGCTTCCCCCCGAGACCATTGGCCCAGTGATGCAGGATCTCGGCAGCCTACAATCGCGCCAGAGCGATTACGACCGCGCCGAGCAAACCCTGCGCAAGACCCTGGATCTTTGGCTCGCCACCTACGGCAAAGATCACCCGCGCACCGGAAACGTAATGAACTCCCTGAGCTCGGTGCTGAGCAAGCGCGGCCGACTCGAAGACGCCGCCGAGATGCTGCTCGAGGCGACGGCGAACCTCGAGGGAGCCTTGGCGAGCAATCATCCCACCGCCATCGTGGCCCTCACCAACCTCGGCCACGTACGCCAAAAGCAGGGCGACTTCACCACCGCCGCGGCAACCTTCGAGCGCGTGCTGGAGCTGTGTGGCGACCGTCCGGATCTCCAGCTGCTGCGCGCCCGAGCGCTCAACCGCAAGGCGTTCCTGCTCCAGGAGCTGAGACGCCACGACGAGTCCGAGGCGCCTTTGCTGGAGGCACTCGAGCTGCGCCGAGCCGTACTGGGATCGGTGCATCCCGACGTCATGAAGAGCCTCGTAACCCTCGGGCTGCTGCGCAGGAAGCAGCGCGATTTCGATGGCGCCGACGCCGCCTTCGAGGAGGCGCTCAACATCACCGCCGCCACCTACGGCCCCGACCACCCGCGCAACGGTACCCTCAACCGGCATCGCGCCAACCTCCGCCTGGACGCCGCCCAGCGCGCCGAGAAAAGCGGCGACCCGGCAGCCGCTCAGCGCTGGCAGCAAGAGGCGATGACCCTGCTCGAAAATTGGCTGGGCTTCCTGGAAGAGCGCCTCGGCGACGCCAACCCGCAGGTGGCGGCCTTCTACAACACCTTGGGCGGCGCCCGCCTGGAGATCCACGACTATGCCGCCGGTCGCAAGGCGTTCGAGACCGCCGTCGACATGATGAGCCGCGCCCTGGGGCCGGACCACCGCAAGGTCGCGCTCTACCGTTTCAACCTCGGCTACCTCGAGCTCGAAGACAACAACCCGGAAGTGGCGCTACAGCAGGCGCGACGAGCCAAAGCGCTCTACGATGGTGCCGAGTCGACTCCCTACCTCGACCGTCTCGACACCGACTTCCTGGTCGCCCGCTGCCAGCTGGCTTTGGGTCGTGCCGTCGAGGCAGAAGCGCTGCTGATTCCCTGGCTGAGCTGGCTCGAAGCCGGCAATCGCATGTCCGGCCGCGCCCACGCCCGCCTGATCGACATTCTAGCCCAGGCCGCCGATGCCCAGGGGGCGGTCGACCGCGCCGAGCGCTATCGGAGCATGGCCCGCAAGAGCTAGTCGCAACGGCTCATCGAGGCTTCCGGCTCGCTGGGAAAGCTAGCCGGCGTGCTGCAGGCACGCTGGACACTCGCCGCTCAGCTGGATCATCGCCTTCTGGATCGACTCGGCCCAAGGCCCGCCCATCGACATCGACGCGGTGAGCTGCGCCGGCAGGCACGCGACGCGGCCGCAGTCCTCACACAGGAAGTGTGCGTGACGATGGCAGTCGTCCTGTGCTCCAGCTAGCGCGTAGCGATCGATACCCTCTGCGCGGGTGACCACGGGGGCGACCCCGGCGTCGCGAAGCTTCACGAGGTTGCGGTAGATCGTTGCCGGATCCCAATCCGTTTCGCCGAGGCGCTCGAGCACCTCGGTGTGCGAAAGCGGACCTTTGGCTTCCGAGAGAACCTGGATGACTGCTAGCCGCGGGGCCGTGGCCCGGAGCGCACTTTCGCGCAGCAGCTTGCGTGCCTCGTCCTTGGTGATACTCATAGCAGATCTCAGGCGTTGGGTCGGTCGACGAGCAGTCTATCCAAGGCGCGAGTCTAGACGAGACCGCTTGCACCTGCAAGTCATTTGCATTTATGCTCCCGCAACCGATTCACCAGGGCCTTCTTCTTGGGAATCGGCCTCCTCACACCGAGGACCCATCGTAGTCATCCCCGAATCAACCAGACGAGAACTTCGATGCCCCTGAACCCGCACGCCACTTCCAAACCTCCACGCCTCCCCGTCACCGTCCTGTCGGGCTTTCTGGGAGCTGGAAAAACCACCTTGCTCAACGAGGTTCTCCAAAACCGCGAGGGACGCCGAGTCGCGGTGATCGTGAACGATATGAGCGAGGTCAACATCGACGCAGGGCTCGTTGAGCGCAGCGGCGCCCAACTCTCGCGGACCGAAGAGACGCTCGTCGAGATGACGAACGGCTGCATCTGCTGCACGCTGCGCGAGGATCTGCTCGCCGAGGTCTCCCGCTTGGCCCAAGAAGGGCGCTTCGACTATCTGCTCATCGAATCCACCGGGATCTCGGAACCGATCCCGGTCGCTCAGACATTCACCTTCGAGGATGAGCAAGGCATTAGCCTGGGCGATATCTCGCGCCTAGACACGATGGTCACCGTCGTGGACGCCGCGAGCTTCCTCAGGGACTACAACGCTGCCGAGGCACTCCAGGACCGCGGTGAATCGCTGGGCGAAGAGGATGAGCGCACCGTCACCGACTTGCTGATCGATCAGGTCGAGTTCGCCGACGTCATCGTGCTCAACAAGCTCGATCTCGTCAGCAGCGACCACGCCCGCGAGGTCGAAGCCATCTTGCAAGCGCTCAACCCCGGCGCCAAGATTCTCCGGACGACCCGTGGCCAGGTGCCTCCCGGGTGCTTACTCGACACCGGCTCGTTCAACTACGAAAAGGCCGAGAGCTCCGCCGGCTGGATCCGGGAGCTGCAGGGAGAGCACACACCCGAGACCGAGGAGTACGGCATCTCGAGCTTCACCTATCGGGCTTCGGCGCCGTTCGACGCCGAGATGTTTTGGACGTTCCTGAACGACGAAGAAAACTGGCAAGGCGTACTGCGATCCAAAGGCTTCTTCTGGGTCGCCGCAGATCACCGGATCGCCTACGAGTGGGAGCAGGCCGGCGGGATCAGCAACGTGACTCCGGCCGGCATGTGGTGGGCCGCGATGCCGCGCGAGCACTGGGACCAACCCGAGGATGAGCAGCCGGACAAGCAGCCGGATTGGCATCCGCGCTTCGGTGACCGTCACCAAGCGCTCGTCTTCATCGGCCAACAGATGGACGAGGCGGCGGTGCGCGCTCGACTCGACGCCTGCCTGATCGACGAGGCGCTCGTGGCCCTCGACAGCAAAGACTGGGTGGAGCTTCCGAACCCCTTTCCGGGGCTCGAGATGGCCGAGGAGACAGCATGAGCGACTCGACCTTGGATCACCTGTTCGACGTGATTGTCGTCGGTGGTGGGGCCGCCGGCGTCGGCGTCAGCGTCGCCCTGCTGCATGCAGGCATCGATAATTTCATGATCCTCGAGCGTCATGAGGTTGGCGCGTCCTTCGCCTCGTGGCCGGCCGAGACGCGCTTCATCACGCCCTCGTTTCCTACCAACTCGGTCGGTATGCTCGACCTGAACTCCGTCGTGGTCGGCGCCTCGCCCGCCTACACTCTGGAGGTCGAGCATCCGACGGGAAAGCAGTACGCCGCCTTTCTGGGGTTGATCGCGGAACACTTCGAGCTGCCGGTCGTCGAAGGCGCCGACGTCAAGCGTATCGTCCGCAAGGGCGACGAATTCAAGATCAAAACGGCGAAAGGGGATTTGCGGGCCCGGCACGTCATTTGGGCGGCTGGCGACTTCCAATACCCGCAAGTGGACGGGTTCATAGGCAGCTCGCTCTGCCGGCATACCGCCACGATCGCCAGCTACGCCGATCTGGAAGGGGATGACTTCATCGTGATCGGCGGCTACGAGAGCGGGGTGGATGTGGCCTATCACCTTGCCGAACGCGGCAAGACCGTCCGACTTTTCGACAAGGGGAGTCCCTGGAGCTCCGAGAGCTCCGATCCCAGCGTGGCGCTGTCGACGTTTTCGCTCGAACGCCTACGTCGGCCAGTGTTCGCTGAGCATGTGGAGCTTTTCCCGGAAATGCCCATCGCGGCGGTCAATCGCTCGGACTCCGGGTATGAAGTCGTCACGGTCGCCGGGCGCGGATTCGACACCCCTGTGCCCCCGCTGCTGGCGGGTGGTTTCAAAGGAAGTCACGCACTCGTCGCCGATCTCTTCGAGGCACGCGACGACGGCTTTCCACTGCTCAACGAGCACGACGAATCGACCCGGGTCCCGGGGCTCTTCCTGTGCGGTGCGGCCGTTCGGCACGACAACCACATCTTCTGCTTCATCTACAAGTATCGCCAGCGATTCGCCGTCGTTGCGAAGGCGATCGCAACATCGCTGGGACTGCCTGCGGAGGAGCTGGAGAACTACCGCATGTGGGGCATGTACCTGGATGACCTCTCATGCTGCGGACAGGAGTGCCTCTCATGCTAGTGGGCGGTGGGGACCGGGCAGCCTCGGTGACGCCGAGAGGACGCCGGATCGAACGAGCGCTGAGCTTGGAATGGCTCGGTCAGACGGTCGCCAGCATCTGCTGGATTGTGAGCATGCTGAGCTACGGGATCAGCTCCACCGGGGATTGGTTGCAGCTGTCTGCTGCCTCAGCATGGCTTATAGCCAACATCGCGGCGATTGTGAACGAGCCTGATTGAGAGATGTCGGTAGAACTGGACTGGCTGATCATCGGCGGTGGGATTCACGGCGTGCACATCGCCGCGCGGCTGCTCGGCGAAGCGGGAATCTCGCCCAACCGGCTCCGCATTGTGGATCCGGAGGATCGCCTGCTCGCACGCTGGCGATCCTGCACTGCGACAACCGGGATGCGTTACCTGCGCTCACCGTCAGTCCACCACCTCGACCTCAAGCCCTGGTCGCTCGAACGCTTCGCCGGGCGGCGCAAGAGCCGAGGCCGCGAGCTATTCGCATCTCCTTTCTACCGACCCGCCCTGACTCTCTTCAATGAGCACTGTGACCAGGTAGTTCAGACCTTCGGACTCGA
>JBCCEE010000187.1:0-14808 GCA_039030415.1 Acidobacteriota bacterium
CCGAACCACATCGTCTTTCAGCTCTCTCGCGCTTTGATACCGCGCCTCCGGTTCCTTTCGAAGACCTGCCAGTGCGATATTGTCAAGATCTCCTTTGATCTGCCTCAAGGCCTTACGGTCTAAGTTCTTCTGGGAGGCTACGGCGCTTGGCCTAGGAGGATCTACTTCACAGATGATCTTTTGGATGGACTCTGCAGATCTTCCGTCTAGTGAATAAGGCCGCTGGCCCGCTAGGAGCTCGTATAACAATACACCGAGTGAATAGACGTCACTCGCTGTGGTAATTGACTCTCCCATGACCTGCTCGGGGCTGGCGTATTCCGGGGTGAAACCAGGAAGGGCAGCGAGACTTACGGTGCTCTCATTATCTGGGTCTAAGAGTTTCGCGACTCCGAAGTCCAGCAACTTGGGGGCGCCATCATCGGTAATGAGAATATTGCTCGGCTTGAGATCACGATGGACTACGAGGTTCTGATGAGCAAACTGGACAGCAGCACAAATTTTGACGAAAAGCGCAAGGCGGTCTTTCACTGGCAAGTTGTGCTCGTGACAATAGTTGTTGATTGGCATGCCCTCCACGTATTCCATAGCAAAATAAGGCGTGCCATCTTCGGTCCTGCCACCGTCGAGGATTCTGGCAATACTAGGGTGATCTAGCTTAGCTAAGGCCCGACGTTCAGTCTGGAATCTGTACAGCTGATTCTTGGTCGCGAGCTGAACTACTTTGATGGCTACCTTCTGGGCAAAGTCGCCCTCAATACGAGAGGCCAGATAGACCTCTCCCATCCCGCCGCGCTCGATGAGGCGTTCGACCCGAAAGGCGCCGACTCGTTGGCCTTTTTGCAGCGTGTCTACTAGGAGAGCTTCAGCAATACTGCCGTCCAGGAAGCCAACATGAGAAGTATCCACTTCGATTAAAACTTCTACCCGGTCCTGTAGCTCCTTGTTGCTACCGCAGGATTCGTGCACGAATGCTTCCCGCTCTTCCACTGGAACCTCTCGTGCTTCTGCCGCAATCTCAAGTGCTCTCTTGTCTAACATTTAAATTCTTATCTTCCCTAGCTGAATCTGCAAAGTTATGTTTGGGCACGCGATCGCGAAGGGGCATCGAGCTCAGATGCAAGCCATAACTTGGCTTCGCGCCACTTACGTTTGACAGTACTTCTGGAGATACTCAGGAGCGAGGCGATCTCATCGAGCTGTAGACCGCTGAAGTACTTCATCTCCACAATCCGGCTGAGTTCGACATCGAGATCTTCGAGACTGTCCAAGGCGTTATTGAGTGCGAGCAGGTCATCTATTGCCAGTTCTCTACGGCATGGTATGCCCCGAGCGTCATCCAGAGTGACATGCAACTCTCCAGCACCTCGTTTAGCTGCATTGCGTTTTCGAGCATGGTCAACCAGCACTCGTCTCATCGCGGACGAGGCAATTCCGAAGAACTGGACCCACGTGGTTCCGAAGATCTGATCTCGCGGTTTCATCCGCAGGTAGGCCTCGTTGAGCAGTTCAGTGGTGCGCAGCGTGTGGTTACGTCGCTCCGACCGAAGTTGACTACGAGCGATCTGGTGCAATTCTTGGTAGGCCAACTCAATAAGCTGATCGAGCGCTTCAGGATCGCCCTCAGCCCAGAGCCGCATGAGCTCGATGTTGTCAGCCTGAGTTGTTTGCAACGTGTCCTCCCAAACCTTCTACAGCGCAAAAGAATAAAAAAGGGCTCAGTCTTCAAAGAAATTTCAGCCCGGCCACATGCGAAACACTGCCCCCGAGCTGCTCGGAGTAGTTATGTCAGGCGCCAGGAGCTCATCACTGAGCTCCTAATCAGCTGACAATTTACTGGCCAAATTCTGATTAGCTTTATACGGAGCTTATCACTTGCCCTGGCCTTGGCTTGAAAGCATCGGAGCCACCGCATCATGAATGAGGGCTATCAATGGGCTGGTCCTCTCGGCATGGCTCCACCAAGTGGTCAACGGCGGCGCAGAGATCGAAGCGCGGCCGGCCGGCGTGGCGGCGATCGATCGCGAGTACGCGGTGGGCAGCGGGCGCGTCGACCTGCTGGTGCGTTGGCCGCTGCCGGAGGGCGGCGTCGAATGCTTCGCCGCCGAACTCAAAATCCGCCGGGATGGCGACAGTGACCCACTCGAAACCGGCCTGGAGCAGCTCTGCGGATACCTGGATCGCCTGGGCCTCGATGCCGTTACGCTGGTGCTCTTCGACCAGCGCGAAACGGCACCGCCGATCGGTGAGCGGTGCTCACGCGAAGCGGTCGAGCACCGCAGCCGGCGGATCACCGTCGTGCGGCTTTGAGGCCGCGCGGCATCGGGTAGCGGAACGAAGCTTGGCGAAGACTTCGTCGGCCAGAACTGCGGAGCTTGGGTTGGAACGAAGGGTCATTCGAACACGAGCTCCCGACTCGCGGTCGAGCTCACGGACAGGAGGCGAACGCGCCGAGATCGGTGGTCGCGCTACAATGTCTTGATGGCTCGCCACTTCAATACCGCCGGGATCTGTCGACCTGAGGATCACTACATGCTGGCGCCCGAGGCACGTCTCGGGGAGCTGCGACAACTCGTCGACGCCAAGGCCTATTTCGTCATCCACGCTCCGCGCCAGAGCGGCAAGACGACCGGTGCCCAGCTTCTCGCCGAGGCCCTCACCGCAGAGGGCAAGTATGCCGCTGTCCTCGCGAGCTGCAAGCCCGGAGCCGTCGCCGGTGGCGATGTCGACCGCGGAATCAGGGCGGTCGTCGGCTCCATCGACCAGGAGTGCGGCAATCAACTTCCCGCTGAGCTTCGGCCCGAGTCGCCAGACGCGCTGCGGGATCTCGCTGCTGAAATCCGACTCAAGGAATATCTCAAGCGCTGGTGTGAGCAGTGTCCGCGCCCCGTGGTGCTCTTCCTCGACGAAATCGACGCCCTCATCGACGACACTCTGCTCTCGGTTCTCGATCAACTTCACGCCGGCTACCCAAGCCGACCGTCGCATTCTCCCCACTCTCTGGGGCTGATCGGCCTGCGCGACGTCCGCGATTACCGCATTTCTCGCCAGGTGGAGCTCGAGACGCGGCGCGAAGGTCTAGGGCGGATCGGCAGCTCGTCACCGTTCAATATCAAGAGCGACTCGCTGACCCTGCGCAACTTCAACGCCGGGGAGGTCGCCGAGCTCTACGAGCAGCACACGGCTGAGACCGGCCAGGAATTCTCAGCCGAAGCCAAAGCACGGGCCTTCGAGCTCACCGCAGGCCAACCGTGGCTGACCAACGCCATGGCGCGCCAGTTGGTCGAGAAGCTAGTCTGCGACCGTTCCGTGATGATAGACACTTCAGACGTCGAGGTGGCGAAGGAAGTCCTCATCCGCCGTCGCGACACGCATCTCGACTCCTTGATCGACCGCCTCCGTGAAGATCGCGTGCGCAAGGTGATCGAGCCGATCCTCACCGGTAACCAGCCGAGAGACGATGTCTTCGATGACGACATTCAGTTCGTCAAAGATCTGGGGCTGGTCGCTCCTGGCTCCGGGATGCTCGAGATCGCCAATCCCATCTATCGCGAGATCATCCCGCGCGCCTTGACCTCGGCCACCGAGGCGTTTCTGCCGCTTCGACACGGCGCCTACGTCGCCTCCGACGGCCGGCTGCTCTGGAACGAGCTGCTCGACGGCTTCACCGCCTTCTGGAAGTCGAACGCCGAATGGATGCTGCGGCGTCAGCCTTACTCCGAAGCGGCGGCACAGCTAGTCCTCTCAGCATGGCTCCACCGAGTGGTGAACGGCGGCGCCGAGATCGAGGCGCGGCCGGCCGGCGTGGCGGCGATCGATCGCGAGTACGCGGTCGGCAGTGGACGCGTCGACCTGCTGGTGCGCTGGCCGCTGCCAGACGGCAGCGTCGAACGTTTCGCCGCCGAGCTCAAAGTCCGCCGGGATGGCGACAGTGACCCACTCGAAACCGGCCTGGACCAGTTGTGCGAATACCTGGATCGCCTGGGCCTCGACACGGGCACGCTGGTGCTCTTCGATCAGCGCGAGCAGTCGCCACCGATCGGTGAGCGCTGCTCACGCGAAACGGTCGAGCACCGCAGCCGGCAGATCATCGTCCTGCGACTTTGAGGCCGCGTGGAGTCGAGTAGCAGAACGAAGCTTGGCGAAGACCTCGTCGGCCGGAACTGCGGAGCTTGGGTTGGAGCGAAGGTCCCGATACCGCCTGGCCGCTTCCTCGGCCCAGATCCCATCAGAGTGAATTGTGTTGTCAGCGGATAGAGCCACGCCACACCTCTTGCCATTGGTCTTTCATCCAGACTTCAATAGCGAGCTCGTCGCTGTGTACACGCGAGAGCCACAACCGCAGGCCGTCCCGTTCGAATTTCAGATCGTCTTCTTGGCCAATATTACGGGTGGGCAGGCGGTTGATTGCCTCCCACACGTCATGTGAAGGGCCGTTACCGGCATTCGCTTTATCGGTCATATCCTTCAGAGGATAAGTCATCACTCCCCATAGAGGAGCGCAAATCTGGCAGCTCTCAGACCCTCTGCGATTGTGGCTACCTTTCCTCGGCTGCGGTGCAAATGCGCCTACCCTTGAGGGTCGATCATCGGTCCGACGTACAGAGAATATGTCCTCAGAGGGTGTGCGAGTAGAGTGGTCATACGGTAACCTCCAGATGAGCCGTTCGGAACAGAACCAACGCTGTATTGCGAGGCTCTGGACGGCTCCACCTACGAGGTTACCGAGGGATCCATGGGCTGGAACGCGATCGATCAGCAAGTTCAGGCACTGTGTGATCGCCTGGCTCGTGATCCGGCCACCGTTCTCCTCGAGGTGATGAAACTCCTTGCCGAAGAACGCGACGCCGGTTGTCTGCGTCCATCCGTCCGTCTTCGATTGTTTGGGATCGCTATGACGGCTCACCGTCGGATCGGTGACTTTGAGCTGGCTGAACAGGCAGCTATCGAGGGCTCGATGATCGCTGCTCGCTCACCGATCGCGAACGCCGACTATCTCCTTCACTTGGCGACCCTGCGGATCGTTCAGGATCGTCCGGATGACGCGATCAGAAGCATTGACCGAGCGGCAAAACTGATGCGTCGTGAGCTGGCAAAGCCTGAACCTACCGCCAAAGAGAGTCAGCGTCGTCGACGTTGGATGCGGACGGCGAAGGCCTCCAGTTCAGTGCTTCGTGGCCAGGTGCTCGTCCTTCATTCCAAGGGCTCTGTAGACCAGGTGTTCACCGAGACCTTCGAAGCACTCCAGCTGACCTCTGATTTGGTCAAAGCAACCTCATACACTCGTCGGGTGCATCTGGCTGCGGTCACGGTCCTCTGTTCTCTGTTGGTCAAGTATGGGACCGCCACTATTGCGGGCCAAGCGATCGAGATTCTCGATCGTGCCGAGCACGTTCTAATCTATCGGTGTCGAGTTGCGCCTGACCATGTTCATCGCATCAAGCTCAAATGGTGTCGGGCATTGGTGTTGGCACGATTGGGGTCGTTGAACAAAGCTGAGCGGTTGTTGGTTGAGGTCGTCGAACGTCTGGCTGCTCAGGGGTTTGAGAATGACACTCAGCGCGCATTGGATGCGTTGGTGTGGGTGATTGAGCGAACGACGCGACCGGCACGAGCCGGATACTACGAGTTGAAGTATCGGGGCTAGCAGCCGGGTGGTTCGGGGGCCAAACGCAGACGCTGGGTAGCACCTCGTGCGTGCCGCAGACGTTCTTCGAGCTTGACACGAGAGCGAACAGCTTTTATTTTACCAACAGGTTAAATAAGGAGACTAGCTCTTGCCCATCGACCCTCTCAGTCGAACCTTGTCCGCCATTGCCGACCCCACCCGCCGGGCGATCCTGGCGCGCCTGAGCCGTGGTCCGGCCACCGTGAGTGAGATCGCTGAACCCTTCGAAGTGAGCTTGCCGGCCATCTCGAAACATCTCAAGGTGCTGGAGCGGGCCGAGCTCATCGAGCGTCGACGCCAGGCGCAATGGCGCCCGTGCAGCCTGCGTCCCGAGCCGCTCAAGGAAGCCGCCGACTGGCTGGAACGCTATCGCGTGCACTGGGAGGCCCAATTCCAACGGCTCGATCAGCTACTCGATGAGTTAGGAGCCGAGGAGCCTGATACACCCACTGGAGACAGAAAGGAACCGCTATGACACCACACGGCAATCTGAAGGTCGCGGCTCGCGGTGACCTGGAGATCGAGATGAAACGTGTCTTCAACACGTCACGGTCTCTGTTGTTCGACGCCCTGACTCGACCCGAGCTGGTCAAGCGGTGGATGTACGGCCCCGAAGGGCATTCCTTGCCGGTTTGCGAGATCGACCTCACGGTGGGCGGCGCTCTGCGCTACGTTTGGCGCCTGCCCGATGGCACGGAGATGGGAATGACCGGGCGCTATCTCGAAATCGTGCGGCCGGAGCGTATCGTCCACACCGAGCTCTTCGACGAGGACTGGACCGGCGGCGAGACGCTCGTGACGACCGAGCTGTACGAGCAAGGTGAGACGACCCTGCTCGAGATGACGGTCCGCTACCCCTCTTTGGAGGCCCGCGATCGGGTTATCGAGTCCGGTATGAGCGAAGGTGTAGCGATGGGCTACGATCGCCTGGACGTCTTGCTGCCCACGATCGCCGTAACCTAGTGAAGCAAGCTCACGGACACGACGATTCACGGACAAGACGCGAACGCGCCGGTGTCGGTGATGGCACTCGCGGCCTGCCCTAACGGGTTGGTGTAGGTCTGGACGCTGCCGTCCGTCGTGTCGGTGACGGTGAGGGTGAATTCGACGTCGGTGGCGGCGGCGGCGAAGAACCAGTAGTTGCCGTTGATGGCGCAGCCGTCGAGGACTTTGACCAGCAGCTCCCAGTTGTCGTTTTCGAAGAAGGTGAAGAGTCCCGAGTCGCTCGACTTGGCGAGGCCGGCTCGCGGAACGGAGACTTCGCCGCCGACGCCGGTGGCACCTTCGAAATCGCGCCAGGCGATATCGACTTGGAAGCGGTGGTCTTCGCCGAAGCAGAAGGTGTCTTCGTCCGTGATGCAGCCCGGCGGCTGCGGGTCGGCGCAGTCTTCGAAGGCCAGCGTGTCGGTCAGGGCGGGGGCCGCCATGCCTAGGGGGTTGGTGTAGATCTGGACGCTGCCGCAGCGGGTGTCGGTGACGGTGGCGGTGAATTCGACGTCGGTGGCCGACGCCAGGTAGACCCAGAAACGGTCGTTGATGGCGCGACCGTCCAACACTTTGACCACCATCTCCCAGTTGTTGGGCTCGAAGAACTGCACCACCGCGGAATCCTGCGACTCCAGGACGGCGCCCTCCTCGGTCTCCTCGCTCACGAACGCCACCTTGCCGGTACCCCGCAAGCCGACGAAATCGCGCCAGTCGACCCGCACGTGGAAGCGGCCGTTCTGGAGGTAGAGATCGGGCTGCTGAAAGACCGACCGATAGTCGAGCACGCCGCGGCCGAGGGTGCCGGCGTAGATCGAGGACGGCGTCGCCGGATCGATCGCCAGGGCGCGCACCGTGGTGTCGAACAAGCCGCCACCGATGACCGGAAACCAGCGCTCACCGCCGTTGTGGCTCACATAGACGGCGACTTGTCCGTAGACCCGCGCATCGTCGGTGGTGCCGATCCACAGCCGGTTCGAGTCTTTCGGGTCGAGGGCCAGCGTCTCGACCGCGGTAATGTCTACCAGCCCGCCGTTGATCTCGAACCAGCTCGCACCGCCGTCGGTGCTCTTGTAGACGGCGCCTGCGCCATGGGAGTCTGTCAGGCCCGCATAGAGGGTGCTCGGATTCTCGGGATCGATCGCCAGATCGAGCACTCGCGCTCGGTCGGGCTCATCGGTCAAGCCACTGCTGAACTGCTGCCAGCTGGCGGCCCCGTCGACGGACTTGTAGACGCCACGCAAGGTGCCGGCATAGACCGTGGACGGCGTCTCGGGATCGATGGCCAGGGCGTTGATCCAATTCGAGACGAAGGGGATGCCGTTGTTCACGGGGGTCCAGCTCTGGCCGCCGTCGACGCTCTTGTGAACGTCGGCACCGACCCCCGCCAGGTTTATCGTACCGGCATAGAGAGTGGTGGGCTGCTGGGGATCGATGGCCATTGCCAGGACCCGCTGGGCGGCGAGCCCATCGCCGTAGAAGGTCCATGCATCGCCGCCGTCGAGGCTCTTGTAGATGCCTCCGTCGGAACCGACGTAGAGCGTCTCCGGGCTCGTCGGGTCCATGTCCAGGGTCTGCACCCGGAGGTTGTCGAGCCCGCGGTTGGCCGGGCTCCAATGGCGCCCCTCGTCGAGGGATTTGAAGACCCCGGCGGCGGTGCCGGCATAGACCGTGGTCGGGATCGTGGGATCGATCGCCAGGGCCTCTACCTGGGCGTTGGTGAACCCGTCGTTGGTGGCGCTCCACAGGGTGCCGCCGTCCTGGGTCTTGTAGATCCCGGCGCCGAGGCGGCCGGCGTAGATCGTGGCCGGAGTTTGCGGGTCGATCAAGAGGGCCGTGGTGTCGACCCGGGCCGGACCGCTGTCGATCTGGCTCCAGCTGGCGCCGCCGTCAAGGCTACGAAACAGGCCGGGCGGGTCGCTATAGGACGAGAACTTGAAGCCGGCGTAGACCGTGCTCGGCGTCTGCGGGTCGATCGCCAGCGTGACGATGCCTTTGGGCAGCTCTTCGCCGATGGGGTGCCACTCGGCGCCGCCGTCGGTCGTCTTGTAGAGCCCGACGGGCACGATGATGGTTTGGGACGTTCCCAGGTAGACGGTGCCGGCGTTCTGCGGGTCGACCGCCAGATCGCTGATGCGCCCACCCGCGGGGCCCAAGCGGATGCTGGTCCAGCTGCCGCCACCGTCGGTGCTCTTGAAGACTTCGGAGATGCCGGTGAACGACGGCAGCGCGCCGACGTAGACCGTGCTGGGATTCTGCGGATCGATCGCCAACGCGTCGATCTCGGTGAGCTCACCCCAAGCCGTGTTGATCGGGCTCCAGCTGGCGCCGCCGTCGCTACTCTTGAAGAGGCCGGCATACCTCCGCCCCACGTAGAGCGTGCTGGGGTTCTGAGGATCGATCGCCAGCATCTTGACATCAGGATTGGGCGGCCCGTTCTCGGACAGGCCCTGGTTGCTCTGCTGCCAGCTGGCGCCGCCGTCCGTGCTCTTGAAGACGCCTGCCATGGCGGTGGCGGCGTAGAGCGTCGTCGGAGTCTGGGGGTCGATCGCCAGGTCCAGGACCTCGGTATCGATCAATCCGTGGTTGGCGCTCTGCCAACTTCCACCGCCGTCGGTGCTCTTGAACACGCCCACCTCGGTCGCGGCATAGAGCGTCAGCGGATTGAGCGGGTCCGCCACCAGCGCCGCCGCGTCGCCGCCGACCGGCCCTTCGGACGTCCAGACATTGAGCCCGGCTTGCGCTGAGCTGGCGAGGCACAGCGTCAGACCAACGCAGAGCCAGAGGATTCGGGGCTGGATGTTCGTGCGCATGGGGCCTCCTGTGGGGTCGAGGGTCTCTCCACCCACATAATGCGAAAAACTGGCCACCGAACGGGCCAGTTTTCTGCATTCGAGTTTGCCCCGAGGCGCGCAGCCCGACCGCTACGGCCGGCCGGTCTGCGGCGTCGGGGACGCCACCTGGGGTGGCCAGTTGAGGCCGAGCTGCCAGGCGAAGAAGCTCAGCACGTCAGCAGCGTCGCGCTTGCGCAGCTCGAGCGGCTTGCCCTGGCCGTGGCCGACGTCGCCCTCGACCCACAGCAGGATCGGCTCCTCGTCCAGATCGCTGGCGGTGGCCGACTGCAGGCGAGCCGCCATCTTGCGGGCGTGCAGGGGATGGACGCGGGTGTCATTCTCGCCCGCGGTCAGCAGTACGGCAGGGTACTTGGTGCCCTTGCGCACGTTCTGGTAGGGCGAGTAGTCGAGCAGGAACTCGAGTTGTTCGGCGTCCTCGGAGGAGCCGTACTCCGGCACCCAGAAGCGCGCCATCAGGAAGTGCTGGTAGCGCAGCATGTCGAGCAGAGGCACCGCCGACAGCACGGCCGAGAACAGCTCGGGACGCTGAACCAGGGCGGCACCGGTGAGCAGGCCACCGTTGGAGCCGCCCATGATGCCGAGCTGATCTGCATTGGTGTACTTCTCCTCGATCAGCCACTCGGCGGCGGCGATGAAGTCGTCGAAGACGTTCTGCTTCTGCTCCAGCATGCCCGAGCGATGCCACGCTTTGCCGAACTCGCCGCCACCGCGCAGGTTGGCCAGAGCGTAGACGCCACCGGCCTCCAGCCAGGGGGTGTTGCGAGCCGAGAACCGCGGCGTCATCGAGACGCTGAAGCCGCCGTAGCCGGAGAGCATGGTGGGGTTTTTGCCGTTGCGCTTCAGCCCCTTGCGGTGGACGATGAACATCGGCACTTCGGTGCCGTCCTTGGAGGTGAAGAACACCTGCTCGACCGCGATCTGCGACGGATCGACCGGCACGTCGGGCCGCGCCCACAGGGTCCGCTCGCCGCTCTCGAGATCGATCCGGTAGATGGAATCCGGCTCGTTGAAGCTCTCGAAGCTGAGGAAGGCCTCGCTACGCTCGACATCGCTCGCCAGCCTGGCGGTGCCGATGCCGGGCAGCTCGAGATCGCCTTGGGGTTTGCCTTCCGGGTCGAACAGGGCGATGCGGGTCGACGCTTTGTCGAGGTACGACACCGCCAGCAGCCCCTTGGCGATCGACACGCTGCGGATCACCGCGTCCTCGCGCTCGGCGATCAGCTCCTGCCAGTGCTCGGGCGACGGCTTGGCGGGGTCTACCCGCACGATGCGGCCGTTGGGAGCGTCGAGGGTGGTCTGCAGCAGCAGCTGGCCGTGGGCGAAAAACGGAAAGCTCTGGGCGGTGGCGCCGACCACGACGTCGATCCGCTCGAGCTGACCGCTGCGGCGCCACTCGGCGAAGTCGTACAGCCACACGTCGTTCGACTCGGTGCCGGTGAAGTAGTTGACCGCCAGCCAGCGCGCCTCGCGGTCGACGATCGGGTAGGGACCCCAGGTGGTGGCCAGCGGCCCCTCTTTGTACTGCTCGAAGATCACCGGATCCTGGCGGTGGTGGCGACCGATGCGGTGGAAGCGGATCTGGCCGGAGTAGGGATTGTCGGCGTCCTCCAGGCGACGGTAGATGAAGCCGCTCGAGTCCGGCAGCCAGAAGACGCCGCGCACCTTGCCGGGGATCTCGTCGGCCAGCCATTCGCCGTCGTCGACCCGCATCAGGTAGAGGGTGGCGTTCTCGTCACCGCCGCGGTAGAGGCCAAAGGCCACCAGCTCACCGTCGTGGCTGGGCTCGACCCAGGCGAGCGCGGTGAGACCGTCGGCGTCGAGCGCGTTGGGGTCGAGCAGGGCGCGGCGCTCGCCGTCGTGGCCGTCGCGCAGGTAGAGCACCGGCTGCGCCTGGTCTCCCTGGCGCTCGAGGTTGAAGTAGCGGTCGCCGCGCACGTCGGGCAGGCCAACGTTGCCGACCTGCAGCAGCTCTTTGAGTCGCGCTTCGAGGCGATCCCGACCGGCCAGGCTGTCGAGCAGCATCCGGGTGTGGGTGTTCTGCAGCTCGGTCCACTCCGCCACCCGCACGTCGAGCGCCGGGCTGGGATCGACGAGCTCGGGCGCGTCACTGCCCTCGAGCCAGCGGTAGGGGTCGACCAGCTCGACGCCGTGCAGCTGCTCGGTCACCGGCTCGACCGGGGTGGGCGGCGCGTCGGCGAAGGCGGCAGCGGGTAGCAGAATGAGGACAAGGCAGGCGGCGAGTCGGCGCATGGGGAATCTCCTGTGGACGAGGGCAGGCCGAGGGAATGACGAAACCGGGAGCAGTTGGCCGGCCCAGTCCACGATTCTATCGCGCCACCGCATAGCCCGGGCTATCGGGCGTCTGACGCCTTGGCGTTGAGGCGCCTCCAGAGATTGTGCTGCGGATAAGCGCAGACTTTGGAGTGATCGCGAGCGATGCGCTGCCATTCCTTTTTCATCTGCCGCCAGCGCTCCGCTTCGATGACTTTGATTTCTCGAGTGAGCGGCACGTACTCGGTGCCGGTGATCACGCGCGCCTGCAGCCGAAGTGCGGCTTGGGGAAAGTCGAGATCAGCCCCGACAGACCACAGTCGCGCCGTTCTGTCATCGCTCCAGGTCAGCACGCGAGTGCCGTCGCCATTGAACCTCGCGCCTCGGACCGGACCCTGATGCTGGAGAGTAGGGCCGAGCGACTCACCCGTGGCGGCATCCCACAGACGAGCCGTGTGGTCAGAGCTCCAGGTCAGCACGCGGCTCGCGTCACCACTGAACATTGCACCATTGACTGCGCCGTGATGCTCGAGTGCAGGGCCGAGCGCATCACCTGTGGCGGCATCCCACAGACGAGCCGTCCCGTCAAAGCTCCAGGTCAGCACGCGGCTCTCATCGCCATCCAACGTCGCGCCTCGGACCGCGGCCTGATGCTCGAGGGCAGGGCCGAGGGCCTTGCCCGTCGCGGCATTCCACAGCCTCACCGTCCTATCATCGCTCCAGGTCAGCACGCGGCTCTCGTCACCATTGAACAGCGCGCCCTCGACCCAGCCCTCATGCTCTAGCGCCGGGCCGAGGGCATCGCCCGTCGCTGCATCCCACAGACGAGCCGTCTTGTCATTGCTCCAGGTCAGTACGCGGCTCGCGTCGCCATTGAACAGCGCGCCCAAGACCCAGCCCCCATGCTCGAGCGCCGGGCCGAGGGCCTCACCCGTCGCGGCGTCCCACAGACGCGCCGTCTTGTCAAAGCTCCAGGTCAAAACGCGGCTCTCATCGCCATCGAACAGCGCGCCTCGAACCGTATCCTGATGTTTGAGCGCCGGGCCGAGGGCATCGCCTGTGGCGACATCCCATAGCCTCGCCGTCTTGTCATCGCTCCAGGTCAGCACGCGGCTCGCGTCGCCATCGAACAGCGCACCCCGGACAATGTCTTGATGCTCGAACGCCGGGCCGAGGGCCTCGCCCGTGGCACCATCCCACAGCTTCGCCGTACCGTCAGAGCTCCAGGTCAGCACGCGGCTCTCATCGCCATTGAAAAGTGCGCCCAAGACCGCACCCTCATGCTCGAGCACCAGGCCAAGGGCCTCGCCCGTAGCGGCATCCCACAGCCTCGCCGTCTTGTCATCGCTCCAGGTCAGCACGCGGCTCGCGTCGCCATTGAACAGCGCACCACGGACAATGTCTTGATGCTCGAGGGCCGGGCCGAAGGCATCGCCCGTCGCGGCATCCCACAGTCTCACCGTCCTGTCATCGCTCCAGGTCAGTACGCGGCTCGCGTCGCCATTGAACAGCGCACCACGGACCTCGTCTTCGTGTTCGAGCGCCGGGCCGAGGGCCTCGCCCGTCGCGGCATCCCACAGCCTAGCCGTCTTGTCACTGCTCCAGGTCAACACGCGGCTTGCATCGCCATTGAACAGCGCGCCTCGGACCCAGCCCTCATGCTCGAGCACCGAGCCGAAGGCATCGCCCGTCGCGGCATCCCACAGCCTAACCGCCTTGTCATCGCTCCAGGTCAGCACGCGGCTCGCGTCGCCACTGAACAGCGCGCCCAAGACCGGTTCCTGATGCTCGAGCGCTGGGCCGAGAGCCTCCCCCGTCGCGGCATCCCATTGCCTAGCGGTCTTGTCATCGCTCCAGGTCAGCACGCGGCTCGCGTCGCCATTGAACAGCGCGCCTCGAACCTCGTCTTTGTGCTCTAGCGCAGGGCCAAGGGCCTCGCCCGTAGCGGCATCCCACAGACGCACCGTCGTTTCAGAGCTCCAGGTCAGCACGCGGCTCGCGTCGCCATCGAACAGCGCACCCCAGACCCAGCCCTCATGCTCGAGCGCCGGGCCAAGGGCCTTGCCCGTGGCAGCATTCCAGAGCCTCATCGTCTTGTCCTCACTCCAGGTCAGCACGCGGCTCGCGTCGTCATTGAACAGCGCGCCAAAGACCGGTTCCTCATGTTCGAGCGCCGGGCCGAGAGCCTCGCCTGTGGCGGCATCCCAGAGCCTAGCCGTCGTGTCATCGCTCCAGGTCAGCACGCGGCTTTCGTCGCTATCGAACATCGCACCCCAGACAATTCCCTCATGCTCGAGCGCTGGGCCAAGGGCCTTGCCCGTGGCAGCATCCCACAGACGCGCCGTCTTATCCTCGCTCCAGGTCAACACGCGGCTCTCGTCACTATTGAACTTCGCACCGTAGGCCCTGCCTTGATGCTCCATCATGTGGCTCAATGCAAACGCTGGCCAATACTGCTCGAGATCGATCAGCTGGTTTTTTCTCAGCCTCTCGTCGGGGTTGATCGCGACCGCTTCGGCCAGGAGGTGCAATGAGCGCAACAAGCGACCGCCTTCCCTCTCGGCCTGGCTCTCGTCCCAGTAGTTTCGCGCCAGCTGCACGAGCGCCGAACGCTCACTCCGCTGGGCCTCTTTTTTCCTCTCGTTGAAGAGGTGGACCAGGTAGCCCGCAACAGTCAATGCAGCCATCACCACCGCCGCCAGGAGGCGTCGGCTGCGCTTCGCCCTGGCGACGGCAGCCGCTACGAAGCTCTTATCGAGCTCACTCAGGTCGCCACCGTGGCGGATCATCAACTCTTCAGCTTGGGCCAGCCGGGCACCGTGGAAGAGGTAATCCGGGCTACGGCCCTGCCGCTGCCACTCTTTGGCGCCCTGGCGCAAGGCGTCCACCAGGCGAGCATCCGCCCGGTCCTCGGCCATCCAGGTCTGCAGCCTCCCCCACTTGCGAATCAGGGCCTCGTGCGCGACGTCCACCAGCTGACCGCGGTCGGCCTCCGTGCGGGTCGTCAACAGTCGGGCGTCGGTCCACTGA
>JBCCEE010000188.1:0-14776 GCA_039030415.1 Acidobacteriota bacterium
GTCTTGCAGGACTCGGCCAATGGCCTGGTGCAGATCCACGAGCGCTTCCCGCGCGACGTCGCGGCCTTCGAGCTACTGCTGATGACCGAATCACAGGCCCGCGCCGGGCAATTCATCCTCACGCCCGAGCGCGCTACCCTGTTGGCATCCGGCCAGGTCAAGCCATCAACCTTCTTCCTGCGCTACGTCGAATTCTGATTCGACGTAGCGAGGCTAGCTCTAGTTGGATTCAGTGACGCTCGCAGGCCGGAACGCGTCCGGCGGCGGTGGCTTCGTTGTAGCGCTCGAGGGTTTTAGCGAGCTGAGAGATCAGGTCGTCGATTCGGTGGTCGGGGTGGGGATGGGTCGACAGGAATTCTGGAGGGCCGGCCGGGCTCTTCTTCATCATGAGCTTCCAAAGCTGGACGCTGGCCAGCGGATTGAAGCCGGCATCCGCCATCAGCTCCAGGCCTTCGCTGTCGGCATGGGATTCCTGCTTGCGGTCGTAGGGGCGATTGAGGCCGAGCTCGGCGCCGAGGCTCAGCGCGGTGGCGGTGCCGCGACCACCGCCGAGCATGCCTGAGGCCGCCGCCACCAGGAGCTGATTACGTACCTGTTTGCGAGCGCGCTTGAGAGAGTGCTGAGCGACGACATGGGCGATCTCGTGACCGATCACCGCCGCGAGAGCGTCCTGGTCTTGGGCGACGTCGAAGATCCCGGTATAGACGCCGATCTTGCCGCCCGGCATGGCGAAGGCGTTGGCGGCGCGTTGCTCGAACAGCACGACTTCCCAATCGAGACTGCGATACGGCTCGTCGAGCTGATCGATCAGCATAACGGCGACACAGGACACATAGTCCTGGGCCGCCACGTCGCGCGAGATCGGTAGCTGGCGCTTCATCTGCTCGAAGGCGCGTTCGGCTTGGCGCTCGATCGAGTCTTCGGAGACCAGCGCCTGGGCTGGTGAAGCCAGGGCGAGCAGCAGCGCCATGGGTGCCATTGCGGTCAGCAGGGCTTGGAGGGTTCTGGGTCGAGGCGAGAAGGGCATGATGGTGCGATCTGAGGACGGCTTCGTTCTCTCCCGAGGTCGACTGATGTCGCCCTGGAGCGGCTCGGCGATTTCACAGGAAGTTAGAGCAAGCCCGATGCCAACGATTCTGTTCCGTGTCTGCCCACTAGCTCTCGAACCGCCGCCGGATTGCCAGGCGTCGTATTCACCGGCATCGTCTAATGGATGGAAGGGCGCGAGGCGACTCTTCAGCTTACCGGCGAGGCTAAGGGGCGCGTCACCTGGTCCGTCACGCGCAACCCGCCTGGAGCCGGCCAGCGACTCCGCTTCTTGACTGAGAATGATATTCTATTATCATCTCACGCATTGCAGAGGGTCCCCTCTGAATACCCCAAATTCAAGAGCAGAGGAGTTTCGCCATGCGCAGTTCTCGTCCCTTCCGCCTGGCCGTGTGCTGGTTTAGCACCGTGCTTTTATTCTTCTCGGCGCAGCTTTATGCCGAGCCTGTCGGTCAGTTGCAGGGCAAAGTCGAAGACGCCAACGGATCGGCGGTGCGCGGTCTCGATGTGACGCTCTGGGTGGCCAACAACAAGGTGGCCGTGGCACGAACCGAGAAGGATGGGAGCTACCAGTTCGATGATCTGAAGCCGGGATCTTACGTGGTCGCAGCCGAGCACGCGGACCTCGGTCAGGCTCGCAGTGAGGTCGAGATCCGTCGCGATGCGATCGAGCAGAAGAACTTGAGACTCGCGATCGTCGAGGCCGAAGCCATCACCGTGAGCCTCGAGATCGACAACTATTTCCAGACTGACCGACTCTCCTCGAAAACCGGAGTCCTGACCAGCCTTCAGGACACCCCGAATGCGATCTCGATCATCAGTGAAAAGTTGATCGCGGATCAGAGTGCCGACAACTTCGGCGACCTGACCAAGAACGTCGCTGGCCTGACGACCCGGGGTACCTACTACGGCGGCTACGTGCGCATCAATCTACGCGGCTTCAGTCTCGACGAGCGGGAAGGCTTTTACCGCAATGGCATCAAGATCTACCAGCGCGGCGCCCTGGTGGTCGACAACCTGGAGCGGGTCGAGATTCTCAAAGGTCCGGCCAGCGTTCTGGCCAACGACATCGCGCCCGGTGGCCTGATCAATCTGGTGACCAAGCGCCCGCTGCAAGATCGCCTGCTGAGCCTCGACGCCATCTTTGATTCCGAAGGACAGCGTAAGATTCGTCTCGACTACAACCGCCCAGACCTCGGGGATGTGGCCAGCTTCCGGATCAACGGGTCCTACGAGAATTCCGAGACCTTTGTCGACGAGATCGAGAACGAGCGTCTGTTCGTCGCTCCAGCCGCCCGCTTTCAGCCTACGACCTCGACCTCGATCACTGCAGACATGGAGATCGATGACTTCACGGGTACGGTCTCGAGCGGCCTCTTCGCACCGCCGGCCAGCCTTGAAGATGAGCTGATCGCGGTCTACGGGGTCGACCGCCTGGGCTTTCTCTACCTGCAGGACGAGTCGACCTTCCTCGGTGAGCCTGGGGCCGATTACGATTGGCAGAAGCGCCTGTTCCAGCTGAACGTCGACCATGTGTTCGGGGGCGGGAAGATCCTGCAGGCGATCGCCAGCTACTCGGAGCACGATCGCGACGTTTATGGCGTGACCCTGGAGAGCTTCGTCAATGACGATCCGTCGACCGGCCTCGTCGAGCGCGGAGACGGATTCCCCGGTGATTCCGGTTTCTTTCTCTCCGATCAGACCACCACAGGACTGCAGCTGAACGTCCAGGGCTTGACCACTACCGGGTCGGTCGACAACACCTGGATGCTAGGCGCCGATTGGGAGGATCGCGAGCGCAACTTTCCGCTTCGAGGCGGTGAAGTCGGGCCGATCGATATCTTCAACCCGGTCTACACCAACGACTTTGTCCTCGACGGTTCAGACATCACGGTCTTCACCGCTGACAGCCGCTACGGCGTCTTCGCCCAGAACAACTTCGCCTTTGGCAACGGGCTCAACGCCGTCCTCGGCCTGCGCTACAGCCAGTTCAACAACGACCGCTCCGAGCGGGCCGGCGTCAACAGTCCCAACCGAACGGATCACAACGAGGTGACTTACCGTGCCGGCTTGGCTTACACGCCGCAAAACAGTCTGGGCACGACCCTCTACGCCAGCTACAACACGTCGTTCCTGCCGGTCGATGCGGTACCGCAATCGGGATTGCCGGATCCGGTGCCGATCGAGGGTGAGCAGGTCGAAGTCGGCGTCAAGCAGACGTTCCTGGGTGGGCGTCTCTTCGCGCAGCTCAGCTACTACGATATCTCGCAGGAAAACCTGGTCGTCGGCTTCCGACAGCGTAGCCAGATCGGCGCGGTCACGACCAAGGGGTATGAGCTGGAGATCGTCGGTAAGGCCAGCGAGCGTCTGAACATGGTCTTCAACATCGCCACGAACGACCGTGAAAATCCAGACGGCGTGCTTGGCTTTCGCAGCCGGATCGCCAGCGATACGCCGGATGTCACCGCCAACCTTTGGTTGACCTACAACGTCAACAACCGTCTGGTTCTCGGCGGTGGCGGCGAGTTCATTGATGATCGTCCCATCCCGACCGGCGGCGGTCAGGTTTTCGTGCCGTCCTACGAGAAGTTCGACCTCTTCGCCCGCTACCAGATACGGCCCGACCTCGGGCTGCAGCTGAACCTCGAGAACATCACCGACGAGCGCTACTACGTTGGCCAGCAGGTCTTCAATGGCACCGGCGTCATCGTCGGCGCTCCGGCCAACGCCCGCCTGACGGTGAGCTACCGCCCGTAGCGTCTTCTCGAGACTCAGGTCTTCACCGGCGCCCTACCAACCTCAGGGGGCGCCGGTCTTTGAGTTGCAATCAGGATGATCCGCTGGTGGATTCCGCCGGGCGCAGTTTCAGGGTGGCAACGGGCGGACCGGGCAGGAAAGGCGATGGAGTACCTTCGATCCAAGCCTGATGGCCGTTGCGATAGTTGGGCGAAAGAGGATGGCCACTCTGGCCTCCCGGCATGTGGAAGTACCCTTCCTCTTCGCGCCCCGGGATGACCGCCATACGCTGTGACGCTCCCTCGAACCGACTCTGGAAGCGAGGCATGTTGTATCCGCCGGGCAGCGGCGTGGCGGGATAGTCGATCCAGCGGCCAACCAGGGGAATGCCATAGCTCAGGGGATGACGGAACTGCACGGTGTTGGATTTTCCCCAAGTCTGCTGCTCGAGCGGCGCCTCCTGAGCAGCGATCTCGTCGAGGACGTCGCTGAGCGCGGCTTCTAGCAGAGCGTCCCAGCTGTCGTACTCCTTACCCAGAAGGTGCATAGGTCGTTCCGTCAACAGCGTCCAAAGAGAGCCCTCGGCTTGGCGTCCAGCGAGGCCCGGGGTGAAGCGAAACGTCGGATCGAGCTCCAGGACCGGAGCGATGAGCGGCTCGAAAGCGCGTTTGAAGACTGCATCGCGAAAGTCGGCGACGATGGGATAGGCCACGGATTCGACTTCGGCTCGGCCATTCCAAGCCGCGACCTGGTCCCGCACTAAAGCGCCCAGCGGATCTGCCTCATCGACCCGTGAGTCGAGAAGCGGCTGCAGGAGCTCTCGCCAGCGGTCGAGATAGCGGGCTCGATCGTCGAGTTGGAGGTGCAGCATGTCTTCGACGTCCGCCTGGCTCATCTCGAGCAGGGCATCGCGAATCTGAGCGGCTCGGGCTCCGAGAATGTATCCGCCATCGCCGACTTTGGCGAGGTCTGGTCCGCTCAGCACGCGGTTGTTGGCGGCCCAGACCCGGTCCTGTTCAGGATCGACTACGCGGGGCACGTCTTCCAAGGAAAGCCAGCCGGTCCACCCTTCCTCAGCGGTATCTCTCGAATCCGGCAGCCGACTGTCGAAGCCCTCGCGCCGCGGCAAATTTCCGGTGAGTGTCCAGCCGACCCGGCCTTGCCGATCCCCAACGGTCAGGCCCAGCGCAGGAATGCCGCTACCGGCAGCGATATCGAGCGCTTCGTCGACATCTCCGGCGGTTTCGATCGCAATGAATCCCAGGTCGATGGCTTCCGGCAGCTGTCCGGTCCAGCGGACCGCGTAGGGACGGTCCTGATGATCGCGTCCGATGACCGGCCCCCAGTGTGTCCATTTCACTTCGAGATTCTCGGCCGCGCCACCCCGTACTCCCAGCGCCTCCGAGATCACCTCGAGGTCGCGCCAGCCGTCAGGCGTGCGGTAGCGGCTCTCGGACTCGTCGAGCTCGAGCAGGATGATGTCGCTAGAGTCGATGTAGCTGTTGGTGAAGCCCCAGGCGACCCGCTCATTGCTGCCGATGACCATGAGCGGCACACCGGGGAGGGTCGCCCCGATCACGCGTCGCGTCTCGCCGCTCTGAGGCCAGACGAACGATGCACGATACCAAATGTTGGGAACGCTGAAGCCGAGATGCATGTCATTGGCCACCAGCGCGCCCTGGCCGGCGGTCAGAGAATCCTCGAGCGCCCAAGCATTGCTGCCTTGCAGGCGCAGCTCCCACTCAGAGGAAGCTTCATGCTCCTCCAGGTCTGCGGTTTGAGAGGGCTCGGCTGCAGCCCGCAGATCGATCACGTCGGGTCCGGGGAGAGGCGGAGCCGGCAGCGGTTCGCCGATCAACGGGGCGTCCCAATTCGTGCCCTGGGGCGTCAGGAATCGGAACAGGGGTTCGGGTAGGGTATCTCGAAGCAGTCCCAGAGCCAGCTCTAGACGTCCATTCTCGTCCTGCAGCTGCGTGAACATCGCGAGGATGACCAGCAGTGAATCCTGCTCTTGCCAGGGCCTGGGCTCCTGTCTCAGCGCCAGATATTCGAACGGTCGTGCCTCGAGCGCTGAAAGGCCTGCGTTGACACCGCGGGTATACGCTTTCAGCAGCTCGCGCTCGCCTGGGTCGAGCGCTTCGAGCGCCTGTTCTGCGGTATGGCGAAGACGATGCGGTCGAATGGCGCGGTCAAAGCGCAGCGCAAAGCCACCGACCAGCTCGGCCAGCTCACCCGCGGCGCGGCGCCGGGTCGTGTCCATCTGAAAAAAGCGTTCCTGGCCGTGAAGGAATCCCAAGGCAAATGAGACGTCCTGACGCGTCTCGCCGCGGATCGTTGGGATACCCAGCTCGTCACGTTCGACGACGACCTCGGCCGCCAGTCCCGCAACCCTGGTTTCACCTTCCACGATGGGTAGGGACGATCGCAGTTGTTGCATGAGCCAAAACGTCGTAATCGACGCGGCCACGAGTAGGAGTCCCAAGACCCCTCCCAGCCACCGTACTAGAGCTCGCTTTTTCTTTTTGCTGGCTTGCCGTGCATCAGCGGCCGGCGGCCCAGTGACAGCTGAAAAGACGCTGTAGAAGATGAGGTGGCGTTGGGTCTGAACGGGTCCGCTCTTGGCGTCTCCAGGCACGATGCAGCCTCCAGTCGAAATCCTGTGGGTTGGAAGGGTTTAGGCAATAAGCAAGAAGATTTCCTGTAGAGCTGCCTGTGCGGCAGTTTTTCCACGATCTTCACGCTAGTTTCAAGGTTTCATGTGTTCGTAATAGCTGGGTAAAAGAGGTTTGCACTCCCTTGACAAAACGAGAATAGTTTATCAGTATCACTTTGAGAGAGCGGGGCTTCTGCCCAAGCAATCGGAGATCGAGCAAAGAAAAAAGCGAAAACATCAGGCTCAAAGCCAGGTTGTGTTGCCAGTGTTTCGGAGCAGGCTCCAGCATAGGTTGGCGCAACCGAGCAAGAACTTCCCAGGGAGCTCGCGCGATGGCCAGCACTACACCCAGCGTCAAAAAGCCAAGTCTTTCTGCTAAGAAGCCAAGTCTTGGGAAGTTAGGAAGCCGTAAGGCGAAGACGGTGAACGTCCAGGCTACCGAGCTGGTGAAGTCGTCTTTCCTAGCTGAAAGTCAAACTCTACCGATCGTGATCGAGCCCACTAAAGAGGGCGTCGATCTAGTCTCGTGGGCCGCTTCGAGTCGCGGGTTCATCGAGAAGAACCTCCTCAAATATGGGGGCGTTCTGTTCCGCGGTTTCGAGATATCCAGCCCCGAGAGCTTCCAGGATCTAATCGACGCTCTCGGGCACAACGCTCTGGAGTACACCGAGCGATCATCACCTCGGTCTCGCGTTGACGGAAATATTTACACTTCGACGGACTATCCGCCCCAGTATCCGATATTCCTTCACAACGAGAATTCCTACGCCCATGTTTGGCCTCAGAAGATTTTCTTCTACTGTCACGTGGCGCCTGAGGTGGGTGGCGAGACACCGATCGCCGATGTGCGCCGGGTCTACCAGGCGATTCCCCAAGAGATCCGGACTCGATTCGAAGAAAAAGGGATTCTCTACGTCCGCAACTTCAGTGACGTAGCCGGGCTGCCATGGCAGTCGGTCTTTCAAACCGACGATAAAGACGAGGTTGCGGCTTACGCAACCAAAGCGGGATATGAGATCGAATGGCAGGACGGGAATCGCTTGCGCACCAAGCGCCAAGGAGCGGCTTCGTATCTACACCCGAAAACCGGCGAACCGGTCTGGTTCAATCACGGAACGTTTTTTCACGTCTCCACGCTGGTTCCTGAGATCCGTCAGGGCTTGTTGGCCCAGTTCGCTGAGGAAGATCTTCCAAACCATACCTTTTACGGAGATGGGACCCCCATCGAGCCGGAAGCTCTGGAAATCTTGAGATCTATTTATCACCAAGAAACGATCAAGTTTCCCTGGCGTCGGGGGGATGTCTTGATGCTCGACAACATGTTAGTGGCCCATGCTCGCGAACCCTTCGAGGGAGATAGAAGCATTTTGGCGGGTATGGCAGAGCCGCTCGAGAAAACTCGTCTAGAACAGCCTTGAAACCTACTCCAGGTCCCCCACAGGACCGTCGAACTGCGAGGAAAACATGCGTCGGACAATGCTCAAATCGAAGATCCACCGCGCTACCACTACCGGTGGAGATTTGCACTACAACGGTTCGGTTACGGTCGACCCTATTTTGCTCGAGGCAGCGGATATCGTGGCTTATGAACGGGTCGAGGTTTACAACATCACCAATGGTGAAAGATTCGCGACCTACGCCATCGAAGGCGAGCCGGGTCAGGGAGAATTGATTTTCAATGGGGCTGCCGCGCACAAGGCACACAAAGGCGACCTTGTGATCGTTTGTAGCTACGCTGAGTATGAGGAGAGCGAGGCCAAATCTCACAAAGGCACGGTGGTTTTGGTCGATGAGAAGAACCACATCGCCCAGACGACTTCGGCGACCACGGCCAAAGAGCTCGAGGCCGTTGGATAGCACGGAAAGGACCCTGATAGCGAAAGAACCCGAGAGAGACATGCTGAGCGCGCGGCTCTCGCTACCCGTGAGCCGATGAAGCGGGGATGTGCCTATGAAGGTCAGTCGAAGTCTGGTCGAGCTGCTGCGCCTTCGCGTGGATGAAATCGGTGAGCGCGCGGCGTTTCGATGGCTGCAGGATGGCGAGCACGAAACCGCGACGCTTTCCTTTGATGATCTCGATCGCGAAGCGCGCATGCTTGCCACCACTCTGGCCGAGCGGGGCGAGGTCGGTGATCGAGCGCTCTTGGTTTTCGCTCCGGGTTTGGAGTTCATTACCGCGTTTTTCGGCTGCCTTTACGCGGGTGTTGTCGCGGTCCCGGTATACCCACCTCGCCAGGAGCGAGATCTTTCTCGCCTCTTCGGCATCGTGCAGGATGCTGAGCCGAAATGGGTTCTGACCACCAGTGCCCTGCGCAAGCGCATCAATCGTCAGATTCAGCTACCGCTTCTCAACCGGCTGGTTTGGATCGAGCTCGACACCCTCGATCCGAGCCGTGCGGAGATGTGGAGCACGCCGCAGATCGACGGCAATACCCTGGCGTTTCTGCAGTACACCTCGGGGACGACATCCACCCCCAAGGGTGTCCAGGTTCACCATCGTCACCTGCTGCACAACGAGGCGATGATTCAGCAGGCTTTTGGCCAGACGCAAGAGTCGCTGGTCGTCAGCTGGCTGCCGCTCTATCACGACATGGGTCTGATCGGCGGCGTGCTGCAGCCACTCTATCTGGGCGCCTCCTGCGTGCTGATGTCGCCGGCTGGTTTCTTGAGGCGTCCCAGTCGCTGGCTGAAAGCGATTAGCCGCTACCGCGCTACCACGAGCGGAGGTCCGAACTTTGCCTATGACCTCTGTACCGATCGCATTTCCGAGAGTGAGCTCGAGGAGCTGGATCTCTCTTCGTGGCGGGTAGCGTTCAATGGCGCTGAGCCGATCCGCGCTCGAACGCTCGATCGATTCGCAGATCGCTTCGGCGCCCATGGCTTTTCGCGTCGAGCTTTCTATCCCTGCTATGGACTGGCCGAGGCGACGCTTTTCGTTTCGGGCGGGGCGCCGTACCAGGGGCCGGTCTTACGCGACTACGACCCCGAGGCGCTAGAGCATGGACGCGCCCAGCCGGCGGGAGAAGCTCCATCCCGATCGCTCGTAGGCTGCGGCAGAAGCTGGATGGAGCAGCGGGTTTTGACGGTCGATCCCCAAACCCGTGAGCCTCTCGTAGAGGGCGTGATCGGCGAAGTGTGGGTGGCCGGTCCGAGTGTGGCAGGTGGCTACTGGCGGCGCGAGGAGAGTAGCCGCGAGACTTTCGAGGCCCGTCTGGCGAATGGCGAGGGGCCGTTCCTCCGCACCGGCGATCTTGGCTTTCTCGACGACGGCGACGTCTTCATCGCCGGACGCCTCAAGGATCTGATCATTTTGCGCGGTCGCAACCTATACCCGCAAGACATCGAGCAAACGGTCGAAACTAGCGCCCGCGGTTTGCGCCTAGGCTGCAGCGCCGCCTTCTCCGTCGATGTGGCGGGAGCCGAGCGGCTCGTGGTGGTGCAGGAGGTCGATCTCAAGAAGCGGCAAGACGGGGCGGCGATGCTCGCGGCAGTCCGAGGCGCCGTGGCCGACGTCCACCAGGCCTCACTCCACGAGCTGGTTCTGGTGCCACCCCACGCCGTGCCCAAGACCTCGAGCGGCAAGATTCAGCGGCGTCGGTGTCGCAAGCTCTATCTCGACGGCAAGCTGCCGATCGAGGAGGTATTGGGTGGGTTGGACGCTGCGCCCGAAGGCGCTCCGGGGGCGGACGAGCCGAGTGAATTCGACGCTTTGACCGCCGACCAGCTCCGTGACCAGCCAACGGAGCATCTCGCCGAGCAGCTTAGTGGCTTTCTGCAATCCCTCGGCAAGCGCCATCTCGGTTCCCCGATGAGCGCATCGATGTCGTACCTGCAGCAGGGTATGGACTCCCTGCGAGCGGTAAGCTTGCAGCACGAGATCGAAACCGCCTTGGAGATCGCCGTGCCGATCTCGCGCCTCCTGGAAGGGCTCTCGATCGAGCAGCTGGCAGCGGCTCTGCTCGCCGACCTGGAAGGCTTGCTGGGAGAACGTCGCCCAGACGACGGCACGATCCGTCGCCAGGGCGAGGCCGTGGGCGAGCATCCCACGAGTTTCGGCCAGCAGGCCCTCCTCGCTCTCGAGCACCGTTCGCCTGAGAACGCCGCGCTCCACGTCTCCGCCGCGGTGCGATTGGTAGGTGTCGATCCCGAGTGGCTGCAGCGGGCGCTGCTGGATCTCGTCGCCCGTCACCCAGCACTGCGCACCGCGTTCCGGTTCGAGACGACCGAGCCGCAGCAGATCGTCGGGGCAGAGGCGAGATTCGATGGCAGTGGCCCGGACTTCCTCGAGGACGCCAGTGCCCTGAGCGAGTCGGAGCTTGCCGCACGCCTGGCGGCCGAGGCCCACCGCCCCTTCAATCTTGCGTCGGGCCCTCTGATGCGATGTCGTCTTTTTCGTCGCGCCGACGGTAAGCACGTGCTGCTGTGGATCGTCCACCACTCGGTTTGCGATCTGTGGTCCTGGAGCGTAATGGTGCGCGATCTCGGACGCCTCTACCGAGATTCGGCGTCGGCGATGAACGCTGGCACAGAGAATAGCGTTCATTTGAGAGATCATGACCGTCTGGAAGATCCAGCGACTGGGCCACTGCGCTACACGGACCACGTTCGCTGGCAGCGTCCTTGGCTAGAGTCGGCCGAAGGCCAGACTCTGGAGGCTTTCTGGCGAAAAGCCTTAAAGAATCTTCCAGATGCGCTCGCGATGCCAACGGATCGGCCGCATCCTCCGCTACAGAGCTTTCGCGGCGAGAAGCTCGTCCGAGTCGCGGATCGCGATCTGCTCGAAGCGCTCGAGAGCGTCGCAGAAGCGCGCGGCACGACCCTCTTCACGGTTTTGATGGCTGCCTACCAAGCCCTGCTATGGCGCTATACCGGCCAGAATCGCCTAGTGGTTGGCTCGCCCATGGCCGGCAGACGCCGCCCCGAGGTAAGCGAGGTGGTCGGCTACTTCGTCAATCTAGTGCCGATTGTGGGCGATCTGCGCGGTCGCCCGTCGTTCGACACGCTACTCGAGTGCACGCAGGCAAACCTCCTCGCCGCGTTGGAGCACCAGGACTATCCTCTGCCGCTAATGGTCGAGCGGCTGACGCCGCCGAATCGCGATCTCAGCCGCCCACCGATTTTTCAAACCGCCTTGGTGCTTCAGAGCGCCGTGGCGGGAGACAGCTCTCTTGGCGCCTTCGCCCTCGGCCTGCCCGGCGTCAGCCTCGATCTCGGGGGACTGCGCGTCGAGTCGATGGCGCTCGAGCAGCACGGCAGCCAATTCGAGCTCACCCTGACCGCCACCGAAGTGCCGCAGGGTCTGGCCCTCTCTCTGCTTTACGCCAGCGACCTCTTCGACGCGGTGCGTATGCAGCGCTTCCTAGACCACTTCGAAAACTTGCTGCGCGGCGTCCTGGCCGAGCCGTCACGGCCGCTGTCCGAGGTGCCGCTGCTGAGCCCGGCGGAAGAGACTCAGCTGAGCAAGTGGGGTGCCTGGGACAGGGTCGAGGCCTCGGGCCTGGGCCCAACACCGGGGCTAACGCTCGAGCAGATTTTCGCAATACAGGCGCGGCAGCGGCCGGACGCAATCGCCGTCGTCGACGCCGACGGGCTGATGACCTATCGTGCCCTGGATCGCCACAGCGATCGGCTCGCCGCGCGGCTGCGCGCCCGAGGCGTTGGTATCGAAGACCGTGTCGCGCTGATTATCGAGCGTACGTCGCGGATGATCGTCGGCCTACTCGCCATCCTCAAGGCCGGCGGCGCCTACGTTCCCCTGGGCCCCAGGGATCCTGAGCAGCGTCTGCGCTTCACCCTGCAGGACTCGGCGCCCAAAATCGTGCTGACCGACGAGCCCAGCAGCGCCGCCCTACCTTGGTTGGCTGAGGTGGTCGATGTAGAGCACATCGACTCACTTCCAGGTTCGATGCCGGTGAACGAGGAGGTCTCTGCCCACGATGACGTCCCAGCGTCTGCAACAGCGGAACGCGCCGCCTATCTGATCTATACCTCGGGCTCGACTGGGCGTCCCAAGGGCGTCGTGGTCGAGCATGGCAACGTGCAGAGGCTATTTGCAGCCTCGCGAGCCTTCGCATTGGGGCCTGAGGACGTGTGGACGCTGTTCCACGCCGTGACCTTTGATTTCTCGGTCTGGGAGATCTGGGGCGCACTACTGCACGGCGGGCGTCTAGTGGTCGTGCCGCACGGCGTCAGCCGGTCGCCCGGCGAGTTTCACGACCTCCTGCGCCGCGAGCGGGTGACGATCCTGAGCCAGACGCCGACCGCCTTCCGTCAGCTGGTGCAGGCGGACGCGAAACGGCCGGTCGCGCAGCATCTGCGGCAGGTGGTTTTTGGTGGCGAGGCACTTGATCTTGCAGCGCTGGCGCCATGGATGGAGCGCTACGGCGCGGAGACACCACGGCTCGTCAACATGTACGGCATCACTGAGACGACGGTGCACGTGACCGAGAGGCCGATCCTGCCCGAGGATCTCCCCCGGAGCGCCGCGCCGCTCGGACCACCGCTAGACGGCTGGAGCGTGCAGCTCCTCGATGCGCGTCTGCAGACCGTGCCGACCGGCGTGCCTGGTGAGATCTGCGTTGGCGGGGCAGGTTTGGCGCGCGGCTACCATGGACGTCCAGCTCTGACCGCCGAGCGCTTTGTGCCGAATCCGCACTCGAAGGCTCCCGGCTCTCGCCTATACTGCTCCGGCGACCTGGCGGCCTTCGACTTTGGAGGCGAGTGGGTCCACCTTGGACGGCTCGATCACCAGGTCAAGATCCGTGGCTTTCGCATCGAGCTGGGCGAGATCGAAAGTGCCCTGCAGCAGCATGCCGCGGTCCGCGACGCGGTGGTGTTGGCACGCCGCGCCGCGCACGGTGGGGACCGGCTCGTGGCCTATTGGACAGCACGCGGCGAGGCCGAGGATTCCAGCGCGCGCCTGCGCCGGGCGCTTGAAGAACGCCTGCCTGACTACATGGTGCCGTCGGCGTTCGTGCGGCTCGAGGACTTGCCCCTGACCGCCAACGGCAAGCTCGACCGTCACGCCCTGCCAGCGCCGGAAGCCTTCCAGCCGGACGTCGCGGCCCCCTACCGGGCACCGCGAAACGCCGCGGAGAAGGCTCTGGCCGAGGTCTGGAGTGAGGTGCTCGGCATCCCGCGCGTGGGAATCGACGATCCCTACTTTGCACTGGGTGGCGACTCGATCCGCAGCATCCGCGTCCAGGCCTTGATGCGTCAGCGCGGCTACGCGCTCGACTTCGAGGATCTCTATCGGCTGCCGACCATCAGCGAGCTGGCGACGTGCCTCGAGCGGGTCGAGTCCGACGTCCGGCCCGATACCCCGGCGCCCTTTTCCCTGGTGGCCGAGAAGGACCGACCACTCCTGCCTGCCGCCCTCGAGGACGCCTTTCCGCTGACCAACGTCCAGAGCGGGTTGGTGTACCAGAGCGAGACACACCCCGACTACGAGATCTATCTGACTTCGCTGCACCTGCGCGCGCCGCTACGCCCTGATCTCCTGGCCCGAGCCCTGATCGATCTGGCGGCGCGGCATCCGATCCTGCGCACTTCCTTCGAGCTGGCCCGCTTCAGCCAGCCGCTGCAGCTGGTGTGGACGAAGCTCTCGGCACCGCTCGAGATTGTCGACCTGCGTGCCTTGAAGGATGCCGAGCAGCAGGCGACGATCGATGCCTGGCTGCAGGCAGAACGCCGCCGCGTGTTCGCCTGGGATCGTGCCCCTCTGATTCGTCTGACGGTTCACCGCCGGCGCGATGAGGCCAGCGAAGAGCGCTTCCAGCTGACCCTCAGCGAGCCCTTTTTCGACGGCTGGAGCGTCGGCACCTTTCTCACCGAGCTGATCGAGCGCTATCTCGACCTTTACCGCGCGGTGTCGCGGGGGGATCAGGTGGAAGATACGAGCTCCCTAGCGAGCTCTTACCGTCAGTTCGTCGCCCTCGAGCAAGCGACGGTCGCCTCGCCGGACACGCAGGCATTTTGGGAGGGTGTGCTCGAAGACGCCACCCCCACCCGGGTGCCTTCCTGGCAGTTTTCGGGTCCGCCTGGGGCGTGGCCGAGCGGCGATGCTCGGGTGAAGCGTCACGCGGTGCCGATCGCCGAGCCTCTTTCGGACGGCCTACTCGCCCTTGCCCACCGGCTCGAGGTGCCGATCAAGAACGTCCTGCTCGCCGCCCATCTCAAGACCCTTTCGCTCCTCACCGGACAGCAGGATCTCCTCACTGGCCTGCTCGAAAACGGTCGTCCCGAGACCCTGGACGGCGAACGTCTGCTAGGCCTCTTTCTGAACGCGGTCTGCGTGCGCCAACGGCTGCACGGGCAAAGCCTAGGCGATCTAGCGCGGGA
>JBCCEE010000189.1:0-14699 GCA_039030415.1 Acidobacteriota bacterium
CAAATTCGAGGATGCGATCGCGCAGCCCTACGGCATGGTGCTGGTCACCGGGCCGACCGGATCCGGCAAGACCAACACGCTGTACTCGGCGTTGTCCAAGCTCAACACGCCCGAGACCAACATCATGACCGCCGAGGATCCGGTGGAGTTCAACCTGACCGGTATCAACCAGGTTCAGATGAAAGAATCCATTGGCCTCAATTTCGCCGCCGCGCTGAGGTCGTTCCTGCGCCAAGATCCCAACACCATCCTGGTCGGTGAGGTGCGCGACTTCGAGACCGCCGAGGTCGCGATCAAAGCCGCGCTCACCGGCCACCTGGTGCTGTCGACACTGCACACCAACGACGCGCCGTCGACGATCAACCGTCTCATGAACATGGGCATCGAGCCCTTCCTGGTGGCCACCTCGGTCCACTTGGTGGTGGCCCAGCGCCTGGTTCGGCGCGTCTGTACGTTCTGCAAGGAGCCGGTGGAAGTCTTGCCGGCGACCCTCAAGAGCGCCGGCTTCAGCGAGCGCGAATCCCGCACTCTGAAGCTGTTCCAGGGCCGTGGCTGCGAACAGTGCGGCGATACCGGCTACAAGGGCCGCGTCGGACTCTATGAAGTGATGGAGATCGATGACGAGATCCGCGAGCTGGTTCTCTCCGGCGCCAGCTCGATCGAGCTGCGCGAGAAGGCTATGGAGAACGGCATGCTCACCCTGCGCTTGAGCGGCCTACAGAAGATCCGTGACGGCATCACGACCCTCGACGAGGTCATCCGGGAGACCGTGTTGTAAGCCTGGCCTGGCAGACCGGCGACTCGTCACACGCTGGATGCCGTCAGCCGCCTCAACGTTTCGATCGACGTTAAACTCAAAACTGAGGGGCTGAGCGGGGCGTAGTTCCTTATGACCGAGGCAGATGCGGAATGTGAACATCGATCTGCTGATCCGGTCTGACGCCAACCAGGATTCCCGATGATCGAACCGACTCTGCTACATCGCTTGCGGCTGCTACCCCCACCTTCCGGGTCGAAGAGGCTCGCGGTCACGGCGGTTTTGCTCGTCAGTCTCTACGTTAGCAGCCTGGGTCAACCCGCGTCCGCTCAAACCGATGCCGGCAAGACGGTGCCCGCCCCAACCGCGCCGGCAGCCGCGCTACTCTCCGAGACTTCCCCGGCGCCCACCAAGCCGGTCAAAGATGCCAGCGCCGCGGCCGAGGCGGCTCCGGCTGATGCCGAGCCGGCTGAGGCGAGCCAGGAGACGAACGACGAAGGCGGCGAAGACGGTGAGCCAACCATCGCCGAGCGCCATGTTCGCTGGCTGGAAGAAGTCGCTCCCCTGATCACCGGCGCTGAGCGCCAGCTGTTCATCTCGCTCAAGAAGGACTACCAGCGTGACGCTTTCGTCCATGAGTTCTGGAAGGTCCGAGATCCCTATCCCAAGACCTCACGCAACGAGCTCAAAGAGCGGTGGCCGGTGCGCCTCGCCGAAGCCCGCAGTAAGTTCGAGACCTTGACCGACGACCGAGCGCGCATTTTGCTCGTCCATGGTCCACCGGCAGGCGGCTTCGAGGTGATGTGCACCAAGACCCGCATTCCGGCCGAAGTGTGGGTCTACGACGGCAGCGACCACGTGCGCGAACCAGGCGTCCTGATCTTCCTGAAGCGGCAGTCGAAATCGGTCGCCCGGGTATGGAACCCGTCCACCGGCGGCCTGGTCATGCAGCAGGCGCTCGGTCGCGCGCGGGCGTGCATCAACGGCAGTCGACTGCAGCAGCTGGTCAGCCTGCTCAACGCCAACTACGACAGCTACGTCCGCACGCTGCAGCAGTACCTCGCCAAGCCCAGGCCGCGCAGCCAGGAGTGGGTGCATACGTTCGTGGCCTACACCACCGACATGCCGCTCGGAGCCGAAGCGCTCGAAGGCAACGTCGATTTCGCGTTCCCCGGCCGCAACCAGCACCGCACGGTGGTCCAGGGAGTCATTTCGATTCCCGTCCAGGAAGCCGCGGTCGGCGAGTATGCCAGCTATCGCTCCCATGATTTCTTGCTCACCGGCGAGGTCCTGAGAGGCGATGTGCTGTTCGAAAATTTCCGCTACAAGTTCGGCTTTCCCGAGCAGCAAGCGCCCGGCACCATTCCGCTCGCCTTCCAGCGCTTCCTTCGCCCCGGAGATTATCGGGTGATCGTGAAGCTGGACGACCTCAACGGCAACGGCGTGCTGCGCAGCGAGCTCGATATCAGCGTACCGCGAGTCGACGAAGTCTACGAGCTTCCGGTCTTCCAGGACCCGCGCACTGTGGAGCTCTTCGCCGAAGCGACGGCCGCGATCGAGGCCGGCGAAACTTCGCTGCGGATCGTGCCGCCTCAGAGCGGTCTTCAAACCGGCTTCGTACGCTTCGACACGCTGGTATCGGGCGAAATCAAGAAGGTGCGCTTCTACCTCGACGACAAATTCGTGCTGGCCAAGAACCGGCCGCCTTTCAGCGTCGAGATCGATCTGGGCTCGTTTCCCGACCTCCACACGCTGCGTGCCGAGGCCTGGAACGAGGCGGGCGAAGAGGTGGCGGCGGACGAGCTGTTGATCAACAGCGGCGGCTACCGCTTCGATATCAACCTGATCGAGCCGCGGAAGGGTAAGCGCTACGCCAACAGCCTACAGGCGCGCGCCGAGGTGACCCTGCCCGAAGGCCGCACCCTGGAACGGGTCGAGCTCTACCTCAACGAGAGTCTGGCGGCAACGCTCTATCAGGAACCCTACGTCCACCCGATCGTGCTGCCGGAGAACGAGACCGTCGGCTACGTGCGGGCCGTGGCCTATCTGCCGGATGGCAATTCCACGGAAGACGTCGTCTTCATCAACGCACCCGATTACTTGGAAGAGCTCGAGATCCAATTCGTCGAGCTCTACACCACGGTGCTCGACAAGCAGGGTCGCCCCGTCGAAGGGTTACGCAAGGAGCAGTTCGAGGTTCAGGAAGACGGCACTCGGCAGTCCATAGCACGCTTCGAGAAGGTTCAGGATCTGCCGATCCACGTCGGAATTTTGATCGACAACTCCGCTTCCATGGTCGGCACCCTGGGCGAGGTTCGCAAGGCTGCCCTGGGTTTCTTCCAGCAGGCCATCCAGCCCAAGGACCGCGCCGCGGTGATCACCTTCAACAGCTTCCCGCACCTGGCGGTCGAGCTCACCAATGATCGCAGCGCGCTCGGCAGCGGGCTCGCCGGCCTGGTGCCAGAAGGCCAGACCGCCCTCTACGACAGCGTCATGTTCGCGCTGTATTACTTCACCGGTATCAAAGGGCAACGCGCGATTCTCGTACTCTCCGACGGTCGCGACGAGTCGAGCCGCTTCGACTTCGACGAAACCTTGGAATACGCGCGTCGCGCCGGCATCACGATCTACTCGATCGGCTTCAAGCTCGGCGACTTCGGCGCTCGGCAAAAGCTGACCCGGCTGGCGGACGAGACCGGCGGTCGCAGCTTCTTCATCCAGGACATCACCGAGCTCGAGCCGATCTACGGCCTGATCCAGCGCGAGCTCCGCTCCCAGTACCTGATCGCCTATCAGTCGACCAACACCGAGGACGATCAAGAGTTCCGCACCGTCGAGCTCGAGGTCGACGACAGAAGCCTCATCGTCAAGACCCTGAGCGGCTACTACCCGTAGCCACGCGCAGCCTACCAGCGCGACCGTCTATCGATCGTTCCTTGACGGCACTAGCTCAAAGGCTTCAGCTCGAAGTCTCGGGCTTGTTCGGCGCCCTCGAACGGCCCCAACAGGACCTTGTGATCGGCGCTTTCCAGGTTCCACCTGAGGATCGTGGATCCAGGCGCCATGAACAGGTGATCCTTCGACATGTTACGCCGTGAGCCCACTGGCCTCACGCCGACTCCGATAGCCTCGAGCTGACGCGTCTCGACGTCGAAAACATAGGTCGCCCAACGCCGCTCGGTCGCCCCCTCGATACCCCCCACGGACATCGGCTCTGGATCCCCCAGCACTTCGTTGAAACCAACCAGAACCCGCCCCGGTGCGATCTCTCCACCGAACCGGGTGCCCAGAGTCTTCGGTCCGTTGACGCTGTACTCCAGCTCCCCGGCGGCCGAGAGCACGCTCAGCGAGACTTCGAAGCCGTTCCGAAAGACCAAGACGCAGCGGCCATCCGCGAGAAAGTGGACCTGGCTGGGCAACCGCTGATGAAGGTGAAGCTCGCCCACCGGCTGAGCGCTCGCCGTATCGTAGAGTCCAAAGCCCAGTGGCTGCGTCTGAGTGAAGATGACGCGCTCATCGCGCAGACTCAGCAGCGTCCTGAAGCTGCGGGGCAGATTCCCGATCTCACTCAGCTGACGGCTGGGGATATCGAATTGCACGAGTCGCATTCCGGGCGGATCGTCACCGTCGTCCAGCTCCATGAAGCGAATCCGGTCGCTCGTGACGAAGGCGGTATCGTTCGGGTGATTGACATCCACCGCGGCCAGCAAGCTACCCGAGGCGAGATCGTAGATCGCCATGCGGCGCCAGCCGACCATCGCCAGGCGAGAACCGTCAGCATTGAGCACCAGCTCGTTCGGCCGGGAATCGAATGGCACCGGCGTACGGCGCGGCGAGCTGGCGGCGTCCGCCAGGTCCTTGGCCCAAACCGAGCAGTCGAGCCGCGCGAAGCTCCTGCAGCGCACCCACGCCGCGGTGCGGCCGTCGTCTGAGAAGTCGAACCAGGCATGGACGGCACCCAGGCTGCCGAGGCGCCACGAGCGCTCTGTCGCGGTGTCGAGCAGGAAGGCGGCCTCCGCTCGACCGCGGTGCTGCACGCGACCTCCGACGACCAGCCACGCTTCATCCGGCGAAGCTCGCAGGTGAATCGCGTTCTCGAGATCATCGATGCTGCTGGCCACGACGAACTGCGCGAAGCCATAGAAGATCAGCGCACCGAGCAGCAGGGCTGGCCACAGCGTCGCCGAGAGATAGCGGTGCCCCAGCTTGAGATCCGTACGGCCGCGGGCTAGCTGGACCGCTCCCGCCGCTAGCGCCGCCGCCAGAATCCAAGGCAGCAGGAACCACTCCGCCCACACCAGGGCGGTGATCGCTTCCTCCCCAATCAGCAAGTTACGAGCCCACCAGCCGATCATCAACGTCGCCCCCAAGCCCGTCAGGTCAACCAGCACCCAGGCGCTGCGCCCCCGCACGATCGTCGACGCCGCGTGGATCAGGGCCAACAGCGTCACGAGAGCGACCAGCAAGATTCCCAGACGTACGGGTCGCGACGGCATGTCCGGCAGCGACCGCATGACGCCGGGCAAGGCGAACACTTCCTTGAACCCGAGCAGCGGCCAGGCGTACTGTGAGCTCTCGCCGATCCGATCACCGGTTAACACCCCGGAGTCGAGCAAGGCGGTTGGCAGGGTCAGGAGCGCGAGTGAGGCCAGCAGCAGCAGCACCGCCGCGACGATGCGAGAAGTCCACAGCGACCACGCCGAGATCGGCCGCGAGAAAAAGAAGCCGAGCCGCCCTTCTGAGAGATCACGACCTACTATGGTGCTACCGAGGACCACTAGCACCGTACCCCCGAACAGCAGGGTCACGACCACCGTCGTCGCCAGCCTCAGATCCTGGGGTTTGATCTGCGGGCTACCGGGCAGGAACGGGACGATCAACGGCACCAGGCCGAGGAACGCGCTCGCCAACAGCAGAAGCCGGCGCTCGGTGAATTCGCGCCACACCAGCGCGGCGAAGACATTCATCAGTGGCTTCCTCCGTCGGTCAAGGCGATCACGATGTCTTCGAGCGTCGCCGGCCAGGTCTCGACGCTGTGCACGTCCGGTAAGGCTCGCAGGCGCTCGAAGGCCGAGTCATCAAAGCGCGACACCAGCGCTTCGATCCCGCGACCGCGCGAGCGCACTTCGAGCGGCCCCAAGCCTTCGAAGAGGTCCGATCCATCGGCGTCGCGGTCTCCTCGACCGTCGACGCGGCCCAAGGCAATGCGACGAAAGCGTGATTTGAGCTGCTCCAGCTCCTCGTCGAGCAGCAGCTCGCCAGCCTTGAGGATCGCGACGTGCGAAGCGATGCTCTCGATACCCGGCAGATCATGGCTGGTGATCAGCACGGTCAGCTCGCGGTCGGCGAGCTCGACCACCAGCTCTTCGAAGACCGCACGACGCGCCACCGCATCGAGCCCGAGGGTCGGGTCATCGAGGATCAGTACCCGCGGCTTGACCGCCAGAGCCAGCGACAGCATGATCTGCGCTCGCTGACCTTTCGACAGACGCGCGAAGGCAATCCGCCCCGGCACATCGAAACGCTGCAGGCGCGCTGCATAGCCCTTGGCGTCCCACTCGGGATAGAGGCGAGCGCTGAAGCGGCCGAGCTGCTCCGCGGTCATGGTGGGCGGCGCGTCGGGGTCTTCCGGTACGACCCCGATCTGCTCCATCAGCTGAGCGCGGTGCCGCCAGCTGTCGAGCCCCAGCAGCTCGACCCGGCCGCTCGACGGCTTTCGGTGGCCGAGGAGACAGCGCACCAGCGAGGATTTGCCGGCGCCGTTGCGGCCCAAGAGCGCGGTGACCGCTCCCGGAGGCACCTGCAGCGAGACGTCGCGGAGTGCCGCGGTCTTGCCGTAGCGCACGCCGAGACCCTCGACGTCAATAATCGGTCCTGGCTTGGCTTCCGTCATGGCGCATGCTTCCGAGGGTGGGTTGGGGGCGTTTTGGGCTCGCCGGCCGACGCACCCTCTGAGGCGTCCGAGGCCTCGGCGGGCCGTTGTCCGTCGAGCTCCAGCAGCGCCTCGCGCGCGGCATCCAGGCCCTCTTCCAGGCCGGCGCTCAGCGTCCTGGCGGTTCCGGCATAACGCCGTGCGGCATCACGCAGCTTGCGGCGGCGCTCGTCTGCCGCCATCGTCGGCGGACGATCCGAGACGTAGGTACCTTCACCGCGCCGCACGGTCAGCACGCCGGCGTCCGCCAGGCGACGGTAGGCCTTGGACACCGTCAGCGGGTTGACGCGCAGCTCGCGAGCGAGCTCCCGTACCGAGGCCACCGGATCGTTCGGCCCCAGGGTACCGGTGGCGATGAGACGGTGTACGCCTTCCTCGATCTGCTTCCAGATCGGAATGGCGTCCGATGGATCGATCCTCAACATAGTGTATTACAGTAGTAAAACACCAAGAATCCTGTCAACCCGTCCGGCCACCGGGCTCACGCGGCCCGAGCACCGCGCGATCCAGGGTCGCTCGCTACCCTTCTGGCGAGATACACTGCCGTCTCAACCGAGGAGCTTCGCCATGCGCAACGTTGTTTTCGTCGCCCCTTTTTCGTTCGAGACCACCCTGCGTTTCGTGAACGCCGCGGCCGAGACGCCTGGCACGCGTCTGGCGCTCCTCAGCCAGGACCGGCTGGAGAAGTTTCCGCCCGAGCTGCGGCAGCGACTGGCCGCTCACTGGCGGGTAGAAAATGCTCTCGATGCCGACCATCTGACGGCTGGCGTCGAAGGCCTCGGGCAGCAGCTGGGCTCGGTCGACTGCTTGCTGGGCACCCTCGAGCAGCTTCAGGTGCCGCTGGCGGAAGTGCGAGAGCGGCTAGATCTCGACGGTATGAAGGTCGAGGCGGCGGAGAACTTTCGCGACAAGGGGCGGATGAAGAACGTGCTGCGCGACGCTGGCCTGCCCTGCGCTCGCCACCGCTATCTCACCACCGAAGACGAAGCCTATGACTTCATTGACGAGGTCGGCTATCCGATCGTCGTCAAGCCACCCGACGGCTCCGGCGCCAAGGCGACGTTCTCCGTCGAGGACGAAGCCAGCCTGCAGGACGCGCTGCGCCAGAACCCACCGCACCCCAAGCGTCCGCTGCTCGGCGAAGAGTTCGTCCAGGGCTCAGAGCATTCCTTCGACGGCGTCTCGATCGACGGCGAGCTGGTGTGGCACTCGCTCACCCACTACGCGCCGACGCCTCTCGAGGTCGTGCGCAATCCGTGGATCCAATGGTGCGTCATCCTGCCGCGCGAGATCGACGACCCGAAATTCGACGACATTCGCGCCGCCGCCGCCAGCTCCCTCGACGCCCTCGGCATGACCACCGGCGTCTCCCACCTGGAGTGGTTCCGCCGGCCGGACGGCAGCCTCGCCATCTCCGAGGTCGGAGCGCGCCCCGGCGGCGCCCAGATCTCCAAGCTCATGTCGTACGCTCACGACTTCCACTTCTACCGCGCCTGGGCGAACCTGATGATCAACCACACCTTCGATCCGCCGCAGCGCGAGTACGCTGCCGGAGCGGCCTTCCTGCGCGGCCAGGGCCAAGGCCTGGTCAAGGCCATCCGTGGACTCCGCCAGGCGCAGCGCGAGATCGGCTCGCTGGTGGTCGAGACCAACCTACCGCGCCTCGGCCAGACCCCCTCGAGCTCCTACGAGGGCGAGGGCTTCGTCATCCTGCGGCATCGCGAGACCTCTGTCGTGGAAGAGGCGCTCCGCCGATTGATCACGCTGGTACGCGTCGAGCTCGGCTAGCGGATCCCACCCGCTGAGCCTCAGCAGCTCATTCAGCCTTGCTGGAAGATTTCGATTCGGTCTTGCTCTTCGACGACGAGTCGCTGCTCGAGGAGCCCGAGTCCTTGGACTTCGACGAGTCCTTGCTGTCCGAGTCGCTCGAGCTCGAGCTGTCTGAGCCTTTGTCTTTCTTGTCGCCTTTACCGTCGTCCTTCTTGCCGCCCTTGTCGGCATAGTCGGTGACGTACCAGCCCGAGCCCTTGAACTGGAAGGCCGGGGCCGAGATCAGCTTCTTGAGCTCGCCACCGCAGACCTCGCAGGTCGTGAGCGGCGGATCGCTCATGCGCTGCATGACCTCGCTCAGATCGCCACAACTCTGACATTGGTATTCATACAAAGGCATCTCGTTCTCCTGTCCGATTCTCGAGCCAGCCGCGCCGCAGTTCGTTGGAAAGTCCGTTGCAGAACAGACTCTTGCAAACCCACGTGACCCGCGGCAAGATTCTGAACGCCGCAAAGGCCGCGTCTATTCCCCTTGGGAACCCGCGCTTTCGAGAGCACCTTCCCGGTGTCGGCCTACATGCGGATCATGACCGAGCCCTTGGGACTCTTGCTGCTCTTGCTGTTGTCTTCGACTTTGGTGATGAGCTTGAGGATATTGAAGGCGTAGAGCAGGCGGGCGTTCTCGGAAATGCTGTAAGGACCCGCGCTGCAAATATCGAATAGCTGCCGCTTGCCGTCTACCAGACACAGGAGCTGGTATTCCTTGCGGTCGAGGGCTATCTCGATCAGATCTTCGGTGCCGTAGGTCGGTTTGAAGATCGTGTTCTTGCGTCCCAGCTGGGCAACCAGGGCTTTGGTGTCGGGCACCTGCTTGATGCCGCGAACAATCACCTGCCGCATCGGCAGGTGGATTTTTATCATGATCGGCTCGTTGTATTCACCGATCCGGAACGTCACCTCGCCACGCTGCCAGGAGAACACGCTCCAGACGATCGACTCCATCTGCGTCCGGATCGCCTCGTACAGCTCGCCGGGTGAGAGCAGCTGATCTTCGATCAACAGTTGACCGTGCCGTTTGCCGGACAGCTCGCGCCGCCGCATGGTCTCGACCAGCTGCTTGCGACTCAACTTGCCCTGACGGTAGAGGTGCGCGCCCAGCCGATCCGTGCGATCCGTCGACGTGGCATGAACGACGTTGCCTTCGTTGATATAAATGCGCTTGCTGACGTCGTCACGCGAGATCTCGATCAACCCGGGAACCTTGTGCCGATAGATCGTCGCGAACATCTCCGAAAGAGAGGTATCTTCGAGCGTCTCGTGGTACTGGAAGGTCTTTCCCATAGGCTCTTTCCCACGGTTTCCCGTGAGTGACACGGGTCCATGGGCTCACATCCATCGGCTGATGCTCGCCAACCTTCCCCCGAGGCCGTCTAATCTCGGCAGCGGCCGGACGACACCACCGGGTTGGCGGGCTTCGATTCCAGCGGGCGGTTGGCACCTCAGAGCTCGATCCGGATCCCCCGACGCTGAAGGCGCGGCGGTGGCCCGTAGAGGCCTAAAACCGACTGCCTGCAGCGCTCGAACGTTAGAACGAACTTTGATTCAATAGCGGCAGAGTATAGCACTGGAGGTAGGCGTATGCTGACAACGGAACAGGCCTGGAGCGCGATCGAACGTCATCTGCAGGTCTTGCCGGCCGAGCCCACTCCGCGGCTCGAAGCGGGCGGGCGCGTCCTGGCGAGCGATCTCCCCGCCACCGTCGACATGCCGCAGGCCGACGTCTCGGCCATGGACGGCTACGTCTGCAGCGGTGACGTCGCCGCCGGTGAGTCACTGCCGGTGGTCGCCACCGCCGCCGCCGGAGCCCCGCTCGACATCGAGCTGAAGCCGGGCACCGCCGCCAAGATCATGACCGGCGCCGTCGTGCCTCGGGGCGGCGATCGGGTGATCCCGGTCGAGTCCACGGACGGGGGACGCGACACCGTCGTCTTCAATATCGCGCCTCAGGCTGGCGCCCACATCAGGCTCTGCGGCGAGGTGGTGGCCACCGGCACGCCGCTGCTCCCGGCCGGCAGCCACCTCACCCCCGGGGCCATCTCACTACTCGCCTCCCATGGCTACCGTGAAGTACCCACCCACCGTCGACCCACCGTCTCGGTGATGACCACCGGCGACGAAGTCGTGCCGCCGGAAACCGAACCCGCCCCCGGTCAGCTGCGCGACTCGAACACCTCCTTCCTGCTGGACGCCGGTCGCGTCTCGGGCCTGCAGTTCCACTCCCTCGGCACCGCCGCCGACAGCAGCGAGTCACTGCGCGAGCGCATCCCCAAAGGCCTCGAGTCCGACGTGCTATTGCTGTGCGGTGGCGTCTCGATGGGGGATTACGACCTGGTAGAAGACATCTTGGCCGAGCTCGGCTGCGAACAGCTCTTCGACCGCGTCGCCATCCAGCCCGGCAAGCCGCTGGTCGTCGCCCGCCACAGCGCGCGCCGGGAAGGGGGCTGGGTCTTCGGCCTGCCCGGCAATCCCGCTTCCGTGATGGTGACCTACTGGCTGTTCGTCAAGCCCACCCTAGAGCGCCTGCAGGGATTGCCCGGAGGATTCTGGCAGGGCGCGCTCGCCGGCGTGCTCGACAGCCCGCTGCCGCCGGGCAAAGGCAAAGATCGCTTTCTGCCCGCCACCGTCACCTTCCAAGACGGCACCCTCCGCGTGCGTCCCTTCCCGCCCGAGGGCTCCCACGACGTCGTCTCCTACGGTCGCGGCACCGCCCTGGTGCGCATCAGGCCCGGCGCCGGCGCGGCCTCGGCAGGCGACCCGTGCGAGATCTTGCCGCTGACCACCTGGATCTCAGGCTAGCCCGGATCACGAAAAGTGGTCCCTGCAGCCTAAGTATCCGACTCGACCGGATCACGGCTGACGTGATCGTCGCTGACCTCGTTCGCCATCTTGTAGGAGGCCGGCTCGATCTCGATGGCCTCGGCGTAGGCGCCGGGGCGGCGATCCAGGATCATGAAGCGCCGGGTCTTGTCGAAGAAGACGATCTTGTAGCCGAGATCTTCTGCCAGGCCGCACTCGATGAAGTCCATGCCCTCGTCGAACCCTTCCGGGTCGATGGCGTTGAGGCCGTTGGAGTCGAGCACCATCACGTCGGGCTCGTGGAGCTTGGCATAGGCGTAGGCGATGGCGGGTAGACCGGCGGCGCCGATCGAAGGGATGTCGAGCTCGTAGCTGACCAGCGGCGGGTAGGTGCTGGCGACCACGGTGTTCTCGTCGATCCGCTCGCGCAGCGGCTCGAGCATCAGAGCGTGTGAGAAGGTGCGCTCCTCGAGCCGCATCTCGTGGGCTGCCCGCATCGCCAGGCCGAAGAACGTCAAGACGAGGATCATTATCAGGCGCAGCGCGCCCCGGCCGCTCATCGACTCGAGCAGCGCACGGCCACGCTCCGGCGTCAGGCTGCGGATGCTCATCGCCAGCACCAGCGCCATCAGCGGCAAGAGGTGGCGGGCGTTGAACGCCGAGTTGATACCGGCCAGGGTGATCACGTGCAGCGGTCCGAGCGCGGCCAGCACGACCATCGGGCCGAGGCGATTCCACGCTAGACGCACCGTCACCGCGACCAGCAGAACCAGCGAGAACCCGCCGACTTGAGCGACGAGGATTTTGGAGATCCACTTCAGGAACGCCCCAGGATGGGCTCGAATCTGCGAGTAGATCTCGGGATTGAGCTCGGTCCGTCGACGCTCCAGCCCCACTGACTGCCGCGCGTGGTCTTCGTTGACGTTGTAGGTGTCGGAGTCCTGGCGCGGCCACTTGTCGGGCGCCACCTTGTGGAACTCGAAGGTGTTGGTGGGCTCGAAGTAGTGCAGATAGCAGAACGAGAAACTGGTGCCGACGGGGAAGTACGGCATCAGCAAAATGACCAGCGCCAGCCCGGCCGCGACCGCCACCCCGACCCAGGCACCCCCGAAGCGCCGCACCAGGCGCGTGACGAGCAGGTAGAGCAGCGCCAGGGCGCCCAGCTGAACGATCAGCAGCAGGCCTTCCGGTCGCATCAGCATGATGCTCGCGGCGCCGATTCCGATCAGGGCGAAGCGCAGCGTGCGGCGGCCAACCGGCGGACTGCCCACCAGGTCCATCAGAATCAGCGTCAGCGTCATCACCGGCAGCGTCAGAGCGCCGAACGCCAGATGCTGCGGGTGGCCGTAGGGCAGCAGGCAGACCAGACCGAGCGCGAACACCACCATGTGGGCGTCGACATACGGGCTCTTGAATTTCTCGTATAGGTAGCCGCCGAGAAAGAACATTCCGATCAGCCCGTAGATCGTCGTGATCACCAGCAGGAGCTGGTGGTCGTTCAGTAGGACATGGGTGAAGAACGCTCCCAGCAGGGTCAACAGCGGGTAGAGCTTGGGCATGAAGTAGAGCTCGCCGACGAATTCCGAGATGCGAAAATCGATCAGCGGGAAGTGTCCGGTGCTCAAGTTGTCGATCGCTCGGTAATACGAGGCGAGATCGCCGTAGCCGGCGGCGACCGGCCCCGGCACGACGGCGGGTGAGGCCGCCCAAGCGATCGCCAGCAGGAAAATGAAGAGCGCCACCAGCTGGAACCCATACTCGGTGCGCCACAGCTTGCGACCCTCCAGGGCAAGCGCTTTTGGCGAGGTGAGGGGGCGCCAGCCACGCAGCGCTGCCAAAGCGGCGATCACGCAGCTCAGCGCGAACAGGCGCACGATGGCCTGGACCCCCTGGGCGGGCAGGATCCAGCCCAGCGCCTGGATTCCCGCGACGATCGGAGTCGACGCCAGGAGCGCGTAGCCGCACTTGCGAAACGGCGGCATCCCGCGCCAGCTCTCACTCAGAATCCGCGACAGCAGCAGGGCGCCGGGGACCTGCAGGCATAGCAGCGCCAGGCCGGTATCCAGCAAGAAGTGCGCAATGGACGGCAGGGTTTGGACGTCACCCATGATCCTGGACGGAAGCTGAGATCAAGCGGCTCGTTTGACAGCCCGGATCGCCAGCAGCGGTGCCCAGCCCGCGCCGTAGGTCCGGTGTGCGAACAGTCGATCGGTCAAGGGATTGAGGCCGTACCAGTGGTGGGTGACCTCGGGATGCAGGCCGGCACCTTCGAGCAGGCCCACGATATGACGACTCGGGACGCCCTTCTGGTGCCACTCGGCATCGTCATAGAGCTCGCCGGTGATCTTGCCGCTGGCCTTCTCGTAGGCGGCGCGGGCGTCGTGCAGGCGGCGATAGATGCCGAGTGGAAAGCGGAAGCGACGATAGAACGACTCGTCCATGTCGTGCTCGGAATAGAAAATACCGCCGGGAGCGAGCACGCGCGCCACCTCCTGCGACAGCAGCTCGAAGGCCGGCAGGTGGTGCAGCGCCGCGAAACAGGTGATGACGTCGAAGCAGTTGTCCGGAAACGGCAGGTGGTCGACATCGGCGGCGGCGGCGACGTCGAACACGTCGCGGTTGAGCGCCAGGATCAGCGGTGAGATGTCGACGCCGACGCGGGTCGTGAACAGTCCGGTGGCGCAGCGCGGCACCAGGCCGCTGCCGGTGCCCAGATCGAGCAGGCGACCGCCGCCGACGCGTCCTTTCAGATCTTCGAGCGTCGCCCGCAGCCAGGCTTCGAGCTCGGGCGAGCGCCGGCCGTCGACCTCTTCATAGTTGTCCGCCACCGCGTCGTAGAGCACGCGATTGGCCTGCTTGACGCGCTGCTCGATCTCCGCGTTACGGTTGGGGTCCGGCTGATCCTGCCGAGACGTGTCTTGCTGCAACATAAGCGGTCCTCACGGGCGATATTTCAGCCGAGACTTCAAAGGAGTCGATGTTCGCGGTAAAAGTCCCACGCCCGCTGCACACTTTCGGCAAAAGTATAGCTCGGCTTCCAGCCGAGCTCGGCGGCAGCGCGGGCGGGCGAGTAAAATTTGAAAGAGAAAAGATCTTCGATCAGCTGTGGCGTCAGGAAGCGACCGCCGGTCACCGCGCCGAGGACGCCGGCGGCGGCGCCAAACAAGGGACGGCTCCAACGCGGCACCGGCACCCGCAGCGGACGCCTGTCGATCACCCTAGCGACCGTGTCGATGATCTCGGCGAAGCGCAGGTTCTCGCTGCCCAGCACGTAGCGCTGGCCCGGGGCTCCGCGCTCGGCGGCGGCGATGATGCCGGTCACCACGTCGTCGACGTCGATCACGTTGCCGCCGCCGGAGGGCACCGGCAGCAGCTTGGAGCCCG
>JBCCEE010000190.1:0-14565 GCA_039030415.1 Acidobacteriota bacterium
GCCGAAGAAACGGTTGGCGATGATGTAGGAGCCGGTGAAGAGGATGCCGACCAGCATGCCGGAGATGGCCCCCGCACGGTTGGTGCGCTCGTCGAAGATGCCGAGCAGGATGATCGGGAAGAACGAGGCCGCCGCCAGGCCAAAGGCGAAGGCGACGACCTCCGCCACAAACCCGGGTGGATTGATTCCGAAGTACCCCGCCTGCTCGTCGGCCGGCTGATGATCTTCGCGGCGATCGTAGTGGCGGGGTACTTTGGGATCAATCCACCCGGCTTTGTGGCGGAGGTCGTCGCCTTCGCCTTCGGCCTGGCGGCGGCCTCGTTCTTCCCGATCATCCTGCTCGGTATCTTCGACGAGCGCACCAACCGTGCGGGGGCCATCTCCGGCATGCTGGTCGGCATCCTCTTCACCGGCTCCTACATCATCGCCAACCGTTTCTTCGGCGCGCCGCTGTGGTGTTTCGGCATCAGCGCCCAGGGCATCGGAACCGTCGGCATGGTGCTCAATCTGGTGGTCACCGTCGCGATCTCCCGTATGACGGAGCCGCCGCCGCAGGAGGTTCAGGACATCGTGCAGTCCGTCCGCGTTCCGCGCGGCGCCGGGGCCGCAACGGGCCACTGACGCGATAAACTGGTGAGCCCATCTGACGTACCGTCGAAGATCGCCTGATAAAGGAGTGAGCCCGATGATCCCTACCAAGCCGCGGATCGCCGAAGGCGCCGCCTTCTCGTCTCTCGAGGAGTATCGCCGCCTGTACGAGCAGTCGATCTCAGATCCTGACGGGTTCTGGCTCGAGCAGGCCAAGCGCCTGAAGTGGCGCCGCGATCCGGATAGCGCCGGTACCTGGGACTTCGAGGCGGTGGATTTCGAGTGGTTCACGGGCGGGCAGCTCAACGTCTGCGAGAACTGCGTCGACCGGCACGCCCAGGCGCGGCCCAATAAGACGGCGATCATCTGGGCGATGGACGAGCCGGGCGAGTATCAGCGCATCAGCTACCTCGAGCTGCAGCGCGAGGTCTCGCGCATGGCCAACGTGCTGCAGGCGCACGGCGTCGGCTGCGGCGACCGGGTCTGCATCTACCTGCCGATGATCCCCGAGCTGGCTTACACCATGCTGGCCTGCGCCCGCATCGGCGCGGTGCATTCGATCGTCTTCGCGGGATTCTCCGCCGAATCCCTGCGCGGCCGCATTCTCGACGCCGAGTGCAAGATGGTGGTGACGGCCAACGAAGGTTTGCGCGGCGGCAAGTCGATCCCACTCAAGGCGACCACCGACCAGGCGGTCGACGGGCTCGATCTGGTGGAGTGCGTGCTGGTGGCACGTCGTACCGATGCCGAAGTGCCGATGCTCGCGGGGCGCGATCACTGGCTGGCGGCGGAGCTCGACAAGCAGCGTCCCTACTGCCCGCCGGCGGTGATGGACGCCGAAGCGCCGCTCTTCATCCTCTACACCTCGGGCTCGACCGGTAGGCCGAAAGGCTTGATGCACACCAGCGGCGGCTACCTGACCTACGCCTCCCTGACCCACGAGCTGGTCTTCGACCTCGAGGACGACGACGTCTACGCCTGCGTCGCCGATATTGGCTGGATCACCGGCCACAGCTACATCATCTATGGGCCCCTGGCCAACGGCGCCACCACCGTGATGTTCGAGTCGATCCCCACTTATCCGGACGCCGGCCGCTACTGGCAGCTGGTGGACGATCTCAGCGTCAACATCTTCTACACCGCGCCGACCGCGATCCGCGCCATCGCCCGCGAGGGCGACTCCTGGGTCGAAGCCAGCGATCGCTCGTCCCTACGCATCCTGGGCACCGTTGGCGAGCCGATCAACCCCGAGGTCTGGACCTGGTACCACGACGTGGTGGGGCGCGGCGAGTGCGCCATCGTCGACACCTGGTGGCAGACCGAGACCGGCGGCATCATGATCACCCCCTTGCCCGGCGCCACGCCCGCTAAACCGGGCTCGGCCACCCTGCCGTTTTTCGGCGTCGAGCTGCTGCTGGTGGATGATGACGGCAACGAGATCGAAGGCAACGACGTGCGCGGCAACCTGTGCATCCGGCGTTCCTGGCCGGGGCAAGCGCGGACCATCTACGGCGATCACGAGCGCTTCCGCGAGACCTACTTCTCGCAGTATCCCGGGCTGTACTTCACCGGCGACGGCTGCCGCCGCGACGAGGACGGCTACTACTGGATCACCGGCCGGGTCGACGACGTGCTCAACGTCAGCGGTCACCGCCTCGGCACCGCCGAGATCGAGAGTGCGCTCGTCGGCCATGCGTCGGTGGCCGAGGCGGCGGTCGTGGGCTACCCGCACGAGATCAAGGGCACCGGCATCTACGCCTATGTGTTGATCACGCCGGATTTCGAGGACCACGATCCTGACGATCTGATCGCCCGGCTGCGGCAGCAGGTGGCCTAGTCGATCGGCCCGATCGCCAAGCCGAACCTGATCCAGATCGCACCGGGCCTGCCCAAGACCCGCTCCGGCAAGATCATGCGTCGCATCCTGCGCAAGATCGCCGCGGGGGACTACGAGGATCTCGGTGACATCACCACCCTCGCCGATCCCAGCGTGGTCGAGCAGCTGATCGCCGCCCATCGCGCGCATTAGCCCCCGAGAAACGTCGTTTCTCGGCTCTGCAGCCCCGAGAAACGTCGTTTCTCGGCTCCAGAGCGGTGAGAACGTCTCCGCGCGGGTTGTCGGCAGCGCGTCGTAGGCAAGAGCCGAGCGTCGATTGCACGTTCCTGACGGTGCAGAGACCCGGTTTTATCGTCAATCGCGGTCTCTGCACGGTGCAGGGACCACGATTTTGCCTCGATCGCGGTATCTGCACGGTGCAGGGACCCGGTTTTATCGTCAATCGCGGTCCCTGTAAGGTGCAGGGACCCGGTTTTTGCCTCAATCGGGGTCTCAACACCGTGCAGAGACCACTTTCTAGGATTCCAGGTGTTCTGGGCCAGGGACTCTGGCTAGAAGCCTCAGTTGGCGGTGCCGCTGAGCGCGATGTTGTAGGGATTCTCGTCGCTGTCGCTGTTGTCGATCGTCACCGCTCCCGAGTAGCTACCGGCCGTGGCGACGTAGAAGCGCACGCGGAAGCTGCCGCAGGCACCCGCCTCCAGGGTCGCTGGGGGCAGCTCTCCAATCTGGGTGAATCCGTTGCCCGACACCAGCTGATCCGGATGGGTGATGGACAAAGCGGAGCTGCCGGTGTTGCAGATTTCGAACAGACGGGAGGTCGGTGTCCCAGCCGTGGCGCCCGTAAAGGGGTACGAGCCGCCGTCTGGAATCTCGGCGCCACCGGTGGGCCGAACGAGAATCTCGGGGCTGGGGCTGACGGTCGCCGTCAGCCCGATGTCGAAGGGTTCGGATCGGTCGCTGGATTCAAAAGAGATCGAGCCCGGGAACGTCCCCGGTGAGTCGCTGGTGAATCTGGCGCCGATGTGAGTGCAGGAACCGGGCGATAGCAGGCCATCCGGGTCGTGGGTCCCGAAGTACCCGCTGCCGAACACAAACCGCGGCGCGCCCTTGGGTGTGATGGTCAGATCGCCGGTGCCGACGTTACACAGCGTGATGTCGCGCTCCGCGACCTCACCCTGCGACAGCAGTCCGAAGTCGTAGCTGCCGCCGTCGGGCAGCGGTCCGCTCGGTCCGGTCACCGCCAGCTCGGCACCCTGACAGGCGACGTCGATCGTCGCCGCCACGGCGGCTCCGAACGTGCCGGCGCCGGGGTGGGTCATCTGCCACAGCGTGGTGTAGCTGCCTGGTGCGTCGGGAGCGATCAGGGAGACGTTGAAGGTGTGCGAACCGGGAGCCGTCACCGCCTGGCCGACCGTGAAGGAGCGCGGTGGAGCCGGGCGGAACGGTTCATAGTCGGGCGCTACCAGCGCGTAGCCGGCCTCCGGAGTCCAGATGCTCTCGCCCGTGTTTTGCAGGGTGACCGTGGCCTGGTACGTCTCACCGCAGTCGAGGCTGGCGGGGAATTCCTGCGCGACCAGGCTGGAGTCGTCCGAGCACGACACCGCCACAGTACTCGCGGCGGTGGCGCCAAACCACTGGACGTTCTCCTGCAGCATGCGCCAGTCAGTGACTTGGTCGCCGGTCATCGCTGGGTCCGCCACGAGGTCGAACGAGAAGACATGTTCGTCCCCTGGAGCGATGGCAACACCGTCGGGCAGCGCGACGCGAATGTTGTGGCGCAGCGGGTCAGAGCCGCCGACCGCGCCCAGCCTGTAGCCGGCTGCGCTGGTCCAGGTGGTGGTTCCGGTGTTGCGCACCCGGACCTCCACGGGCCGCGTCTCGCTGCAGGCCATGGCGGCGGGCAGGGTGTGGGAGACGATCTGGGCGGCATCGGTGTCGGAGCAGGTGACGCTGATCGTCTTCGAGACGACGTCGCCAAACCAACCGTCGCCGCCGCATGCGACTTCGGAGATCATCCGCCAGTCGGTCTCATAATCACCGGCTTCATCCGGCGCCTGGAGGGTGAACGAGAAGGTGACCTGCTCGTTCTCCGCCACGTCGGCTCCGCCAGGCAACGGCCATCGACGGTTGCTGGGCAAGAAAGGATCCGAATCACCGCCGGCGCCGAGCTTGTAGCACAGGTCGGAAGTCCACGTTGCGGTGCCGCTGTTGCGCATCGTGACGGTGACCGGCAGGGATTGCCCGCACTCCATCTGGCTCGGTAGGGAGTTGGCGACGTGCGTGGCTGAATTGGAGCCGCCGCCCGAATTGTCGATCTCGAGTTGAATCTGGCGGAATCCCGGCACGCTGCCGGGCCCGCGATCCGCCACGATGGTCAGGGTATGCGTGCCGTCCGGGAAGTTGCGAGTGTCGAGGTCGCCGATGAATCCGCTTTGGGGGTTGCAGCTCACGGTCGGGTACTCATCGCAGGTCCACGAGTCGGCTCGATTGATCTGCAGGTTGTCCAGCTGCACCGGCGAGCTGCCGAGGAAGAATCGGACGCTGGTGACCGATGCGTCCTCCAGTCGCGCCACACCCTGGATCGGAATGACTCCGGACCAGGTGGAGCTCTGGTTGTTGCGCGCGTAGACGATCGGCCCGGGCTCCTCGGACACGCCGCAGAACCGCCAGACGTCGAAAAGCTCTTCTTCGCTGGTGGTCCAGGACCCTTCAGCGCTTACGATGCTGATGGGTCGCTGACCGTGCCACCGCCACTCGTTGGGACAGTCACCGGTGCAAAACTCATCCGCAAAGTGACAGAAGTAATCCTCGGTCGTGTCACAGGTGAGGATCGCCTCGATCGGCGCGACGACGTTGGCCACAGTCTGCGGTACGACCGTGCAGCGCATGCCGAGCCCCGCTTGCAGGACCTGAATCTCGGCTTTTTCGCCGTGCTGTGCGCGCAGCGGAAACTCCACCGGCTCGGTGCCGTCGAACACCGAGCTGACGTAGATGGTGGGTGAGACGGCTCGGGGTTCCAGGGCGTCAGCGGAGGGGTACAGCTTGAGAATCAGGTTGGCGCCGCCGTAGCCGGAGATGCCGGTGAAGAGGTTGTCGAACCTCACGGATACGGGGTATTCACCGGTCTCACCGCAGTCGTTTCCGGACGTACCTGGCCTGCAGCATTCGTGGTTGAGCGTCAGATCGCTGAATTCCAGATTGCCCGAGCTGGTGTTCGAACACTCGGGTAGGCGGACGCTGGGATCCTGACCGGGTATGGCCCACAGCTCGACCAGTTGGGCTTCGCTGTCCTGGGGCTCCGGTACTCGGCGCCCATAGGCGTAGGGAATGGGGGCTCCATCGGGACCGGTCTGTTCGTACCAGTCTGAGATGTCAATCTGTTCGGCACCTTCGTCCTGATATTTCAAGGCCAGCTTGAACCGTGTCCCGTGGTCGATTCCGGTGACCTCACCCGAAACAGCACGGAGCTTGACGCAAGCCGGACACTTACCGCTCACCCAACCCAGCACCGGGTGTGCATCGGGGTCGTAGCCCAGCTCCAGATCGGCGCCGAGATCGATTCCGGAGTGGCTTCCCGACACGGAAGCCTTGATCTTGATCGAGAGATTCAGGTTCAAAAAAGCTTCGCAGAGAGCGTAGGGCACCAAGAAAGGACACTGTTGAAAGACAATCCCAGAAACCGAGTGCCCCCAGACGGCGCTCCCATCCGTGCTCTTCCATACGTTGCTCTGAATGTTGGTTGTCACGATATTCGAGATGACGTGCTTCGTAGCCTGCGAGTAGGGTGGGTCTGTTTGGTTGTAATCGTTGTAGGCGGCAAAAGGCGCACCTGTATTGACGATCAATTTCGCAACATTCGTACAGTCGCTTTGGCAGGTGCAGGTCAGCGTGGGCTTGAACCAGAAGTTGTGCTCCCAAATCTTTTCAGGGTCCAAGCTGGTGTTGTGCCAAGTTTTATCGTGCCGGAAATACCTGTGGGTCGACTCCAGCGTCGCGTTGGATTGCCATGGGTCATTCGGAGAAGGGTTCGGGTTGTAAAAGAGATGATGGGTAGTGAGCGAGTCGCGACAAAGCAGCGGGTCGTCCGACGCAACGGCAGGTTCGTTCACGGAAATTTGGCCGGATGAGATCGCGGCCTCGATGTTATCGACATGGTCTTGCAGCGATAGGATGTCTAGGAATACGGGGTCGATGATCTTGAGAGACAATTGAGAATCGCTGGGATCTCTGATCCATAGTGTGATGGCACGGTGCTCGTGGCTGTCGTTGTGCGCGACGGTAGAAATACGAAAAACGTGAGCGCCTACGACTTCTCGATATCCAACGAGCGCCATCAGGGCGTCTTCGAACGTCGAAACCAAGGGACCTTGCGGTGCTGGCCTGTTGCTGGCGTCAATCCATGACGCAGTGAAGATCAGATCCAACTGGCCCGCGTGGCTGTCGGCGATCTGCGCCTCGATCGCGAGTTTTCTCTGCCAGTCCGATTCGATAAAAATATCCTCGAGGCGAATACTCGACAGTGCGCGGTCGGGAATTCTGATCGTTTCATCGATGCTCAGCTGGGCGCTGGGATCCGAGCGCTGAAGAATAGCTAGCAAATCGGCATACTGCTGCGTCACGAGAGCGGGATCCATCTCAGTGGCTGGTAGCAGCGAGACCTCAGCCAAGAGGGGCGTCGAGCTCGAGCCGACGAACCAAAAAGCCATCAGTGTCAGCAGGAGTTTTCGAGCCGAATCGGACGCGCAACATCGTCTACCATAGATTTTTTCTCTATAAATCCACAGGTTCCTCATGACAGTTTCTCCAGAAAGAAAGGTTATGGCTGCGCTCTCGTGGCTGAAGAGGTTTGCTCGAGCCAGCGAGAGGATCGCCCTACGATCCACATCTGAATAGACCTGCGCTGTGGGGCCGTCAGAAGTGACAGCCGACGGCGCCGGAGCTCCGAGCAAGCGGGCCGCGGCGGGTTGCCGTGAACGTGGCGGGTCGACCTAACGGCCCGCGGGTCCTGCCTTACCGTTCAAGTCTCAGAAGCCCCGCGTCTGAGCGAGAAAATCGGGGTCGTTCCAGCTCCGGGCCCGCAAGTGTTCGACCACCGGACGCGCGGCTTCGCGGTCTCCGAGGATCAGCAAGGCCTTGGCATAGGTGTCGAGGTGGCGGAGGAAATCCGACCGAGCCGCGACGTTGGCACTGATCTCGATCGCCCTCTGAAGAGCCGCTGCCCGCTGTTCCGACTGCCCTCGACTTCCATAGATGACGGCCAGGCCGAGCTCGGCGATCGCCCGCTGGTTCTGGTTGTTGGGGCTTGCCGGATCTTCGTCGCACGCTCGCGTCGCGACTTCCAGGGCGCGACGCCAGCTGGCCTCGGCTTCCTCGGGCCGATCGAGGCGATAGAGGGCTGACGCCCGGCGGCTGAGATAGCTCGCTCGCCAGTTCTTCTCGGCCAGCGGCGCGGTCTCCAGAACTGCGACGGCTTTGCGATAGGCCTTCTCGCTGTCAACGAAGCTGCCCTCGGCATAGGCAATCCAGCCCAGGTTCGACCAGGCGGAGGCCACCGAGATCGCCGGAAAGTCTTCGATCTGTTCGAAGATCTCGAGAGCGCGGTGGGCATGTCGCCGTGCCGCGTCGAAATCGCCGGTGGCGAGAGACAGCTCGGCCATGAGATTCCAGCTGCGGCCGGTTCTGAGGTGCGCTCCGAGAGAGGTCTCGGCAATGCGAGCGGCCTCTTGGAGCAGAGGACGAGCCGAGTCGTATTCGCCCCGCCACAGCAGCAGAGCCCCGAAGTTCCGCATCGTGCTGATCAGATTGGGATGGTCGGCGCCATAGATCTCTCGGCGGATGTCGAGCGCTTCCGTATAGTGCTCGCTAGCCTGGTCGTACCGAGCCTGCAGCTCGCAGAGAATGCCCAGGTTGTTGAGGATATTGGCGATGCCGGGATGGACCCGGCCGGTCGCCTGTTCCTGCAGACGGATTGCGCGCTGCCACATCTGCTCTGCCAAGGGATACTCACCGCGCGCGCTGTGGCTGATCGCGGCATTGCTCAGATCGGTGGCCAGAGCGGGATGGTCGGGCCCCAGGAGCTGCTCCTGAGTTTCCAGTGCCCGCAGAAACGACTGCTGTGCCGTAGCGTAGTCCTGCAGGGTGAGGTCGACTCGCCCCAGCTCTCGCAGCAGAGCCGCCGTCTGCGAGCTCGGCCTGCGCTGAGTGCGACTCAAAAGCTCCAGGCCTTGCTCCAGCGCTTCCCGCGCGCCTCGAAAATCGCCCTGAAACGTCAGCAGGCTCCCGAGGTGCTGGTGAACGGTAGCTTGGCAGACGGCGTCGGAAGTGCGCTCGCAGAGGCTGAGCGCCCGGTCGAGATAGCGTGCCGCACCGCGCTCGTCGGCTCGCTCCAGGCTCGTCACACCGAGCTCGGTCAGGGTCGACGCCAGGTCGGCGGGCTCGGCGAGCGCCTCGCGCGTCACGAGGGCCGAGCTGAGGAGCTTCTCGGCCTCGTCGTAGGCGGCGAGCTGGTTGTAGATGCTGCCGATCGCGTGCTGGATGGCGGCCTGAACTTCCGGCGCGTTGCCGAGATCCCGCTGGATCTCGTCGGCCCCGGCGTCGACCAGCTGACGCGCCGTGACTTCGGGACCCGGCCCGCCGAGCAGGCGCGTGCGGTCGAACAGCCCGACGACGAACGTGGTGACCTGCTCGGCCAGATCCCGTTGGCGCGAGGTCTTCTCGACCTGGGAGAGCAAAGCCAGGGTGAAGGCCAGAATCATCCCTAGAAAGGCGAGGCCGACCGCGACCGCCGGTCGATGCCGGCGCAGAAATTTTCGAGCCCGGTACCAGGGTGAGTCGGGTCGGGCCGCTACCGGCAGGTCGGCGAGGTGGCGTCTCAGGTCTTGGGCCAGCTCGCGCGGCGAGCCATAGCGCTCCGCGGGATCTTTCTTGAGCGCCTTCGAGACGATCACGTCCAGGTCGCCGGCGATGCGGCGCGCGAGCGAGCTCGGGTCGGTTCCCCGAGCCTTGGCGATTTCGACGCTGGACGGACCCCCGGCTGGCTCCTGCTGCAGGCCGAGGCTGGGCAATGCCGGCTCCTGGTTCAGGATGGCCTGCTCGAGCTCGAGGATCCGAGCCGACTGCAGACGATACGGTGCTCGCCCGCTGAGCAGCTCGTAGAGCAGACGCCCCAGGGCGTAGACGTCCGTCGCGGTGGTTACCGCCTCGCCACGGACCTGCTCGGGGCTGGAGTAGGCTGGGGTGCGGGGGCTCAGGCCGGTGCTCGTGACCTCGGAAAGTCTATGCTCGGTGTCCAAGAGCTTGGCGATGCCGAAATCCAGAAGTTTGGGGTCGCCGGCTTCGGTCACCAGAATGTTCGCCGGCTTCAGGTCGCGGTGAATCACCAGGTGGCGATGGGCGAAGGTGACGGCTTCACAGACCTCGATGAACAGCTCGAGCCTCTGGTCGACCGTCAGCCCGTGCTGATCGCAGTGGGCGTCTATCGGCAGGCCTTCAACGAGCTCCATGACCAAGAACGGGTGGCCGGCCGCGGTGGTTCCTCCTTCGTAGAGCCGCGCGATATGCGGATGTTCGAGGGTGGCGAGAATCTGCCGCTCGCGCCGAAAACGGCGATCGATCTGAGCGCTGTCGAGCCCGCGCCGCACCAGCTTGATGGCGACCAATCGCTCGAATTCATCATCGTCTCGCGACGCGATGAAGACGGAGCCCATGCCGCCCTCGGCAAGCGGGCGCAGGATGCGGTAGGGCCCGACCCGCTGGATGGGTCGACCGCGCTGGCCGGCTTTCGTCGCCGCGGCCCCGGTGAGGCGGGCGATCGGTCGAGCGAGGAAGTTGCGCGCGCTGCGGTCTGCCTCGAGCAGCCGCTCGAGCTGGCTCTGCAGCTCCGGCTGGCTGCCGCAGGCTTGCTCGAGAAAGTCGCTCTGCTGATCTTCCGGCAGGTCGACCGCGGCGTCGAACAATTCGTCGATGCGCTGCCAGTTCATGCGGCTCATTGCTGAGCCGACAGATCGACCAGCAGCCGCGCCCGCGCCCGCTGCCACTCTCGAATCACCGTGCGTTGGGAGATCTTCAGGGATTCCGCGATCTCTTCGTTGCTCAGACCACCGAAGAAGCGCATCTCGACCACCGCCGCCTTCTGGCGATCCTCTTCTTGCAGCCTGCGCAGCGCCAGATCCAAGGCGAGGATGCCCTCAGGGGTCTCGGCGACGCGCTCCGGAACTTCGGTGAGTGAGAGCACCTCGGCGCTGCCGCCACGCTTTGCTCTCAGTCGCTTGCGCGCGTGATCGACCAGGACCTGTCGCATCAGTCTGGCCGCGATGCCGAAGAAGTGACTGCGGCCTTCGAGCTCGGCCGCCGGCCGTTCGTGCCAGCGCAGAAACACTTCGTGCACGACCGCGGTTGGCTGAAGCGTGTGGTTGGGGCGCTCGCGGTCGAAATACGCGGTGGCGATGCGGTGCAGCTGATCGTAAATCTCTGGCAATACCGCTTCCGCTGCCGCCGCATCACCCGCGCTCCAACGCCGGAGCAGCTCGGTCGTATCGTCCGAGCCATCGATCTCGGGTGCGGTCGGGGTTCCACGCTCCGTCATGTCATGGGGTCCTCTCGCAAGGCGGCCGTCAGCGCGGGTTGTGGTGGAAGGCTGCTGCAGCTGCGGCCGAGCCTCGGGACTTACGATACAACTTCCCAAGTCTTCGAGGCGGGTTTATCGCATCTTCCTGCGGGTCCTTGCGGAGGCCGGGCAAAAAAAAACGACGGGGCCGAAGCCCCGTCGCCAGAGAGCGGGCGATGGTCTGAGACCAAACCCTGCGTGCTAGTTGCTGCCGCTGCAGGTCGGGATGTCGAAGGAGCCGTCGTGGGTGCCCTGGAAGCCGAAGGTGGTGCTCTGACCCGGCGCCAGAGTGCCGTTGTAGGACCGGTTGACGGCGTCGAGGGTGGTGCCGTCGGCGGACAGCGTCAGGTCGGCGTTCCAGGAGTTGCTGATCGAAGTCGGCTCGGCGAACTGCAGCGCCACCGCCCAGGTGTCGATGGTCTCGCTGCCCTCGTTGGTGACGGTGATGTTGTTGAGCACGTAGCCGTTGCCGAAGACGTCCGCGTTGCCGATGACGCAGCTGACGCCGGCCGGTGAGGCGACCTCGATGCTGACGGTGTCGGACGCGCCGAGCGGGTTTCCGGCGGCGTCGATGGCATCGAGGCGAACCTCATAGCTGCCGTCCGCGGCGGGAGCGACGAGGCTGACCGGGCCGCTGCCGCTCTGGTCGAAGGTCGCGCCATCGAGGGTGACGCGGACGCCGTCAGCGCTGAGTAGCGCGTAGTCGAGCTGGAACGACTCGCCGGGAGCGAACGAGCTGCCGGCGCTCGGCGAGGTGATGGCGAGCAGCGGCACCGACGGCGCGGGACGCACCAGCCAGTCGATCGCCAGCAGCTTGTCGAGGTCGCCGTGCAGCACCACCGTGAAGCCGGCCTCGTCCTTGGACGTGGCGTTGGCGATCAGCTGCTGCTGCGGGTCGACACTGATGGCGGTCAGCTGCACGATGTAGCTGGTGCCGGCGGAGTAGGCGGTGTCGAAGCTCACCCGCGCGGTCTGCGGGCTGCCCGAGAAGGAGCCGGCGCCGACGATGCCGACCTGGGTCGGGTCGTCTTCGATGCCGAGCGCGGCGCGGGCGCTGGCGGCGTCGGTGCCACCGGTGCCGCCTTCGGACAGCGGGACCGGCAGGGCGGAGGGGATGTTGGCGCTGAGACTGACCTCCAGCGCCGCCACCGCGGCGGCTGCGGTGCCCGCGGCGTCGGCGCCGACCTGGGCGGCCGTCACCTGATGCGGGTTGTTGAAGTCAGTGACGTGGGCGTCGAGGACGGCTTGGCTGACGGCGCCGACCTGCTCGGCCGTCACCTGGTGCGGGTTGTTGAAGTCGGCGACGTGGCCGTCGAGCGCGGACTGGCTGGCGGCGCCGGTCTGGAGAGCGGTCACCTGATGCGGGTTGTTGAAATCAGTGACGTGAGCGTCGAGAGCGGCCTGGCTGATGGCGCCGACCTGCTCGGCGGTGACCTGGTGCGGGTTGTTGAAATCACCGGTATGGGCGTCGAGGGTCGCCTGGCTGATGGCGCCAACCTGCTCGGCGGTGACCTGGTGCGGGTTGGTGAAGTCAGTGACGTGGGCTTCGAGGGCGACCTCGCTGATGGCTCCGACCTGCTCGGCGGTGACCCGGTGCGGGTTGGTGAAGTCGCCGAGGTGGGCGTCGAGGATGCCGCCGTCGGTGGCGATATCGCGACCGTCTACCGTACCGGTGACTACGATGTCGCCCTGGACGTCGAGGCGAGCGTCGGGAGAGTCCGTCCCCAGGCCAATGTTGCCGTCAGCGGCGATGTAGATCGAGTTTTGTGGGGCACCGGGCTTGATGCGGAACACCAGGGCTTCGTCGTTCGAGAAATCCTTGATGTAGAAGTTCGCCTCGTTGCCGGCCAGCTCAAAGGTTTGGGCTTGGAAACCGTTCGAGCCGTCCTGCTCGAGACGCAGGCCCGGGGTGTTGCCGCTGACCGCGTGGAGGCTGACACCGGGTGCGGTGGTTCCCAGGCCAAGGCGACCTTCGCCATCGACGTACATGGCGTTGGTGGGTGCCGTGCCGAGGATGGTGAAAGGCGTATTGCCGGAGGTGCTCTGCTCGATCGAGAATAGATCGGCACCGCCGTTGTCCGTCTCGTTGATGACGATCCGCCAGTCGGCGGTCGGGAAGGCCGCGGAAGAGCTGGTATCCTGGAAGTGGATCCGCAGGTTGTTCTCTTTGAGGCGCAGCGCGTCGAGGCTGAAGTTCTCGCCGTCCACGCAGTCGAGGCCGATGCAGGCGCTAGCCTGGACGATGAGGTCGTCAGCGATGATTTGATCCTTGTCGAAGCCACCCTCGACGAGGTCGGGGTCGACGAAAGAGCCTTCGGCGATCGAGAAATGGCCGGACCGCAGCAGGACCGAAGGTTCGTCCGCCTTCATCATGCCCCACAGCTCGTAGGAGTAGAGGCCGTCCGGGCGGGGGTTGCCTTCGTCGTCCTGCAGGCCGAACGACAGGCTGCCGGCGACGTCGAGCTTCTGGCGCGTCACCGCACCGTCCGGCCCGCCGACGGTGAGCGAGAGGGTGTCAAAGAAGTCCTGGGTGGTGAAGTTGATGCTGGCGGGAAGCACGTCCATCGCGGCGGCTTCGAGACGGGTTTCTTCGGCGTTGGTGTTGGCGTTGAAGAGGGAGCTGAAGAGGATCAAAGCGATTGCGGCGAGCCGCAGGGTGGTCGTGTGAGCCTGGCTATTGTGAAACATTGCTGTGTTCTCCGAGTTGGGTGGGTTCGTGGGTTCATTGCCCGTTCACCCACCACTGGCGCAGAAGCGCGGCGAGTTGTACAACCCGAAGCAAATTTTTTTTTGCTGCGCCGGATCCGCGCAGCTCGAGGGACGCTGTGGCCGGCTATTCGACAGCGACCGAATCGGCTTCTGAGTCCGCTTCTGAATCCGATCGCGGTTCCGATTCGCCCCTCAAGCTGCGCTTGAGGATCATGCGGGCGATACGCCAATCCCGCGCCACGGTGCCGCGGGAGACGTCGAGCACGCGGGCGATGTCGGTTTCGCTGAGGCCGCCGAAGTAGCGCATCTCGACCACGTCCGCGCGTCGCGGGCTGACCTTGCGCAGGTGCTCGAGCGCCTGGTCGACGGCGAGGATCTCCTCCGGCGGCGCCTCGATCTGCGCCCAGATCGCTTCGTCTTCGAGCTCCACCCGATCCTTGGGAGAGGCGCGTCGCGCCGCCTGGTAGCGGCGGGCGTGCTCGACCAGGATCCGCCGCATGGCGCGGGCGGCGACGGCGAAGAAATGCACCCGGTTCTCCACCGTCGCGCCTGCCAGGTCGGAGCCGAGCAGGCGCAGATAAGCCTCGTGCACCAGGGCCGTTGGCGTCAGCGTGTGGTCCGAGCGCTCCTGCCGCAGGTAGCGCCCCGCGAGCTTGCGGAGCTCGCCATAGACCTGCGGCAAGAGGTCTTCGATGGCCTGCGCGTCCCCGGAGACCCAGCGCTCCAGCATGACGGTGACTTCCCCTTCTAGGGTGCGGTTCGAATACTTCGCATTTGCCATCGATCGCGACTCCAGTACCAGTGCGGACTTCGGTGCCCACACCGC
>JBCCEE010000191.1:0-14451 GCA_039030415.1 Acidobacteriota bacterium
ACCTTTTTTGGTTGTGCGAACACGGTTTTATGCGAAAATAAAAAAACGCCGGGGGTAAGGCATATGCCAAGAGTACACGCGAGGCACTCTTACTTCATCACAGAATAGACACCACGATCTTGGAAAGATATCAAACGGCGAGGCTCAACGGTTGCGATTCCTAACCGTCGGAGAATCCTCATCAAAATAGGACCGGCAAAAACAGGATATCCCTCCCTGAAGAAAGCCGGTCGAGCTCAGTTATTCCAAATTGTGGACTATAGATCTGCCGCTACCCCCGGCCGGAGCCCTTCTAGATCTTCATACTGCTTCCAACTGTTCCTGCCAGTTGGCGCGCCCGGTGAGACCTACTAAAGATCTCAAGACCAAAGGTTTATCGTTCTGCAAGTTGAGTAGCGCGGTGAACAGGTTTGGATTGGTCTTCTCGAGCTCCCGCCCCGCCGGCAACTGTTCGATGTCGCAATCCTGACTACGAAGCTGATCAAAGACATCCTTCAATGCAGGATCGCGCTTGCGCATCAAACCCACCAACAGAGTCACAATCGGCTCGCCAACCCGCAGGGCACCGGCGACTTGCATTACGTATCGATCCAGCTCTCTCGTCGAGATCTGCATTCCGTCTGCATCTACTTCTCTTTTCATGGCTGCCGTCCTCCACGGTTGCCTGATACCAGCCTGATCCCAATCCTCCAGCAACTATCTAGTGTTAGTCACCGGAGACTCCTTCTCGTTACTCGATACGGACTCGAGTGCTCGCTTAATCGTTCCTAGCTGGTATCTGACTCGCCCCCTTGTCTCTCTCTCTGTGTTCAACAGCTTCACTAACAAGGGCGCAAAATGCGAAGCAATGTGATCAGTCGCGAGCAAAAAAACTCCGTGGCCAAGCGGCGCTCTCGCTGCAGGCCTCGCGCGGCCTCGTGGCCACGTTCGAACGATGCGGATCACACGTTCGAACGATGCGGGTCAATCGCTCTTCAAGTGGCGAAAGAGCCACAGCTTGGCGGTATTCCACTGGCGCCGAGCGGTGATCGGCGAGACCCCCAAGACTTGGGCGATCTCTTCGTGGGTCAACCCAGCGAAAAACCGCATCTCGACCACCCGACTGCCCTGGGGATCGATGCGAGCCAGATCGTTCAGCGCTTCGTCCAGGGCGAGTAGATCCAGATCGCGGGTCTCCGCCATGGCCAGGGCCTCGTCGAGCGACGCCTTGGGCAGATGGCTACCGCGCTTGGCGGCACCTTTGCCGCGAGCGTGATCGACCAGCACGCGACGCATGAGCTGGGCCGCGAAGCCGAAGAAGTGCGCTCGACTCTCCCAGCTCACCTGCCGGCGATTCATCAACCGCAGGAAGACCTCGTTGACCAGCGCGGTCGGCTGCAGGGTGTGCCCGGCCCGCTCATCGGCAAAATAGACCTTGGCGACACGGCGCAGCTCATCGAATACGAGCGGCATGAGCCGCTCGAGGGCTCGAGGATCACCCTCACCCCAGTCGAGGAGCAGTGTCGTGATGTCAGAATCTGGGTCAGACACAGATCGCCTCGTCCAAACAGGCGCTCGCAGCGTGTGGGCGAACAAAGTGGGTCACAGCCACATCTCGCCAATCGCTAGATGGGTCACTTCGGCAGAATTACGAGCACCAGGGTTGCAGGGCTCTCGCGGATGCCGACCGGGCACAACCGCAATTTGCTAGCCCAGGTTCGGTGAGCTCGCTGCTTTCTACCACATCCAAGACGATGAATCACATTGCAAACTTACTGCGCTTAAAACACTGGGGAGCTCGATCGACCAACAGCCCGCCCTGGTCGCTCGCCTCGAGCGTGTTAGAGTGAGTACTGCACGCAATGTGGGGAGCATCGCGCAGCAAGTCACGAAGAAAGAGGTGCACCGAATGACTCCCAAAACCGACAGCCAAGTGCCGCGCCGCCTTCTTGGCCTGGCCTGCTCGCTGGCAACCCTGTTGGTAGCGACGCTGTGGGTGGCCACGATTCCCGCACAGGAAGACACTACCGCCTCGCCAGCCGTCCAGGAGACGCCCAAGAGCGCTGACGAAGAGCACGAGGCCTTGTTCCTCGAGAATCGCTTCCCGGCCGCCACGACCTGCGCCACCTGCCATCCCGACCACTATCGCGAGTGGTCGGTCTCGCCGCACGCCTATGCCCAGATGAGCCCGGTGTTCAACGCCATGCACGGCACCATCCTCAAGCGCACCAACGGCACCAACGGCGATTTCTGCATTCGCTGCCACACGCCGGTCGGCATGAACCTCGGTGAGCCCGAGTTCATGTCGAACATGGATCGTCATCCGACGTCGCGTGAAGGCGTTACCTGCATCGTCTGCCATCGCGTCAACCAGGCCTATGGCAAGCTCAGCGGCCGGTTGGCGATCGTCGAGGGCGATCTCTTCGAGCCGGTCTACGGGCCGAAGGGCGGCGAAGAGCTGGATCGCGTGATCGAGAGCGGTGACTACCGCGTCAACACCGAGCGCGGCAAGGCCGGTCGCGCCATCCACACCGAAGCTGAAAAGTTCTTCCAGCTCTCGACCTCCGGCTTCTGCGGCACCTGCCACGACGTCAACCTGGTCAACGGCTTCCGACTCGAGGAAGCGTTCAGCGAGTTCAAGAATTCGCCGGCAGCCAAAGAGGAAGTCTCCTGTCAGGATTGTCACATGGGAACCGAGCCGGGCGTCGCCTCGGGCTACGCCGAAGCCCCCGCTGCGGTGGTCGGCGGCAAGCCGACGATGCCTCGCAAGCGCACCAACCACATGTTCATCGGCCCGGACTACTCGGTTATCCATCCCGGCATCTTCCCGCACAACACCCAGGCTTCCGAGCTCGCGACCATCCGCGAGTGGCTGACCTTCGACGTCGAGGCGGGCTGGGGCACCGACGAATTCGAGACCGAGCTACCGGAAGACATCGAGTTTCCGGATCGCTGGCGCTCAGCCGATGACCGCTACGATGCGCGCGACATTCTGACCGAGAATCAGGCGCTACTGGACGAGGCCCATCGCGAGCGTCGCAAGGTGCTTCAGGCGGGCTACCAGCTCGGAGAGATGGTGGTCGACCAGGCGGACGAGAGGCGCGGGCTGAAGTTCCGCGTCGAGCTGCGCAACGGCACCACCGGCCACGGAGTCCCGACCGGCTTCGACGCCGAGCGTCTCGTGTTCCTGCGCGTGACCGTGACCGACCGCGAGGGCAGCGTGGTATACCGTTCCGGTGATCTCGACCCCAACGGTGACGTCAGAGACCTGCACTCGCTCTACGTTCACAACGGCGAGCTGCCGCTGGATAAAGACCTGCTCAGCTTACAGTCACGGTTCTTGACCCGCATGGTGCGTGGCGGTGAGCGCGAACAGGTGCTGGCGGTAAACTACTCGCCGGATCCACTGCCGTTCCTGCGGCCGTCGACGTCTTCGACGGTGCTGACCGGTCGCCCACTTGGCGCTCGCAAGCACAAGCAGAACATCGCTCCTGGCGACAGCGTCTGGGGCAGCTATCGAGTAGAGCCGGCGTCCCTGACCGGCAAGGGGCCTTACAGGGCACGCGTTCAGGTCGTCGCCGGCATGATCCCCGTCAACCTCATCCACGAGATCAAGGACGTCGGTTTCGACTACTTCATGAGCGCTCGGGAGGTTGCGGAGAAGGTCGTCGAAGGTCACCTCGTGCTTTGGGAATCCGACCTCGAGCTGGATACCGGCACGGCACCGCCGCCGCGCCAGCAAATGGTAGCCGCCTCTCCCTGAGCTGACCTGGAGAGATCATGAGCTTTCGCTGGCTGCTCTTCGCACTGACGACGATGCTGCTAGTCTCCCCCGTCGCCGAGGCGGCGGGGGCCGACACCGGTCCGGCGCACTCCACCGAGGCTGAGTCGAGCTCGGGCGACGGCTCCGCCCCCGAAGACTCCCCTGACAAAGACTCCCGTCACGAAGACTCTGAGCATCAGAACGAGACCGAACACTCCGCTCATGAGGGAGATGCCTCCCACGATGACGATCATGCTTCGAACGAGGACGGATCGAAGCACGAGGATTCCCACGACGAAGGGCATGGCGAGGAACACGGCAAAGGACACGGCAAGAAACACTCGAGCCGCTTGACCGACGAGAAAATCCCGCTTCAGACCGAGGGGTTCCCCCAGCGCCCCAAGCCGATCCTCGAGCTCGGTGAGCCGTTCCTGGGTACCGGCACGCTGAGCTCCGGGATCCGCCTCCCGACCGGAGCCGTCTGGCAGCCTTCGCTGCTGGCGTTCGGCACATTTCGGACCGCCATCCAGACTTTCGAACCGGACAACAGTGACGGGTCGCGGATCACCGAGTGGACCAACCGGCTCGACCTCTTCTTGAATCTGCAGCTCTCTGGCAGCGAGCGACTGGTGGTGGGAGTCCGGGCTCTAGATGAAGACGGCCGCTTCACCAGTTACTTCTTCGAGAATCCCGACGAAAGCCTCGAAGGCACCTTTCAAGATTCGTTCGACGCCCAAATCGAAGCGCTCTATTTCGAAGGCGACTTCGGCGAGATCTTTCCCGACCTCGATCGGGACGATTTCGGATCGACCGACGTCGGATTCTCAGTCGGTCGCCAGCCCATGCTCTTCCAGGAAGGTATGTTGATCGACGACACGCTCGACGGCATCGGCTTTACCCGCAATACCCTGCTGCCGCGCAACACCTCCAACTTTCGCCTGACGTTCTTCTACGGCTGGGACAACATCAACATCAACAACGCCGAGCGTCGCTCCGCCAACCTTTGGGCGCTCCTGTCCTCAACGGACTTCCGAAAGTCGACGATTGATTTTGACGTCGCCTACCTGCAGACCCACGACGACACCGGCGACCTGGTCACCGGCGGCATCAGCGCCGTCCAGCGCATCGGCAAGACCAACAGCGCTTTTCGCATCCTGGGCTCGGTCGCGACCGATGAGGAGACCACCGCCTCGACCGACGGCATTCTGCTCTTCAGCGAGCTGTCCTGGACGCCGCATTACACCTACGACCACGTTTATCTGACGACCTTCGCGGCCTTTGACGAATTCACGCCAGCGGCCCGCGGAGCCGGTCCAGCCGAAAGCGGACCTCTGGGGCGCGCCGGCATCAACTTTGCGGCGGTCGGCATCGGCAGCTTCGGGGCGCCACTCTCCGGACGCGCTCGCGACGTCGTCGGCGGCGCCTTCGGATACCAGAGGTTTTTCAACAAAACTCGCCAGCAGCTGATCGTCGAGCTGGGGGCGCGCGTCGGCATTGACGACCAGATCAGCGACTCTTATGCCGCAACCGCCCGCTACCAGACCGCCGTAGGCCGACGTCTCGTGGTGATTACTGATGGCTTCGTCGGCTACGACGAAGCCACGGATCGCGTCCCGTTCGGCGGTCGCTTGGAGCTTCTGCTCAAGTTCTGATTCGATGGTCGCCGCGGCGTGTCCTCCGCTTCCTGCCTGCCCACTAGCCCGCCCAGAGTCAGTCCAAGGCGGGTCGTCTTCGCTGGTGTCAGCTTGACAGCCTTCGGGTAGCGCGCCAAGATATCGAATTATCTCGATGCCTTCATTTGCTTGAAGGCCCCTCCCAGCCAGACCTCACAACTGGCTTGACTCCACGGAGATCCGAACCACGCTTCCCTCGCTACAACCCGAAGAATCACGCCTGGCCTGTGGTGATGATTCATACTGCAATCGCAGATTCTCGATTCGAGCTCGAAGTTGGCTGATGGGCGCCGTCATCCTGGGAATCGCGGCACCGGCGAGCCAGGGGACGACAGAATCGCTGCAGCCCTCCTTCGAAGCGGCAGTCGAAGTCGAGTGGATCCTCGTGCCCGTCGTCGTGCGGAGCGCCTCCGAATACCTACGTGGCCTCGAGGTCGACGACTTCGAGCTGAGGGTGGATGACCACCCCGTCGCGCTCGACAGCTTCGAGAACCGCAGCGATGCGCCGGTGAGCCTGGTTCACCTACAGGATCTCTCGGGAAGTATGGCGCTCAGCGGCAAGCTGGCGTCCAGCCGACGAGCGCTGGAGTGTTTCCTCGATCAAGTCCAGCCCGGCGACGAGATCGCCATGGCAACATTTGCCAGCGGCAGAATTCAGGTCGAAGTGCCCTTCACCACCGAGCTCGGAGCCCTGCGTGAGGCCATGGCTTCCTGGCGCGGTTACGGTACAACAGCCCTCCACGACGCGGTTTCTTGGCTGCCGGATATCTCGGTACGCGAGCGCAGCGTCAAGCGCGCTGCGCTGCTGATCTCCGACGGCGTCGACAACGCTAGCGTCTTGAGCTCGGGTACGGCTCGCAACATGGTCCGGCAGGCACAGATGCCCGTTTATGTTCTCGGGCTCGAATCTGGCAGTCCCTACGAGCTCAACAGGCGCGGCGAGAAGCGCCACCGCCATGCCGACGGGCTGAATCTCTTGGCCCATCTCACCGGAGGCCAGTATCACGCTATCGTCGGCCAGGAGGGTCTGATCGAGGCCTGCCGAGCCATCGTCGAAGATCTCCGCGCACAGTATGTTCTCGGCTTTGCCACTGGCGCGGCCGGGATTTCCAGCTACCGCTCTCTGCACGTCGAGGTTCCGGGAAAAGACGTCACCGTCATTCATCGCAGAGGCTACACCGGCCGGCTGCCGGCCACCGACTGACCCCGAACCTCATCTTTTTCCTCAACCGACCCAAAGGAGCTCAGATGAAACTCATACCAGCTCTCTCCCTGATCGCCGTTCTGCTACTCCACAGCGGTTGCGCGACGCGCGGCTACGTCCGCCGTGAAAACAGCACCATGGAGGAACGGCTGAGCCAGAAAATGACCGAGATGGAGGGCCAGATCGAAACGACCCAGACCGACGTCGAACGGGTCGAGGAGCGCACGGAGCAGAACGAGCAGCAGGTCGCCGAGCTATCGAAAACCTCTCGTGAGGCGCTGGATCGGGCGATCGCCGCCGGCAAGCTGGCCGAAGGCAAGTTCCTCTACGAGACCATCCTCACCGACGACAAAGTCCGATTCGGATTCGACCGCGCAGAGCTCAGCGACGAGGCAAAAGCTGCTCTCGACAGCTTCGCCGACAGCGTCAAGAGCGAGAACCAAAACGTCTACATCGAGATCCAGGGGCACACCGACTCGATCGGCCCGGATGAGTACAACAAGAAGCTCGGCCTGGAGCGGGCGGAGGCCGTACGCGACTATCTCGGCCAGCACCAGGGCTTCGCCCTCCACCGCATGTCGGTGATCTCCTATGGCGAAACCGAGCCGATGGTCGCCAACGACAGCCGCGAGAATCGCAGTCAGAATCGACGCGTGATGCTGGTGGTCCTAAAGTAGATCCAGCACGATTCTCAGGCAGGCCGCACGGGCAGACCGTGCGGCCTGCGAGCTCCCGTCTCGCCGAGCTCCTTGATAGCCTTGCGCCCCGCAGCGCCTGGATCGGCCCTCGATGCCACCGTGGGCTCTGCCTCAACTTTCAAGGAGCCAAACCATGGAATATCGCTACCTCGGCTCGTCTGGTCTGCAGGTTTCCGCGCTTTCTTTTGGCGCTTGGGTCACGTTCGGCAGCCAGATGGGCGAGGACGTGGCGCACGAGTGCATGCAGGCCGCCTACGACGCCGGCGTCAACTTCTTCGATAATGCCGAGGTCTACGCGGGTGGCGAGGCCGAGCGCATCATGGGCAACATCATCCGCAGGGCCGGCTGGAAGCGCTCGGACCTGGTGGTGTCGACCAAGGTCTTCTGGGGCGGCAAAGGCCCCAATGACCGCGGGCTGTCGCGCAAGCACGTCATTGAAGGCACCGAAGCGGCGCTCGCCCGGCTGCAGCTCGATTACGTCGATCTGCTCTTCGCCCATCGTCCAGATCCCGACACTCCGATCGAGGAGACGGTACGAGCGATGAGCTTCCTCGTCGATCAGGGCAAGGCGTTCTATTGGGGAACCAGCGAGTGGTCTGCCGAGCAGATCACCGAAGCCTACGGCGTCGCTCGCCGTGAGCACCTGGTCCCGCCCACCATGGAGCAGCCGCAGTACAACATGTTCCACCGCGATCGCGTCGAGCGTGAATACGTCCGCCTTTATCACGACATCGGCCTCGGGACGACCATCTGGAGTCCGTTGGCTAGCGGCATCCTCACCGGCAAGTACGAGCACGGCATGCCTGATGGGACGCGGCTTTCGGTACCGGACTACGAATGGCTGCGCGAGAAGATCGAAAGCGAGGCCGGGCGCCAGAACGTCGACAAGGCTCGCAGGCTGCGACCCCTGGCGGAAGAGCTGGGCTGCACGCTGGCGCAGCTGGCGCTCGCCTGGTGCCTGAAGAACGAAGATGTCAGCACGGTGATTACCGGCGCCTCCAAGCCCCAGCAGGTGGTCGAGAACATGCGCGCTCTGGATGTCGTCGAAAAGCTCGACGCTGCGACCATGGAGCGCATTGAGACGGTTCTCGCCAACCGTCCCGAGCCAGATCCAACCTACCGCTGATCGCCGCCGAGCCGGGCCCGGGCTTGGATTCGACATTTTTTCTTATCTCTCCTCGGTGATTCTCCCGCTTCTCCAGGTGAGCCGACAGAACTGCCTCTGTCGGCTCGCACAAGGAGAAGCCATGAAGCTCAGCTCACGTCGCCCGCTCAGCGGGCATATCAGCCTCACCGCCTGGTTCGTCGCCCTCTGCCTCGCCCTGCCCGCCGGAGCGCAGCTCTGCCCCTTCCCGGCCGACCCCATTCCTGCCGGTCCGCAAGGCCGAACCAACGAGCCCTATCCCAACTTCCAGTTCGATCATCGCTACGATCACTCGGGAACCCACCTGCAGGGCGTCAGGGCTCGAGAGAAGTGGGCGGGCGGTCTCATCCACACCCCGCTGGGAACCAACTTCGCGGCCATGACCGGCCTGGTGATCGTCGACAATCCGGACCCGAATCTGGTGATGAACGCCACGATCGACTTCTTCGACGCGCTCGGCACCAACGTCGGAACAGTCTTTCGCACGATCCAGCCAGAGGGCTTCGCCGCCGTCGCCGCCACGCAGCTGGCCTCGACCTTCGGCGTCGGCACCGCCCGCGTCACGGTGACCGACAACAGCCCGCCGCTGGTCGGCGCCACGCTGCAGCACACCACTCAGTTCTCGGTTCCTGTCGGCGGCTCGACGACGGTCTTTCGCGACGGCGACCGGCCGCTTTCCACCAACAACCTTCCACCAGGAGCGAGCTCCAAGCAGCAGCTCCAGAAGAAGCAGGACACGAGCAGTCTGAGCTGGGTATTCCCGCTGTCCCTGATCAGCTCGGTAGATTTCTACGTCGCCAACCTCCCCTGGTTCCACGTCATCAACCCGACCGCGACCGCCAATCCGATCTCGATCACCCTGACGGTCTTCGACCGGGTGGCCGGCACCGTGACAGGTCCGATTCCCTGGCGCAGCGTTACGCTGCCTCCGTTCGGCAGCCTGACCGAGATCACGGGCCCTCATCTGCCGGCACTCGGCACCACCAACCCGGGTCTATTCGAATTCCTCGTGCCGCTCTACAGCACGCCGGGTCTCGACTTCGACGTCATCGTCAACATCACCAGCACTGACGGCCTGCCCATCCTCGGTGACGGCTACATGGCCGACGTGCTGGGGCCAGCAGCTCCGGGTGGCAACGCGATCCGCATGACCTCGAACATGATGTCAAGCACTCCCGGCGGCATTCTGACCAATCCGGAGTTCAGCTACCACAACCCGACCACCGGCGGCATCCAGCAGACGCTGATGATGGTGGCCAACGTCGGCACCGTCGACGCCGGACCGGTCACGATCCAATACTTCGACAACAGCAACAACCTGCTCAACGCCTTCACGGTCGCTAGCCTGCCTCCCAACCAGACGCTCAGGATCGAGCCGGGAGCGCTCGGCTATCCCGACGTCATCCAGCCTATTAGCGGGTTTGGCTGGGCCAGAGTCATCCCTTGCCAGAGCCGGCTGATCGGCTGGTCCGTGCGCGAGACGCTGCCGGTCGCCAACCTGGCGCAGTACCACAAGGCCTACGGCGAAGCCCTCTTGAACTTGAACGGTGCCGAGCCTGGCCCCGGTTTCGCCGTCGCCGCACAAAATCCCATCCGCAAGGTTTCTCCGCTGGTGCGCGTCGACTCGACCATTCCAACCTTCCCGTGGCCCGGCTACACTGTTGCTGCCAACCTGGCGACCGCGAACACCGGCCCCTACAACTGGTCGTTCTTCACCGCACTCGGTGCTCTGTGCGGCTTCACGCCGTTCCCCGGACTGCAGTTCGGCAACTCATCGTGGACTTACGAAGATCCGCTGACCTTCTGCGGTGGTCCAATCAACCTCAGCGGCCGCTTCGACATCACCACCGGAGAAGTTGAAGGGCTCGGCATTCTCGGCGACCCGCTCGACGAATACGGCTTCCCAGGATTCGCCTTGCCGGTGCCGACCTACGAAGGCCCAGGAGACGTCGTAGACGCCGATCCCTGAGCCCCCTAGCGCTCGAGGCGGGTCAAGGCCTGTCTCGAGCGCTGATGCTCGTCGCCCAGCTCCGCGATGATCGCTCGAGCATCGATCGGAGGTAGACCGCGAGCCGCTTCATTGCGGTCTAGAGACGTCAAGCAGGATCTGAGCGCTAGTATCGCTTCGGCGACCTTCCAGGATTCCTCACCGAGACGACTCTGACGAATCTCGACCGCCTGCCGCAAGTGCGGTTCGGCTTCCTCGAACGCATCGCGCGCCATCAGCAGCTCACCCAGCTTGAGCTCTGCCTCGGCGATCAGCGGATGCCGGTCCGGCAACGAGGCCTCGTAGATCCTCAGCACGCGATCATGGAGCCGCTCTGACTCCTGAGCTTCACCCCGCGCCAAATGCAGGGCCGCCAGGCCCTTCAAGCTGGCGGCAACCTCAGGATGATCTTCGCCCATCAAGGCCAGCCGGCGCTCGAGCGACGCCCGCAGGAGACGCTCAGCCTCGTCCAGCTCACCGCGGTCGACCAGCAGCCGCCCGAGATTACTCCGACTGCGCGCCACGTCGCGGTCCTGCGCCTCGCCCAGCTGCTTCCGAATATCAAGCCCCGCCTCGAGATGCTCGAACGCTTCGTCGAGCAACCCTCGGGCGTGGAGGGTCATGCCGAGCTCGTCATGAGCCGCCGCGGTGAGCTCGCTGCGGGCCCCCAATGAGTCGGTCCTGCGCTTCAGGACCTGGCGATATAAACCCTCGGCTCGCTGGTACTCTCCCAGGTCGTACAGCAGCAGGGCCTGGTTACCGAGCAGAAAACCCTCGGCCGCTTCGTCTTCGTCGCGAATGCGCTGCTGAATTTCGAGGCCTTCTCTGTAGAGCGGTGCCGCGGCTCGATAGTCCCCGAGATCGTGCAGGATCAGCCCGAGATTGTTGATGCCCCACAGCACGGCTCGGTGGTCGTTGCCGTGGAGCAGGCGCCGGATCTCGAGCGCCTCGCGGAAGACCGGCTCGGCGCGAGCGAAGTCGCCGCGCCAAGCCCGCAAACGCCCCAGGTTGGCGAGCGCCCGCGCCACCTCGGCGCTCTGCGATCCAAAGGCGCCGCGATAAATGCTGAGCGAGCGCTCGCGTAGCGGGATCGAGCTGACGAATAGCCCGAGCTCTTCGTAGAGGCGTGCCAGGGTGTCCAGCAGGATGGCGGTCTCCGGCTCGTCTTCGAACTCCGCCAGCTGCGCTGCGCCGCGATCCAGGAGCTCACGCGCGGTAATCGTGCTGCCTCGCACTTCTCCAGGATCCGCGATCTCGAACATGTCTTTGACCATCGCCGAGACCCGCGTCGCCCGGTCTCGCTCACGCTCGGCGCGGTCCCGCTCGTTGACCACCCGCATCGACTGCACGATGAGAGCGACAATCAAGCCCATCATCACCAGCAGGCCCGCGACGGCAGTGGCAACCCCCAAACGGTGGCGTTGAACGAACTTGCTGGCGCGATAGCGAAGAGTGTCGCGCCGCGCGATGATCGGCCGACCGGCTAGATACCGTTCGATATCTTCGGCCAGCTGCTCGACTGAGCCGTAGCGCCGACTCGGCTCTTTGCGCAGCGCCATCAGCACTATGTTGTCGACATCCGCACCGAGCCCCGGAGCCTCGGGCACCTGATCACAGATCGCGTGCTCCATATCCTTCAGACTTCCGGTCAGCCGATAGGGCAACGCTCCGGTCAAGAGCTCATAGATCAAAACGCCCAATGAGTAGACATCGCTGGCGGTGGTGATCGCGCCACCAGCTACCTGCTCGGGGCTGGCGTAGTTCGGAGTCAACAGCTGATCGACACGCCGAGTGGAGGCGAGATTCCCCGTCGTGAGCTCGGGATTGAGCAGCTTGGCGATGCCAAAGTCGAGCAGCTTGGGAGCGCCGGTCGCTGTCACCAGCAGGTTGGAGGGCTTCAGGTCGCGATGCACGACCAGATTGCGATGAGCGTAGTGCACCGCCGCCAGTACCGGCAGCATCAAGGCCAAACGCTGGCGCACGGTCAGCTGGTGCTCGTTACAGTAGGTATCGATCGCCTTGCCGTCGATGTACTCCATGACGAAGAACGGCAGGCCATCCCGGGTGGTCCCTCCATCGTGCAGGCGGGCGATGTTGGGGTGGTCGAGGCTTGCCAGAATCTGGCGCTCCGAGCGGAAGCGGCGAGCGATGTCCTCGGTATCCATACCGCGGCGCATGATCTTGATCGCGACCCGCTTGCGGAACTGCTCGTCGTCGCGCTCGGCGAGATACACCGAGCTCATTCCACCGCGGCCAAGGCGACGAACCAGACGGTAGGGCCCAACCCGATGCCCTATCCGCAGCTGCTCGATATCTCCGGAGAGCGCGGCGGCGCCTGCCTCGACCGTCTCTTCTAGGAACCAACCGGCGCGCTCATCAGCGTGCAGCAGCCTCTCGATTTCGCTGCGCAGCTCAGGATCCTCCCCGCATTCGGCGTCGAGATATTCCGTACGCTCGTCCGCAGAACGTTGAGCCGCTTCAGCAAAGACCTTTTCGATACGCTCCCAATGCTCACTGAGCATCCCGGGATTCCTCGAGGCGACTGAACAGCCAGGCGCGGGCCAACCGTGTGTCCAAGACTATGGTCGGCTTCGATACCGCCAGCACCTCGGCCGTCTCGGCGACGCTCAAGCCACCGAAAAATCGCAGCTCGACCACCTGCGCCTTGCGCGCATCAACCCGATGCAGACGATCCAACGCCTCGTCGAGCGCCAACAAATCGATCTCTGGCGGCTTTCCGACAGGGTCGGATTCTCCCAGCTGTACCTTCTGCCAGCCAGCGCCGCGACGCTCCGTGCGCAGTGCTCGCGCATGATCGACGAGAATGCGCCGCATCATCCCTGCCGCCACGGCATAGAAATGGCGCCGATCAGTCCACTGGATCGGAGCCGACTCGGACAGACGCATGAAGGCTTCGTGGACCAGGGCCGTGGCTTGCAGAGTGTGATCGCGTCGCTCTCCCCGCATGGCACGCTCCGCCAGCTGACGCAGATGGGAGTAAACCGCAGGCATCAGCTCGCTGATCGCTCCCGCATCGCCCCCTCGCCATGAGCTCAGGAGTCCTGTGACATCGGGCGTTTTTCCACGACTCGCATTCCTGGCTGTCTCCATAACAATCCCCTGGCATCCGGTATCGGATCGTCGGACGAGACAAATTTATCTATGGCTCAGCTCGAATATACCAAAATCTCTCGTCCTGCCTGGGTTGGCTAGTGCTAGCCAACCGTCGGTCGATCACTAGAACGACCTTGCTGGAAGAGTTGCACTTGTCTGCTGTGTCCGTCTGTGGGTGCGAGTCTCGAGACGAAGGGTTCAAGCAGGACGATTTAGCCCTGCTCGCCCTACCTCATCCATTTATAGCACATTGGCTATAAGGCACTCCGGGTAGCGCCCCATGAACGGCTCAGGGTGGCTGGAGCTCCTGTCCGCTGAAAGCCCCTGTCAGCTGACGGGCCGCTGGCTCAGCCGAGGTCGCCGTATACCGATTCGACCGTTCTGCGCAGGTAAGCCATGAGATCGTCAGGAGACAGTGGCTTACCAGTTGCCCTTTCGATGAGCTCGGAAGCCTCGTAGCGCCCGCCGTGGCGATGAATCTTGTCGCGCAGCCAGTCGAGCAGCGGCTGAAATTCGCCTTCGGCAAAGGCCTGCTCGAGATCCCCCAGCGCTTTCTCGGCGGCCACAAAGAGCTGAGCGGCCGCCATGGTACCGAGCGTGTAGGTCGGGAAGTACCCAAACATCCCTTGTGACCAGTGGATATCCTGCAGCACTCCGGTGGCAGCATCTGTCGGTCGGATCCCGAGCAGCTCTTCATAGAGCTGATCGCACGCTTCGAGCTCGAGCGAGCGCTGTTCGGCGGTCAGCTCGAGGTGCGCCATCTGCCGGAAGCGTGGGATCAGCTCTATGAAGAGCTGCTCGGGATCCGACCGACAGATGCTGCCACCGGAGTGCTGCAGGATATCCACTGGTCACAAGGGATGTTTGGGAACTTCCCGACCTACACGCT
>JBCCEE010000192.1:0-14378 GCA_039030415.1 Acidobacteriota bacterium
CAGAACTTTGATCGCGTCTACGATCACAGCCCCCGGCTATGGCGCATCGGGGTGGTCTCCGGATTGTTGCTCTCGGGTGCGTTGCTGAGTGGCCTGGTGACCCGTGCGATCGTCGACTATGGAACAGGCTGGGCCGCGCTGCTCGCCATGCTGATCACCGCCTTGGTCTGCACCATGGCGCTGCTCGTTTACACCCATGATTTCTCGGTCCTGTTGGTTTTCTTCGCGGTTCTGTTGGCGCCGCCGACGGCCGCCCTGCTGTGGCTGGGCACGCCCGAAGCGCGCTGGATCGCAGCCTCCGGGGTGATCTTCGTGATCTACCTGGTGATGCAAGGGCGGCAGTTCCACCGTGAAAACTGGCGCGGTCGAATCAACACCAAGCTGCTCGAGATCCGCGCTCACGAGCTAGAGGAGGCTCGCAACCAGGCGGAGGCCGCCAACCTCGCCAAGAGTGAATTCCTGGCCAACATGAGCCACGAGATCCGGACGCCGATGTACGGCATCGTGGGCTCGGCGGAGCAGCTGCTGAAAGCGGATCTGCCGCCGAGCAACCGCGAAGACGTCGAAACGGTGTCGATGTCAGCCGGCGTGCTGCTCGATCTCATCGACGACATCCTCGATTTCTCCAAGATCGAAGCCGGCAAGATGACGCTGCAAAAGGTCGGTTTCCGCCTCGCCGACGTCGCCGATCTGGTGATGGAGATGTTCGCGCCGCGCGCGGCGGAGAAGGACATCGCGCTCGAGCTGGAGCTTTCAGAAGGCGTCCCGGGGCGTCTCCTGGGCGATCCCTCGCGGCTGCAGCAGGTGCTGATCAACCTGGTGAGCAACGCCATCAAGTTCACCGACTATGGGCATGTCAAACTGAGCGTCGAACCGGCGGGAGAGAACGGCAGCGAGTTACGGATTCGCTTCACGGTGAGTGATACCGGCATCGGCATCTCGCGCGAGACCCAGGCGGTCTTGTTCGACGCCTTCACCCAGGCCGACAGCTCGGCCACCCGCCGCTTTGGCGGCACCGGCCTAGGTCTGGCGATCAGCAAGCGTATCGTCGAGCTGATGGGTGGCGATATCGAAATCGACAGCGTGCCGGGTGTGGGCTCGACCTTCAGCGTAGTGGTGCCGCTGCAGCGCCTCGGCACCGACGAAGTGCCGCTGGAGCTGGCGGCCAGCATCCTGCAGTCGGCCTCGAGCTCTCGCAAGCCGCGCGGCAGCTTCCGGATCTTGCTGGTCGAGGACAACCCGGTCAACCAGATGGTGGCCTCGAAGCAGCTCGAGCTGCTGGGCTATCGAGCGGAAGCCGTCGACGACGGCAATCAGGCGCTCGATGCCCTCGAGCGCCAGGACTACGATCTAATACTGATGGATTGCCAGATGCCGGGTCTCGACGGCTACGAGGCGACGCGTCAGGTGCGGATACGCGAAGGCGATCGCAAGCACACGCCGATCGTCGCCATGACGGCGCACGCGGTCAAGGGCGACCGTGAGAAGTGCCTCGCCGCCGGCATGGACGACTATCTTTCGAAACCGTTTCGCGAGACCGAGCTCGAGGCGATGTTGGACCGCTGGCTCTATGCCGAGTCCGGCACCGACGCCACGTAGCTTCCGCCTAACCTCTCTTGGGCTTCAGCGACTGCATCAACGCCTTGGCCTGAGCCCGCGGCATGTCGGTGAACTTGCTGAACTCCTGGCCGGTCTTGAGCCATTCGCCGCCGTCGATGGTGATGCACTCGCCGTTGAGGTAGGTCGCCATCGGCGACATCATGTAGCTGGCGAGGTTGGCGAGCTCGCTCGGATCGCCGAAGCGACCCAGCGGCACGGCGCGCTTGCCGGCTTCGAGCATTTCCGGCGGGGCCAGTCGCGAGAAGGCTCCCTCGGTCGGGAACGGTCCCGGGGCGATGGCGTTGGAGCGGATGCCGTAGGTGGCCCACTCGACGGCCAGCGAGCGGGTCATGGCCAGCACGCCAGACTTGGCACAGGCCGACGGCAGCACGAACGCCGAGCCCATCCACGCATAGGTAGTGACGATCGAGAGAATCTGCCCGCCGGTCTCGCGCTCGATCCAGCGTCGACCGAGATCCATGGTGGCGTGGAAGGTGCCGTAGAGCACGATCTGGACGACCGAGTCGAAAGCGCGTGGCGAGAGATCCTCCGACGGCGCCAAGAAGTTGCCGGCGGCGTTGTTGACCAGACCGTTGATCTGGCCGAGCTCGGTCTCGATCGCGTCGACGGCGGCCGCCACTTTCTCTGGATCGCGGACGTCGGCGCTCGCCCAGGCGGCCTCGCCGCCGGCACCGTGAATCGCCTCGACGGTCGCCTCGAGCGGCTCGCTGCGTCGTCCCAGGACGCCGATCTTGGCGCCCAGCTCGGCGAAGCGTTCAGCCATCGCGCGGCCCAAGCCGGTGCCGCCACCGGTGATCAAAATCGTCTGTCCTGCGAGCATTTCGGGTTGATACATCTAGCTTCTCCTTGTTTCGAGGCGGGGGACGGTTTCACCCTGCAGATGCAGGTTTGGTGAGCGACGGGCAGAGCGGATCCGGTAGTGAGACTCTATAGTTCGAGACCTGGGGTTCGAGACCTGTAGGGTAAGACCCGTTTCGGGCATTTTGCGGCTTCTCGACAGCGTTCTATCCCACGTTGCAATCCCGAGCGTTTGGCCGACGTAGGTCTGGTTATACTGTTCAACCAATTACGCACTTTTTCTGGAGAGCCCATGAGACGTCTGCATCGTTTGGCCGCTGCGTGTTCGCTGTTGGTGTTCGTGGTCGGAGCGGGATCGGTTGCGGCCATAGACATCGAGGATACTCGTCTGCTGAATGAACCGGCGATCAGCGGCGCACACGTCGCTTTCGTTTACGCCGACGACCTTTGGATCGCCGATCGTGCCGAGGGTGCCGAGCGCGGCGTGCGCGCTCGTCGTCTGACCAGCCATCCCGGCATCGAAACCGCGCCTCGGTTCTCGCCGGATGGCAAACTGCTGGCCTTCAGCGGAGCGTACGACGGCAACGTCGACGTCTTCGTCGTGCCGGTGACCGGCGGCGAGCCGCGCCGCCTCACCTGGCACCCGGGATCTGACGAAGTGCTCGGCTTCACCCCGGACGGCTCGCAGGTGCTGTTTCGCTCCCAGCGCGCCTCGCACACGCGTCGCTATCACCAGCTGTTCACCGTGCCGGTCTCAGGCGGTTTCCCCGACCAGCTGCCGATCCCCCACGCTTTCCGCGCCAGCTACTCGCCGGACGGCTCGAAGATCGCCTACGTGCCGGCGCGCGAGGCCTTCGAGCAGTGGAAGCACTACCGTGGCGGTACGACGTCGCGAATCTGGATCTACGACGTCGTCGATCACTCCGTCGACGAGATCCCGCAGCCCGCGGGCAGGGCCAACGACACGGACCCGATGTGGATCGGGGAGCGCGTGTTCTTTCGCTCCGACCGTAACGGTGAATTCAATCTGTTCGCGTTCGACCCGGCCGACCGCTCGGTGACGCAGCTCACCGAGCACTCCGACTTCCCGATCATCCGGGCGTCTGCCGAGGCCGGCGGCCAAGGGCCGATCATCTACGCCCAGGCCGGCTACCTTCATCTCTATGAGCCGGACCGCGCCGCGCATCGCAAGCTGACCCTCGGCGTGGCGGCGGATGTGATCGAAACCCGGCCACGCTACGTGAAGGGTTGGGACCACGTACGCTTTATCGATATCTCGCCGTCGGCCTCGCGGGTGGTGATGGGCTTCCGCGGTGAGATCGTGACGGTGCCGGCCAAGAAGGGCGATCCGAGAGTGCTCACCGACACTCCGGGTACGCACGAGCGCTATCCGGTTTGGTCGCCGGATGGTCGCAGCATCGCCTACTTCTCAGACGCCTCGGGCGAGTATCAGCTGCACGTCGTGGATGCGGACGATCCCGAAGCCAAGCGCGCCTACGAGCTCGGTGGCGCGGGCTTCTACTCGGATCCCAAGTGGTCGCCAGACAGCAAGAAGCTGAGCTATGTCGACAATTCGCGGACGATCTTCTGGATCGAGCTCGAGAGCGGCGAGGTGACCAAGGTTTCGTCCGACGTCATGTACGGCCCGGTCCCGCGCTTGTCGCACTCCTGGTCGCCAGACTCTCGCTGGCTGGCCCATACCCGCAATACCGAGACTTACTTCCAGGAGCTCCATCTCTACGATCTGGAGAACAACCGCTCCACGGCCGTCACCGAGGGCTTGAGCGACATCGACGAGCCGGTCTTCGATCGCAGCGGCAAGTACCTCTACTTCCTGGCGTCGACCGACGCTGGACCGGTCCGCACCTGGTTCGCCCAGTCCAACGCCGACATGGAGTTGACCCACAATCTCTATCTCGCGGTGCTGCAGAAGGGCGTGCCGTCGCCTCTCGCCAAAGAGAGTGATGAAGAGCAGGTCAAAGACACACGGGTCGAGGACGCGGCGGAGGGCGACGAGGCTGCCGGTGACGGTGAGAAGGCCGCGAAGGGAGCGGACGAGGGCGATGCGCCGCGGGTCGAGATCGATTTCGACGGTCTGGGCCAGCGCATCCTGACGGTGCCGGTACCGACCGCTTCGATGCGCAGCCTGCGCGCCGGGGCCGAAGGCCAGATCTACTTTCTCGAGACCGACATGCCGGCTCGCAGCTTCGGGGCCGCGCCTGGCAGTCTGCAGCACTACGACCTGCACCAGCGTGAGAAGCACACGCTGCTCGCAGGCGTCTCGACCTTCGTGCTCACTGCCGACGGCGAGAAGATCCTGGCGGTTGCGGGAGAGCGCCTGGTGATCGGGAAAGCGAGCGGCACGATCGACGCCGGCCAGGGACGGGTCGATCTCGAGTCGGTGACGGTGCGGATCGAGCCGCGCGCCGAGTGGCGGCAGATCTTCGAAGAAGCGTGGCGCCTCAACCGCGACTTCTTCTACGATCCGGGAATGCACGGCGCCGACTGGCCGGCCATGCGTCGCAAGTACGAGCCTTTCCTCGCCGATCTGACCACCCGCAACGACCTCAATCAGTTGATCCGCTGGATGTGCTCCGAGCTGGCGGTCGGTCACCACCGCAACGGCGGCGGCGATCGCCTGGCCGATCTCGAGGAGCTGCCGGGCGGCTTGCTCGGGGCCGACTACGCGATCGACCAGGGGCGCTACCGATTCGCTAGAGTCTTTGGCGGTCTCAACTGGAATCCTTCGCTACGCGCGCCGCTGACCGAGCCGGGCGTCGACGTGAAAGAAGGCGAGTACCTGCTGGCGGTGGACGGTGAGGAGCTGCGAGCGCCGCAGAATCTCTTCGAGCGGTTCGAGAACCGTGCGGGTCGCCTGGTCGAGTTGACGGTGGGCCCCAATCCCGACGGCACCGACTCGCGCGACGTCAAGGTGGTGCCGATCGGTGACGAGGGCGCGCTGCGCAACCGCGATTGGGTGGAGGGCAACCTGCGCCGGGTCACCGAGGCCACCGATGGCCGGGTAGCTTACGTGCACGTGCCCAATACCGCGGCGGCCGGACACGCCTACTTCAAGCGCTACTTCTTCCCGCAGGCCCACAAGCAGGCGATCATCGTAGACGAGCGCTACAACGGCGGCGGCCTGTTCGCCGATTACTACATCGACATCCTCAGGCGGCCGCTGATCAGTCATTGGGCGATGCGCTACGGTCAGGACCTCAAGTCGCCGCTGGCCTCGATCCAGGGGCCAAAGGTCATGCTGATCGACGAGAACGCCGGCTCCGGCGGCGATCTGCTGCCTTGGATGTTCCGTAAGCTCGAGCTCGGGCCGCTGGTGGGCAAACGCACCTGGGGTGGCCTGGTCGGCATCCTCGGCTTTCCGCCGCTGATGGACGGAGGCTTCGTCACCGCCCCCAACCTGGCGTTCTGGACCGAGGAAGGCTTCGGCGTCGAGAACGTCGGCGTGCCGCCGGACGTCGAGGTCGAGCAGCTGCCGGCCGAGATCATCGCCGGCCGCGATCCGCAGCTCGATAAGGCGATCGAGATGATGCTGGAAGCGCTCGAAGCGAACCCGCCCAAGCCTCCTCAGCGCCCGGCCTACCCGCTGCGGGCGAAGCCCTAGGGTTGATCAGGCGGTCGATCAGATCGTGATCAGACCAGCCTGAACCGATTGCGCTGCTCGTCATCGAGATCGAGGCGTTCGCGCCCGGTGACGAGCTCGCGGTCGGTGCTGAAGATCACCTGCCGGATGTCCTCGAGAATCCGCGGGTGATAGCGCGCCGCGCTGTGTACCGACACCGGTTTGCCGCGGCGCGTGGTCAGGCCGAGCTGGTCGAGGGAGTCGCCTCTAGCGAAGTTCTGGGTATCGATCAGCACGACGTTGGAGTCGATGGCGGCCCCTTCGCGGATACCGTGACGGCCCAGGCGGTTGCGGCCGAAGCGCTTGGCGCTCGAGGCACGCAGGATCGAATCGTGGCGTGAGTAGTAGATATGGACGCGCCGCGACAGATCTCGGATATAGCGCCCCTTGCCCCGAACGCTCATGTCACTGGAGGCGAGATCGGCGGCCAGCATCAAGGTTTCGTCGAAGAGCTTGAGGCCGACCGGCTCCCCGAGGTAGTCGCTGGCGTACTCGAAGCCCTTGCGCAGCAGGTAGTTGCCCATCGAATGAGCGATACAGTAGCTGCGCGCCATGCAGTCTTTCTGGCTCAGACGGACGAACTCGGCGATCTCTAGGGTGAAGCGGGTGAAGGCTTTGACCGAGTCTCGCGCCTCTTCGCGGTCCGAGAGATAACTGCGAATTTTGCCGGCAGAAGGCCACGAGAACCCGATCAGGAACGGGTCGTGGCCGAGGACGCCGGCCAGCGCCTGGTGGAGATCGACCAGCTCGTCGATGCTCTCCTGCCAGGTGTTGTTGTAGCCGTGCAGGTAGATGCCGACCGAGGGCTCGGCGATCTGCGGGGCACTGCACTGGCGCTCCAGCTCACTCACGATCGCCTTGCGGAAGGCGGATTTACCGACCTTCGACCCGAAGCCGTCCTGTCCCGGTGCCTGGCCGAGATGGTCGATCAGGTAGTGGTAGCCCTGGCGGGCCTGTTCTTCATCGCTGTACCGGCCTTTTTTGAGACGCCGGTTGGTCACCATCAGCAGCATCGCGGCCTCCCTTCAAGAAGCTCCTGAAGCTTAACAGGATCCGTTATGTTGGCCGTTTACTCTCGCGGCCGCATCCTCATTCGCGACAAAGCTTCGGTGCCCTAAAATTCGTCCCCAAGGGGATCGGCTCAAGAAATGCTCAACATGAAGTCTCCCCGCCTTTGGCTCGCCGTTCCTCGCGCCCCCTCCTCCCTTTCGAGCCTGTCCCGCGTCACGGGCGCCCGAGCGCTGACCGCGGTCGCATTTGGCCTGCTCGCCGCCACCCTCGGGGTATTCCCGGCCCTGGCCCAGTCCGCCGAGGCCTCGGACCTGTGGTCCGACCTGCCGACCAAGAGCCTGCTCACGCCAGCGGATCTGATCCACATGCCGACGAAGTTTCGGACGCTCGAGCTCGACGGGACGCGGCTCGAGAGCCGGCTTGCCGGGCTGGCGAGCGACAGGGATGCTGGGGACGTTGCGACCGTCGAGATCGAGCTGCCGCTGCCCGACGGCGGCACGGCGCGCTTCCTGGTCTACGCGGCGAGCGTCATGGCGCCCGAGCTGGCGGCCAAGTATCCGCAGATTCAGAGCTACGCGGGTCGCGGGATCGACGATCCCACCGCCACGGTGCGCTTCGACTGGACGGAGCACGGCTTCAACGCCATCATCCTGGGCGCGCAGCGAAGCGTCTTGATCGCCCCGCGCAATCAGGGCGATCGCGTCCGGCACCTGAGCTATGACTTCAAGGACGTGCCGGCGTATCCGTGGGTCGAGCCGGAGATCGTGATCCCCGGCCTGGAGGAAGAGGAGGCCGAGCATGCGCATCACGCGGGCACTGAGCACGCGGGCACTGAGTACGCGGGCACTAAGACGGCCACCACCACCTCGGGCTCCCAGCTGCGGATCTTCCGCATGGCGGTCACCGCCAGCGGCGACTACACCCAGGTCAACGGCGGCACGGTGGCCTCCGCCCTGGCGGCGATCAACACTCGGATCAACCAGTTGAACGCGATCTGGGAGCGTGAAGCGGCGGTGCGGTTCGTGCTGGTGGCGGAGAACGAAACGCTCATTTTCACCGATCCCGGCACCGACCCTTTCGTCGACGAGTGCGGCACCAACGAGCTGAACCAGGCCCAGACCACGGTCGACACCCTGCTCGGTTCGGCCAAGTACGATATTCATCACCTGTTTCTACGCAATTACTGCGGCGGCGTCGTCGGTGGCGCGATGTGCATCGATGGGCAGAAGGGCAGAGGGCAGACCGGCGTCGGCATTCCGATCGACATCCTGGCCCACGAGATCGGCCACCAGTTCACCATGAGTCACACCTGGAGCCGATGCGGCGGCACCACGGGAAGCCAGTATCGGGGGGACAGCGCCTACGAGCCGGGCAGTGGCGACTCCATCATGTCCTACGCCGGCATCTGCGGCGTCGACAACCTCGACACGGCTCGCGACCTCGAGTACCACGTTCGCAGTCTCGATCAGAAGACTTCCCATCTGGCCTCGCAGCTGAGCTGCGGCTCGACGTTCCCGCTACCCAACACCGCCCCGGTGCCGAATGGCGGATCGACGCTATTCACGTTCCCGAGGAGCACGCCGTTCGTGCTCGAAGGCTCGGCGACCGACGCCGAGGGTGACGTGATGACCTTCAGCTGGGAGCAGTTCGACCTGCCCGACGCCGAGCCGCCATCGGATGCCGGCTCGGCGCCCAACAACGGCGAGCCGCCGTTCTTCCGACGGTTCCCGGAGGTCAGCGAGCCGTCTCGAACGTTCCCGCAGATCTCGGACGTCATCAACGGCACGACCACCCTCGGCGAAGAGCTGCCGGATCACGCCCGCACCCTCACCCTGCGGCTGATCGCCAAGGACAACGCGTCGGGCGGTGGCGGCGTCGCCTACGACGAGATCAGCATGAACATCGACGGCACGGCGGGGCCGTTCGCGGTCACCTCGCCCAACGCCGGCACCGAGATCTGGGCGCACGGCGCCAGCGAGACGGTGACCTGGAACGTGGCCTCGACCGACCTCGCGCCGATCCGGTGCAGCAGCGTCAATATCGATCTCTCGACCGACGGCGGCAACACCTTCCCGATCTCGCTCGCCGCCGGTACCGCCAACGACGGCTCCGAATCGATCACCGTACCGGTGGTGACCCACTCCGCGGCGCGGGTACGGGTGCGCTGCGCCCAGCAGCGCAACACCGCCGACACGGTAGACGTCACCGATCACTTCTTCTTCGACATGTCCGATGCCGACTTCCGCCTGGTGCAGACGGTTCCCGGGCCTTGCGTCACCAGCCTAGAGGTCGGCAACCTGGCGGACGACGGGGCCTGCTCGCTGCGCGAAACCGTCAAGCAGGCGCCGGCCGGCTCCAAGATCACCTTCCATCCCGACCTCAACGGCGGCGACATCCAGCTGACCACCGGCGAGATCCTGATCGACAAGGCGCTGACCCTCGACGGCGACGGCATCGACATCACGGTCTCGGCCGGCGACGCGGCCCGCATCTTCCGCGCCGAAGCGGCGGGCACCGTCGCCATCAACCTCGAAGGGTTCACCCTGCGCGATGGCGTCGAGGCGTTCTTCAACTGCGGCGAGTCCGTGACCCTGCGCCGCATGCGCTTCGAGTCCAACTCCGGCGCTTCGTTCGGCAGCGCCCTGGCGCAGAACTGCGGCAACGGCTACACCATCTGGGATTCGACGTTCGAAGGCAACTCGACAGGCAACCGCGGCCCGGCGCTCTATCTGGTCAACGGCACCACGACGATCCACCGCAGCACCTTCAGCGGCAACACCGCTTCGGCATCCGGCGGGGCGATCTACGTGCAGGGCGGCACGCTCAACCTCAACAACAGCACGCTGACCGGCAACAGTTCGGGCAGCGCCGGTTCCGGCATCACCGTAGGTGTCGGCGGCACGCTGGTCGTCAACAACTCCACCCTGGCCGGCAACACCACGGGCAATACCGCCGGCGGCAACCTCTTCAACGAGGGCAGCCTGACCCTGCGCAACGCCATCCTGGCCGACGCTTTGGGCGGCTCGCCGGACTGCGGCAGCACCGGCACCATCGCCGAGAACGTCAACACCCTGGTAGAAGACGGCAGCTGCAACACCGGCACCGTGCTGAGCGGTTTCGCGACCGGCGATCCCTCGCTCGGAGCGCTGGCCGACAACGGCGGCCGAACCCAGACGATGGCGCTGCTGCCGGGCTCCTCGGCCATCGACAGCGGGGACAACAGCGTGTGCCAAGGGGCCGATGTCGGCGACGTGGATCAGCGCGGGTACACCCGCTCCGACGCCACCTGTGATCGCGGCGCCTACGAGGCGAACGGCACTCCGCCGCCGCCCAATCGCGCGCCCTACGCCTTCGACGCCAGCCTTTCGGTCCTCGATTCCGCCGCTGACGGCACCGTGGTCGGCGACGTCCTGGCGTTCGACGTCGACAGTGACGTCATCGCGTTCTCCATCATCGGGCAGACCAGCGTTCCGGCCGGCGCGCCCGCCGGGGTCTTCGCGATCGATCCCGCCACCGGCCGGGTGACGGTGGCCAACGCCACCGAGCTGGCGGGGCGCACCCGCTTCACCCTCACCGTCCAGGTGTTGGACGACGGCCTGCCGCCGCTCGCAACCACCGCGACGGCGACGATCGCGGTCAGCACGTGCGTCACCAGCACCGTCGTCAAGAGCCTGGCCGACAGCGGCGCCTGCACGCTGCGCGACTCGATCGCCGCCGCCGCGGCCGGCGCCACGATCACCTTCGATCCCGCCATCCACGGCCAGACCATCCTGCTGACCAGCGGTCAGATCCTGCTCGACAAGGCCCTCACCATCGACGGCGACGGCTCGAACGTCAGCGTCTCGGGCGGGGATGCCCAGCGCATCTTCGAGGCCAACGCTCCGGGCACCGTCGCCATTACCCTCGAAGGTTTCACCCTGCGCGACGGCGCCATCTCCGGCGGCCAGGGCGGTGCGTTCCACAACTGCGGCGAGACGGTGGTTTTCCGCCGCATGAACATCGAGTCCAACTCGATCAGCTCGTTCGGTGCGCTGGGCCAGAACTGCAGGAACGGCTACACCATCTGGGACTCGACGTTCAAAGACAACTCCACCGGCAATCGCGGCGCCGCCCTCTACCTGGTCAACGGCACCACGACCATCCACCGCAGCACGTTCGTCGGCAACAGCTCGCCGTCGGGCGGTGGTGCCGTCTACGTCCAGGGCGGCACGCTGGTGATGAACAACAGCACGGTGACCGGCAACAGCTCGGGCAATCGCGCCGGGTCGGGGCTGCGCACCGGCGCCGGCGCCGGCGCCTTGATCCTCAACAACGTCACTGTGGCCGGCAACACCACGAGCTCGGGAGCCGGCGGCAATCTGTGGCATGGAGGCGGCAGCCTGACCCTGCGCAACTCGATCCTCGCCGACGCTCTGGGCGGCTCGCCGGACTGCGGCTTCGACGGTGCCGCCATCTTCGCCGAGAACACCAACACGCTGGTCGAGGACGGCAGCTGCAACGCCGGTCTGGTGCTGACGGGTTTCCTGAGCGGTGATCCCGGCTTGGCGGCGCTGGCCGACAACGGCGGCGACACCCAGACCCTGGCGATCAGCGGCGGCCTGGCGAAGGACTCCGGCGACAATCCGATCTGCGAGGGGGCCGACGTCGGCGACGTCGACCAGCGCGGGTACACCCGCTCCGACGCCACCTGCGACCGCGGCGCCTACGAGGACGGTGGCATCGCGCCGGGCGGCGCGATCACGCCGGTGATCGCACCCGGCCAAGTCTTCGCCGCCAGCGACGCCTCGGGCAGCGGCGCGTCGGTGGGCACCGTGCGGCTCGAAGCTGGCGGCACCGTCACGTTCTCGATCGTGAGCGGCAACACCGGCAACGCCTTTGCGATCAACGGGGCGACCGGTGAGATCACCGTCGCCACCCCGGGGGCGCTCGACGCCTCGACGACGCCGAGCTACACCCTGCTGATCCAGGCGCAGGACACGACGGCGCCCCACCCGTTCGATCAGGAGCCCGTCGCCAACCGCAGGTGGCATCCGCCGACCGCGCCGTCGATCACTACCGGCCAGGTCTTCGCGGTCGACGACGCGGCGGCGATCGGCGGGGTGGTCGGCACCGTCGCGCTCGATCAGCCGACCGTCGCCACCTTCAGCCTGATCGGCGGCAACACCGACAACGCCTTCGCCATCCACCCGGCCACCGGTCAGCTGACCGTCCAGCGCACGGCGCCGCTCGATCCGGCGGTCAACGCGCAGTTCCAGCTCACCGTCAGCGTGCTCGACAGCAACGCGCCGCCGCAAGGCGACATCGAAGTGGTGACCGTCAACGTCAACGACATCAACCGCGCGCCGGCGGCCGAGGACACCAGCTTGCTGATCGCCTCGACCGTCGCCAGCGGCACCTTCATCGGCTCGGTCTCAGCCAGCGATCCCGACCCGAGCGACTCCCTGAGCTTCTCGATCACCGCCGGCAACACCGGCAGCGCGTTCTCGATCGACCCGACCAGCGGCAACCTCTTCGTGGCCGACCCGTCGGGCTTTGGCGCCCTGCCGGCGTTCTCGCTGACCGTGCGGGCCGCTGACAACGGCAGCCCGTCGCTGAACGATACGGCGACGGTGGGCATCACGGTGTCGGCCTGTCCGACGCCGGGCGTCGTCACCAGCACGGCGGACAGCGGCGCCTGCACCCTGCGCCAGGCGGTGCTCGATGCCGCCGCGGGTGACACCCTCACCTTCGGCTCGGCTATCCACGGCCAGACCATCCTATTGACCAGCGGCGAGATCTTGATCGATAAAGATCTCACCATCGACGGCGACGGCTCGAGCGTCAGCGTTTCGGGCGGTGACGTCCAGCGCATCTTCCGCGGTGAGTCGCCGTCCAGCACGGTCACCATCACGCTCGAAGGCTTCACCCTGCGCGACGGCAATCAACCGGGCGGCCAGGGGGGAGCGTTCCACAACTGCAGCGAGACGGTGATCTTCCGCCGCATGAACATCGAGTCCAACACCGGCAGCTCGTTCGGCGCCCTGGGGCAAAACTGCGGCAACGGCTACACCATCTGGGATTCGACGTTCAAAGACAATTCGACCAGCAACCGCGGCGCCGCGCTCTACCTGGTCAACGGCACCTCCACCATCCACCGCAGCACCTTCGTCGGCAACAGCTCGCCGGCGGGCGGTGGTGCGGTCTACGTTCAGGGCGGTACGCTGGTGGTCAACAACAGCACGGTCACCGGCAATACCTCGGGCGGCAGCGCTGGCTCCGGCCTACGCAACAGTGGCGGCACGCTGATCCTCAACAACGTGACGGTGGCCGGCAACACCACCAGCTCGGGGGCGGGCGGCAACCTGTGGCACGGCGCTGGCAACCTTACGCTGCGCAACACCATCATCGCCGACGCTCTGGGCGGCTCGCCGGACTGCGGCTTCGACGTCGCGGCCAGTATCAGTGAGAACACCAGCACTCTGGTCGAGGACGGTAGCTGCAACGCCGGTACCTTACTGAGCGGTTTCCTGAGTGGTGATCCCGGCCTGGGAGTCTTGGCCGACAACGGTGGCGATACCGAGACGATGGCGATCAGCGGCGGCCTCGCCAAAGACTCCGGCGACAACCCAATCTGTGAAGGCGCCGACGTCGGCGACACCGATCAGCGCGGCTACATCCGTTCGGATGTCACCTGCGACCGCGGCGCCTATGAGGATGGCGGCACGGTGGCGATGGCGGCGACCCGCCGCACCTGGGACGGCGGCGGCACGACCGATCACTGGTCGGAGGCCGCCAACTGGGTGGGCGACGTCGTACCGACAGCGCTCGACGCCGTCGTCTTCGACGCCACGAGCTCGAAAGACGCTGGGGTCGATGGCACCTTCGGCGGCAGCGTCGCCAGCCTCACGATGGCGTCGGGTTTCACCGGCACGGTCAGGCTCGGCCGCAGCCTGGCGGTCACCGGCGATCTGGCGGTGGCCGCGGGCGGCACCCTCGACCTCGACGGCGAGACGCTGTCGGTAGAAGGCAGCGTGTCGAATTCCGGCACCGTGCGGGACACCCGGGCGGCCACCGTCGTCTCCACCGCGGTGGCGATCGGCCGCATCCAGAACGCCGCGGCCTCGACGGTCAAATACCAGGGCGTCGACATCACGCCGACCGCCTCCAGCCTCGGCAACGTCCGCGTCGAGATCTCGGGTGGCACCAGCTGCGGCAACCCGAGCGATGGCGCCATCCAGCGCTGCTTCGACGTTACGCCGGACAACCCGGTGGCGGCCAACCTGCGCCTCTACTACGGTGTTGGAGAGCTCGACGGTGAGCGCGCCAGCGA
>JBCCEE010000193.1:0-14353 GCA_039030415.1 Acidobacteriota bacterium
CGTTCCGACCCCGGCCCTGACCGATCTGCCGAGCGGCTTGCAGGGCCTGGGCGTCAAGGGGGTGGGCTGCCGCGTGCTCGAGATGGGCAAGCAAAACGCGTCCCTGATTTGCTTCAATAAGGATGGGTTGGGAACGGTGCACCTCATCGTGGTGGCCCGGGAAGACATCATCGACGAGAACCTGCCGGCCATCGCGGAGGTAAAGATCAAGGACTGCTATCAGTGCAATTTCACCGGCGTGGACGACAGCATGCCGATCTTGACCGCGTCGACGCCGATGTCTTTGAACACCGCGTCGATCTGCGCCGCGACGACCTCGGGCGAGACCTCTTCGACCGCCGCGACCTGACGGGTATTCTGAGCCGTGATTGCCGTTACCACCGACATGCCATAGGCGCCGAGGGCCGAGAACGTCTTCAGGTCCGCCTGGATGCCCGCTCCTCCTCCGGAATCCGAGCCGGCGATGGTCAAGACGCGCGGTGGAGTTGCGATCAAGGAGCTGGTTCCGCCTGCCGGCGTCGCCAAGCGACTACCGCGGTCACGAGCAGGATCACTAAGCTGATCGCCTGTGCGACGGTGAAATCCCCCAGCACGCGATCATCCTTGACCCGCACGAACTCGACCAGGAAGCGCTCGACCGACAGCAGCGCGATGACGATCAGGAAGAGCATCCCCGGGGCCATATCGCGTCCCGCCTTGCGGCCGCGGTTCAGCAGCCAAAGGGCGAAGCCCCAGATCATCAGGCCACCGGCGGTCTCGTAAAGCTGGGTCGGGTGGACCGCGACCCAGCCGTCCGGGTCGACCAGCTCGGGCGGTGTCTCGACGCCGAAGATGTTTCTCAAATTGTCTTCGGTGGTGCGTGGCAGCCCAACTTTGAACACCATGCCCCAAGGCAGATCCGTCGGGCGGCCATAGTCGTCACCGACCAGGAAGCAGCCGACGCGGCCGACAGCGTAGCCCAGCGCCAGCCCCGGCGCTGTGGCGTCGAAAGTGCGCGCCACCGGCAGCTTGCGCCGGTACAGCGTCCACATCACCGCCAGGAATCCGCCGATGAAGCCGCCGTACCAAACGATGCCGGCGCGATCGAACAGCAGACGCCAGTCGCTGAACAGGATCGCGTAGTAGATCTTGCCACCCAAAATACCGAAGAAGCCGGCGGCGAAGATCAAGGAACTGGCGTCTTCTTCGTCGCCAATCTGGTAGTACTGCATCATCTTGCGCAGCTGCCAGTAAGCGGCCGACAGGCTGAGCACGAGCATGAAGCCGAACGGACTGACGGAGAAGGAACCGATGCTGAAGAGCTCTTCGATCATGGAAAACTCACTGGCCGCGGGGATGCGGATTGGAGGGGATGCGGATTAGAGTCTTGGAGAAGCACCAGGTCAGGCGCTCGCCAGGCATCCTAGCACGGGCGACGGTTCAAGCCGGTCTTCATGATGCGGCGGTGCTCGCCACCCGGTATCCGCTCGAGGTCGAAGGGATCGCCAGCCAATGGGCGTAGGCCGGCGACTGCGGAAGCCAGCTTCGCTTCGTCTTGGGTATCTAACTCGAGCTCGAGCGCCTGCAGATTGTCGGCGAGCCGGTTGGCGTTGCGCACGCCGATCATCGTCGCCGCTACCTGCTGGCGTTCGAGCACCCAGCGCACGGCCACGTTGGCGAGGCTCGCACCGTGGCGCCCCGCTACCTCGGCCAGGGCGTCGAGCAGGCGCTGAAAGGCAGCCCAGCCGCCCGCTTGGTCGAGGATCAACCGGTATTTGATCTGAGAGCGGTTGTCGGGTGCAGGAGCCTGATCCAGGCCACGATAGGCCTCGGCGAGAAAGCCGCCGGCCAAGGCGCCGTAGCACAGCAGCTGGATGCCGTGCTCCCGGCACAGCGCACGCATGTCGCCTTCCGGTCTCCGATCGAGCAATGAGTACTGGGTCTGCAGGGTCACCAGGTCGACGCCAGCATCGACGAGCTCTCGCAGCCGGGATACGTCGAAGTTCGTGGCGCCGAGCAGCCGGATCTTGCCGGCGTGCTGCAGCTCCGCGAGCCAACCCGCCACTTCGACGTAACCTGGAACCTCATAATCCCACCAGTGGAGCTGCACCAGGTCCAGTCGCTCGACGCCGAGACGCTGTAGCGATCGGTCGACGATCGCCGTGACCTCACGACGCGAGAGCTGCGGCAGGGCGTCGAGGTCCGGCACGCATTTGGTGTGGATCTGCAGGCCTTCGAGGGCCGGGTCGCCGCCGCGCTCGCGGTAGCGCCGCACCAGCTCGCCGAGGAGCGTTTCGACCCCGGTGTAGATGTCGGCGCAGTCGAACGTGGTCAAGCCGCCGTCGATCAACCGCAGCAGATCGTCGACCACCGCAGCCCGATCGATCGCAATGGGGCCGTGGCCGGCGGACAGCTGCCAGCAGCCGTTGATGATGCGCGAGATCGAGTATCCCGGTACGAGCTCGTGCCGTATGGGGCTCATGGCTAACCCTCTACTTGCGGTCTTCGGACGGCAGCGGCACCACCGTGACCTCACCGTGCCTGAAGGTGCGCTCACCGATTCGACGAATGCGAAAAATCGCGCCGCAATTTGGATCCGGACAGGCGATGTCCGTGTCGGTCGTCATCCAGTCGTTGGCGGCGGTGTGGCGCTGCTTCGCCGGCAGAAGCGGCAATAGCGCCGCCAGCGGGTAGATCGGAAAACTCTGCCCCGGCGGCAGGGTCAGATTCTCGCCGCTGAGCTCGAAGTAGTCGCCCACTTGGTGGTTACACACCATCTCTTTCTCACCCGCCAGCACTTCGACTCGCAGATCGTAGAGCGTAAACTCGTCGGACGCTTCAGCCATGGTCGGCTCCTAGGTCTTTCTCGCGTGGAGTGGCCGTCGTGCGGACGGCGTTCCGCGGTAAGCTTGCCGGCCAGATCATGACACGACCCGGGCAGATGGACGACCCAGGAGCCAGCGCACTGCAGTTCCGCGGCGGATTTGCGGGTGCTTTGGCACCCTTTGGCGTCTTCCTGGCCGGTGTCGCCTGGCTCGGGCTGTCCGGAGCGCCTGACGAGCGCGGCTTCTGGCCGGTACTGCTCGCAGCCATCGCGTTGGGGCTAGCGCTGGCGCACGATCGCCATCGCTACTGTGAAACGCTGGTGGCGGGCATGAGCCAACCCCTGGTTCTGCTGATGATCATGGCCTGGCTGCTGGCCGGTGTGTTTGCGGCGGTGGTACGCGCCAGCGGACTGATCGACGGCTTGGTGTTCGTCGCCGACGGCCTGGGAGTGAGCGGCGCGGGTTTCGTTCTGGCCGCCTTCGGCATCGCCTGCCTGGTATCCAGCGCCACCGGCACCAGTCTCGGCACCCTGATCCTCTGTATCCCGCTGCTCTACCCCGCCGGCGTCGCCCTCGGAGCCGCGCCGGCAGTGCTCGTCGGCGCCATCCTAGGCGGAGCGACGTTCGGCGACAACGTGTCGCCGGTGTCGGACACCACCATCGCCTCGGCGGCTACCCAGGGGGCCGATCTCGGCGGGGTCGTGCGCAGCCGACTGCGCTATGCACTGCCGGCAGCGATGCTGGCGGTCATCGCCTACGCGCTGCTCGGCAGCGGCTCCGAGATCGCCAGCGCTCAGACGCCGGTTCGCGACGCCGGCGGGCCGCAGGCCCTGCCGATGCTGTTGGCGCCAGCCCTGGTGATCTTCCTGCTGCTGCGCCGGCGTCACTTGATCGAAGGGCTGCTCACCGGTATCGTCGTCGCCGCGGCACTCGGCGTCGGCCTGGGTCTGATCGCTCCCGCCGAGATCCTATACATCGACGCCGAGCGCTTCAGCGCTCGCGGCCTGCTGGTCGATGGCATGGAGCGCGGCCTCGGCGTTTCCGTCTTCACTCTGCTACTGATGGGGCTGGTAGCGACGCTCGAGGACAGTGGCGTCCTGGGCCACCAGCTAAAGGCCGTGCAAGAGCGCATAACCAGCCCGCGAGGCGCCGAGGGCTGGAGCTTCGCGACGGTCTCGGCGGCGGTGCTGCTCACCACCCACTCGACGGTGGCGATCCTGGCCGTCGGCTCGTTCGTGCGTCGGGTCGGCGAGAGCTTCGGCATCGGCCCCTACCGCCGCGCCAACCTTCTGGACGTCACGGTCTGCACCTATCCTTTCCTGCTGCCCTACTGCATCCCGACGATCCTCGCGGCCAGTCTCACCACGGGCTCGGGCGCTCAGCCGGTCTCCGCTTTCGCCGCCGGCCTGCACAACCTACACTCCTGGGCACTGCTTGTCGTCCTGCTCGTCGCCATCGCCACGGGCGCGGGACGAGGCCTCGAAGAATCCGCGTCAAAGTCCCCCGCTTCAAAGTCCCCGACGCATTAAGCACTCAACAAGACTCGGGAAAGACCCAGCCGCTCGGTCCCTGGCCAGAGGTGGCTCTTGTACACTGAACCTCTCCTCGCCTCACACCCCAAGATTCCCTCGTTTAGGACCGCACTATGAGACCAGTACGACCCGCTCTCTATCGCCTCGTCCGCACCTTTTGCATCGTCGCACTGACGGCCGGCCTGGCCGTCCCAGCGCTCGCTCAGCCCCAGATCAACGAAATCCGCATCGACCAGTCGAGCACCGACAACGACGAGTACTTCGAGCTCCTCGGCACACCCTCGAGCTCGCTCGACGGCTACACCTACCTGGTAATCGGTGACGGTTCCGGCTCCGGCACCATCGAAGAGGTGACCAACCTCACCGGCCAGTCCATTCCGGCCGACGGCTTCTTCGTCGCCGCCGAAGGTACGTTCAGCTTCGGCACCGCCGACCTCACCACCGACCTCAACTTCGAGAACTCGGACAACGTCACCCACCTGCTGGTCACCGGCTTCAGCGGCAGCCTCAACGACGATCTCGACACCAACGACGACGGCGTCCTCGACGTCACGCCGTGGACGGCGATCGAAGACTGCGTCGCCCTGATCGAGAGCACCACCAGCGGTGAAGAGACCTACTGCGCCACCACCAACGGACCCGATGGTAGCTTCGTTCCGGGCCACAGCTACTTCTGCCCGTCGGGCTGGGAGATCGGCGCCTTTTCGCCGCTTGGCGAGGATGACACTCCCGGAACCGCCAACCCCTGCGCCGGAGTGACTTCGGTGACGCTGAACGAGATCCGGCTCGACGATCCCGACGGCCAGGAAGAGTACTTCGAGCTCTCGGGCACGCCGATGGCCTCGCTCGACGGCTTGACGTATCTCGTGATCGGCGATGACGACGCCAACTTCGGTGTCGTCGAGGAGATCACCGCCCTCACCGGCAGCTCGATTCCGGGCAGCGGCTTCTTCGTCGCCGCCGAGGGCACCTTCACCCTGGGGTCGGCCGACCTCACCACCGACCTCAACTTCGAAGACCTCGACAACGTCACCCACCTGGTGGTGTCTGGCTTTACCGGCGCGCTCAACGATGACCTCGACACCAACGATGACGGCACCCTCGACGCCACCCCGTGGAGCCAGATCCAAGACTGTCTGGCGATACTCGATGACGCAGGCGGCGGCGACACCACCTACTGCGCCACCAGCGTCGGGCCCGATGTCGGTATGTCACCGGCTCACACCTTCCTGTGCCCAAGCGAATGGCGCATCGGCACAGCGTCGCCGGCCGGCGTCGACGATACGCCGGGGGCCGCCAATGACTGCGCCAGCATGGCGGTCGAGATCTTCGACATCCAGGGCAGCGGCAGCAGCTCGCCGCTCGCGGGTCAGACGGTGACCACCGAGGACAATATCGTCACCGCGGTGCGCGCCGAAGGTTTCTTCATCCAGACCCCGGACGCCCGCGACGACCTCGATCCGGACACCTCGAACGGCATCTTCGTCTTCACCGATACGCCGCCGACGGTTTCGGTCGGCGATCAGGTCGACGTCACCGCCGAAGTTGACGAATTCTTCGAATTCACCGAGCTCACTAGCACGCCGGTCATCAACGTCGACTCTTCCGGCAATGCCCTGCCGACCGCCATCGTCTTCGACGAGAACCGGCCATCACCCGATCCCGAAGCTCCGAGCTGCGCGATCGAATTCGAGTGCTATGAAGGCATGCGGGTCAGCATCACCGACGGTTTCGTGTGCTCCGGGAACCAGGAGTTTGGCACCGACCCGATCGCCGAAGTCTTCGTCAGCGCCCGCAGCCGCTGCTTCCGCGAGCCGGGCGTCGAATTCCCGGGTCTTGGCATGGGCGACATTCCAACCTGGGATGGCAACCCGGAGGTCTTCGAGCTGGATCCCGATCGCCTCGGCCTGGCCAACCAGACGATCAGCGGCGGCTCGATGTTCGATGCCGAAGGTGTGATCGGCTTCGACTTTGGCGACTACGAGATCTGGCCGACCAGCCTGACAATCACGCCGGCGCCGCTGCCGATCGGCGTACGCTCGCGACGCGACGTCGAGGAATTCACCATCGGCTCACTCAACCTCTTCCGCCTGTTCAACGACGTTGACGATCCGGGTCCCGAAGATGACGGCCAGGTCGTAGACACCGTGGAGTACCTGCGGCGTCTCGGCAAGTTCTCGAGCTACATCCGCGACGTGCTCGATTCACCGGACGTACTGGCGGTGCAGGAGGTCGAGAGTCTCAGCGTGCTGCAGGATCTGGCGACCCAGATCTCCACCGATGATCCGCTGGTGCTCTACACCGCCGAGCTGGTCGAGGGTAACGACGTGGGAGGCATCGACGTCGGCTACCTGGTGCGCGACACGGTCACCGTGAGTATGGTCACTCAGCTCGGCGCCGCCGAGATCCTGACTTTCGACGGTTCGCTGCTCCACGACCGTCCACCCCTGCTGCTCGAGGCCGAGTACACCGGCGGCACCAGCAACTTCGCGTTCGCCGTGCTCGGCAACCACAATCGCTCCTTGAGCGGCATCGACGACGCCGGCAGCGGTCCGCGGGTGCGCCAGAAGCGCCTCGAGCAGGCGCAGTCGATCGCTCAGAAGACGCAGGATTTCCAAACTGCCAATCCAACGGTACCGCTAGTGGTCATCGGCGATATCAACGCTTTCCAGTTCACCGACGGCTACGTCGACGTGATCGGCCAGATGATCGGCGACGTCGATCCGTCGGAGAACCTGCTGTCCGGCCCGGATCTGGTCGATCCCAACCTGACCAGCTGGTCGACCAAGATTCCGGCCGCCGAGCGCTACTCGTTCAACTTCATCGGTAACGCCCAGGTACTCGATCACGCGCTCACCAGTCGGGTGGCCGGCGACTTCGTGAGCGGCTTCGAGTTTGGCCGCGGCAACGCCGATGCCGCCGAGAACCTGATCGAGCAGGACGGTACGCCGCTCGCCTCTTCGGACCACGATGGCCTGGTGCTGTTCTTCAGCACTAACGCCTCGGTGTTCGCCGACAGCTTCGAATCTGGAGATACCGGCGGCTGGTCGAACGTGACGCCTTGAAGCAAAAGGCCGAGCTCTGTGTAATCGGAGCTCGGCCTTCGCCTGCTATTCGGCCGAGACCTGCGTCAGACCGGCTGTTCTAGCCAGGGAATGGCGCCGGCTCGGACCTGCGTCGTCGTGTTCATGGGACCTCCTCGTGGTTTGTTGGGACGGCCTCGGCGACCGTCTCGAAACCGAGCTCCAGGATTCGGAGCTCTTGGGTCCAACGAACTTCTGTGCTCGAGGTTCCGGCCTCGGTACGAACGGCTCGATCGGTCGCACGAACCGCTGCCCGGTTAGTGCGACTCACGGTCAGTCTAGAAACCCCAGCAGGTGAAATCGCACCAAGGCGGCGGATCCTGCTCGTCACAGAGCCAACAGTTCCCGGTCTGGTTACCACACACGTCCTGATGGCCTGGTGGGCAGCCTTCTTCGACCCAGACCACCTCACATTCGCAGTACTCATTCATCGTTCCTTCTTCGCCGCCGGCGCCGAAGCAACGATCTCCCACCATGAACTGGCATTGCTCAAAGGGATTCTCACCGTCGCCACCGTCTGGACCACCTGGGCCACCAGGCCCATCCGGGCCATCCGGTCCCTGGCCGCCTCCTCCCCCTTCGTTTTCCCCTTCCGGATTGTTGGGGACCGGGTTCGGTGGCGCGTCGCCCGTCGGGAAGCGCACCGCGCAATCCTCATGACAAAACTGAACGGCCTGATCGACCAGCGAGATCGTGGCCTCGTCGCACTTCTCGTAGAGGAATCCGATGAAGGCGTACTGCTCAGAGACCTCTTCGGGCGTGAGGTCCCACAACGGTGTCCCCTCCCAAAGAGACGGTCCGAACATGCCAGTGATCTCGCCATCAGTGACCGTGCCACCCGCCGGTTCCGGCGGCGCCTCGAAGCCATTGCCATCGAGCAGACCGATGCCAAAAAGAACGCTGGCGAGCTCGGGGTTTTGGTAGAGCTTATGAGCCAAGCAGATCAGAACGCCAGGGGCGGCCCCCACCTGAGTTCCGGTACCAAGCAAGCCCGCCGTGCAGCCGCAGAGCTCGTTCATGCCCTGAATCAATGCAGTGGTATCACCGTACTGCGGTAACGTGTCGCAGCATTCGGTACACTCCGCGCGACAGTTTTCCCGGTCGTTGAGTGAGAAGTACCTCTCGACGTCTTCCGGAAGATATCCCCAGGTATTGCACCTCTCTACCGTGTTCCTAACTGCTCCTGAACACATGCGGGAGCCATGGCTCTCGGGATCTTTCAACTTGTTCGGCACACTTACCGGTGCCGCCTGCACCGCACCGGCACTCATCAAAAATAGCGCTACCAACGCGGCACCACCTAAGCGATTGATTTGTCTCATGGTCCTTTGTCTTTTCTGGTTCATCTCATGTCTCTCCGCTTCAGAACCACGGGGTGCGGGCCCAGCCGCGCCAGTTGGTATGCTCAGTCATCATCCGATGGAAATGCGCGCGATCGGTGTACCCAGGTGCGTAGACATCGAGCCGAGCTTGCCCAAGCTCGAGCCCCGCGCCAAAGACTCGATCGACCGTCTCCCACCAGTCCCCCTGATAGTGGTTCTTGACGCTTCGTAGCATGCGCCCTTCGACCCCGTACAGAGTCCACGCGTGGTGATAGAGCTCTGGGTCTCGAATCAGCTCAACGCCGTTACCTGTATTCACACTGCGCCGCGCTGAAAGATCAATGGTGCCGAAGGGTCGATCCCACGGATCGAATACCAAGAGCGGTGCGGGGCCATCGTCCAGGATGCAATCATTGTCGCTGTACTCGCCGTTCCAAGCTCCGAACGGGTCACGCAGCATGGATGCCAAGCACCCGGGAAGCGGTTCGTCTTGAGGGTTCGAGATCTCGTCTGGCGCACCCGCGAGCGCTCGATCTCCGTGACCACATAGCTCTCCTCGACCGTCATAGGACATCGTCCCGCTGTCGTAGTGGGTCGTTGCCCCCCACTCGACCTGGACGCGAGCCGGCCGGGCTAGTCCAGAGGGATCGATCGTGAAGATGTCGCGAACGCTATTGTCGTGGACGATCTCCTGCGGTATGCCGGCAGCGTGCCAAGTGATCGAGTCGGCCCAATCCTGAGTCTCCGTACCCAAAGCCCCCTCAACCGACGTGACGCGCCCCAACCAGTCGTGAGAGTAAGTCACTTGGCGTTCTTCGGTGGGTTCGCCGTCAGCACACTGGACGCATTGGGGGTAAACGACCGTGACAACACGTCCTAGCTCGTCGTAAGCCACCGAAGTCTCAAAGGAGCGCGCCAACTGGAGCTCGACGCTGGACGAGTAAACAGTCGCCAGACTGGCTGTCATTTGAGATCTGCGACCGCCAACACCACGATAGGCGTAAGTCTCCTCGACGGTGTGGTGGGCTCCAGCCGCATAGAGCGAGCTCGAGTAGTTGTGGCGTACCGCTCGAACCAGCTTGCCCAGGCTGCGATCGAGCGCCTCTCCCGACGTCCCGCCAGAGTTTGCCTCGGCGTAGTGGAGCTCCTTCCACAGGCGCCCTGGAACCAAAGCATCCTCGACAGAGGTCAATCTGCCGGCGGCATCGAAATTCAACTGGGTGGCGGTGCCCGGTAGCGGATAACGATCACCGACCTGCAGCTTGTGCCGAACCCGCCCCATCGCGTCGTGCTCGGAGTAGGTCACTGTCTCGAGTAGCCGCGGTGTCGGGGCCGAGCCACTGTAACTACGCTGGGCCGTCAACTGTCCCAAGCCATTGAAGTCGAGCTCTCTACGATCGATGCGCGTATTCGCTCCAACCGTCCGCCGGTTTTCCTCGAGGCGCAGCTTGTCGTCGGGCTGGTAGTGCCGCTCGGTTTCGATGGTCTGCCCAGGACTCGGCAGCGACCGCTCGAAGCGAGTCTTCCATTCCCGGCCCTGACCATCTCGAGTCGTCTCAGTGACCGCTGGGTGCTCGTAGCAAGTCTCGATGACGGTATCGAAGGCTCGACGGCTCGACTCGGTCTTGCGTGCCAGGCGGTCGCCGAAGTACTCGTAGGTCACATCATGCGCGGTCCCGTCCGCCGGACGCTCGAGGCGCGGGCGATCGAACGGATCGAGATCGAGCCATCGGTGCCAGTTGTAGGACTCACCGAGATGGTGCGACGTCGACTCCGCGACAAGTCGATCCTGAGCGTCGTACTCGTAGACTTGACGCACGGCATTCGTTCCATCCGTCCAAGCCTGATCGAGGAAACGGCGCCCGAAAACGTCATTCTGCTCGACGCGACGGCCGATGAGGGTGCCCGAGCCAACGCCGTTGGGTCGGCTGTAGAAGGTGCGCTGGGGTCCGGCCCAGCCACCGCCCAAATTGCTCTGAGGCTCGCGGTAACGGATCTCCAACCAAGCGCCACCGTCGGCTTCGGGGCGACGCCATGTCAAGCGGCCGCGAGCATCATAGACGTGGTCGGTCGCCAGCCCAGACACATCCCGTTGGCTCGAGATCAACGCAGTGTCGAGATCGATGTCGCGATCTTCAACGTAGTGGGCCATGGGCGTGCCGTCCGGCTCCAGCCAACGCATGGAAGCCCGCGCACCGTACTGCCACGTCTGCTCCATCTCATAAACCGGCTGCGCGGGTAGCTGCAAGGTGCAAAGCGAGGTCGTGGCGAGCTCTTGAGTGGCGCCACCGTAGAGCGCGCTAGCGATGGGCTGACCACCCTGCCAGGTTCTCACCGTCAGCAGGTCATCGGCGCTCAGCGCGCTACTCCGCTTGCGCTCGCGGACTTTTTGACCGAAGGCGTCGTAGCAGAGGTCGCGACGCAGGCTGCTTCCCTGATCATCCGTGACCTTCTCGTAGCTCGCATCGGTCAGCAGCCACGGAGCGCTGGTAGCGGGAACCACGAAACTGGCAACACCAGTCTTGCCCAGAATCAACGGATAGCTGCCGGCCTCCGGGTTGGCCCAGCGCGTCTTGGTCTGCAGGTCTGCTGCCCCAAAGTCGCTGGTCTTGGTCATCGTGCGGTAGGTGCCGAGACCGTCGAAATGCGAGTGTACGATGTGACGGAAGCGATCCTCGTCGTCGTGGAACACTGTTCGCCGCATCTCGAGACGGCGGTTGGTGGCGAAGCAGTTGCCGCTAGCGTCAGCGCAGCGCTCATCCTGATTCCAGCCTTCCCAGATCGAACGCTGGAGCTGGCAGCTGCCGCCGGTCTCGTCGCAATCCCAGATGCGGGTCGCCAGCGCCATGCGCACCGCCGCCGTGCTGTTGGCGGTATCGACCTCGAGGTCGCTGACCGGCAGCGCGTAGTCCGCCGACTCCCCCACTGACGCACCATCGCCGCCAGCACCGAAGTAATGGATGATGCGATCGCCGCGCGGCGTGACCACCGCGGTGCGCCGTTCGTCGGCCGCGCAACCCGCCAAGACATGACTCGGCTGGTAGGTCCAGGTGCCGATCACCTGACCCAGCGGGTGCAGATGCCGACGCTGGACGACGCCCGAGACCTCGGTCAGGGGCACCGGCGAAGCCTGCTCACAGGTCTGATTGGGGAAGGTGTAGGCGTCGTAGTCGAGCTCGATGATGCCGCCGTGGACGTTTTGAGCCGTCCGCAGGCGCCCGCCGTCGAGGCAGCCATCGGCTACGTCGTAGTAGGTGTAGGTGCGCACGAAGCCGACCGGATCGGTCAACGAGGTCAGCACCGAGACCGTCTCGGTACCACCGCGAGGATCGCTGCAGGCGCGCGGCACGACGATCTGCTGGTAACTCAGCTGATAGGTCGCGCGGGTGCCGCCAAACGCCGACAGCTCGACCGAGCTCACCAGCCTGCCACCCGCCCGCGCCGGATCCGCCACAAAGCGCACGACCTGCGTGCGTCCATGGCTGTCGTCGAGGGTCCAGGTCAGGTCGTCGGGCGCGTAGGTGATGAGCAGTTGGTTCGCACCATCGAGCGCGGCAATGCGCTGGGTGCGCCACTCGCCGGCCATCGGAACCATTTCACGGAAGGTACCGTTCGGAAACTCGACGCGCGCCAGCCCGGGCGAGATCAGGTGGAGCCGCAGGTAGCTGCCGTCGCGGGTGTAGCGGAAGGCGTCTCCGGGATCACTCGGATCCGCCGTATCCCAGTGCAGATCCGAGAAGAACAGCCGAGTGCGGCCGTCCGGCTCGACGTACGCCCACTGGCTCGTGCCGTTGATGCCCGTCGAGGGCGGCAGCAGGCGGCCGAAGCTGAGATCGAACCCCAGACCCGCGTTGGAAAGCGCTACCGGCGAGCCGGTACCGTCGGCGGCGAAGTCCCAGATATGTGAGTTGTAGTGCAGCTTGGCCTGATACTGGAGACGAGCGTCGATCGGGTAGGTCTGCCCGAGCGCGACGTCCATCATCAGGTTGCCGTTGAACAGGTCGACGGCCACCGCGTCATCGGTGTCGTAGCGGCCGTCTTCGCCTTGCCCACGCACCAAATTGGGGTGCAGATTGGGCGTTGCCGCGGTCTGAGCCATCACGGCTTGTGGAGCCCACAAGGCGGCCAGGATCAAACCCCGTGTCGTGTGTCGGATGAAACTACGAGCGATCATTGAAGTCCATTCCTCCTGTTGCGTTCCATGCACGGCCTCTCGGCGAGCGTCCCCCTCAGACGCACTTCCGCCGGACGGCGAGGGCACAGCTGCACCTCGCCGAGGGTGCTGGACCGAGATCCGAGCGGTCCGCGGGCGATCGCCACGCGGCGCGCTCGACCTCGAGTTTTCCTAGGGGCTGAATTGCCCGGTGGGCGCCGAGAGCTCTCCTGCGTTCCTCTCTCTCGGCGCTTCACCTGGTAACGCGCAAATCAGAATGCGACTTGTATCAACCCCGCGGCACGAAGCCCGGAGTTTTTTCCCAACCCTGGATCTCAAAACAGATCAGCCCACCTCGAGGGTGGGCTGATCCAGGTTGCATTGACGCTGACTCGATCGTCGAATCAATCGAGCACGTCGATCATGACACTCCGCATCAAACGTTTATTGCCCACTCTTGATCCCCTATTCAAAAACAGGCGTTAGTCGTACTGACGATCAACTCCAGGCGTTCAGGCTTCCTGATTCGAAATCATCCGCAAAGATGGCTCCCGAGCTACCCGGTGGAAGATCTACCCCCTGGACCACACCCAGAGGTTGGTACCCAGTATACGTGGGAAAGACCAGATCTATCGCCGGATTGCACATTCGACGGATGAGAATTTCACTCAGCACCTGCCGGTAGTCGGTGGTGACGGCGAGATCGGAGCCCTCCACCAGCTGATCGGGAGCCAGCCCGGGCCAGCTGCCGTGGAAGCCGCCGACGGCATTTCCGGACAGCACGAAGAGGTTGTTGCCATAGCCGTGCTCGGTACCGTTGTCACCGTTCTCGCGCACTTCGCGCCCGAACTCGCTTTGCACGACCACCGTCAAGCGCTGCGTGTAGTTCTCGCTGCCGGCGCCGTCGAGGTCGAGGTAGAAGGCGGCCAGCCCGTTCGCCAGCTCGCCGAGTATGTCTGACAGGTAGCCACCGCTGCCGACCCCCTGCGCATCGTGGGTGTCCCAGCCGCCAAAGTCGATGGTGCTGACCTGCAGGCCGAGCTGCAGCTTGATCATCTGCGCCAGCACCTGCATCTGGTCACCGAACGGCCCGTCCGGATAGACCGCGCCGTTGGCCGGCGTGTAGGCGTCGCCAATATTGAGCGACACTATGTCGACGGCGTCCATCGCCTGCACCCCGGCGTCGTGCATCCACGACGAGCTCGCTTCGTACATGTCGCGCAGAGCGGTCCGCTGCGCGTCGCGCCACCGCCACGGTCCGTTGTCGAAGTTGAAGCTCTGCGGGTCGTTCATGTTGACCGTGTCGAGGCTCCCCAGAAGCGACACCGGCTGCAGGTCGCCGATCGCCAGCGAGGGCATGACGATCTCGTTGGGCAGGTTGCCCGCGGTCTGCATATGGCGGGTGAGCCAGCCGGTGGTCAAGCTCTTCGAGCCCGGCGTCCCGAGCTCGATGTACTGC